>JAJDTI010000031.1 GCA_022827245.1 Pseudomonadales bacterium | reverse complement strand
CCCTACCCGGAGCAGTCCCGCCGGATGATCCTCGACCGGATCGCGCACACGCTGTCCGACGCCGACCGGGAGCGGGTGACCGAATGGCTCGCCCAAGCGGGTCTGCGCTGCTTCCTCGACAACGGCGGGGTTTCCTGAACGCGGTGGTGCAGGCGGCCTCGAGGATCGCCCTTCGACAGGCGAAGCCTACGCAGCTCGCGTGGCAACCGTCAGCAATTGCCCAAGTTCCTGCAGCGCAGCCTCGATCTGGCCGATGTGCGAACGGTGATCGAGGTCGACCAGGCGTCGAACAGCCCCCTCTGTGAGCCCAAGCCGTCAGGCAAGCGCCGTGTCGCTGACCTCTTGGGCACGCATGGCGGCATAGAGCGCGATCTTGGCCGCGACCAGTACGGGAAGCGCGACGACGGGCTGTCCCCCCGCTGCAGACGGGCGGGGAATGGCACGCCGTTCCGCGACATAGCCCCCCAGGGCCGCGATCAGGCCGTCGCCGGCCTCGATCAGGGCGTCCGCTTCCGTCGGCCCCTCCGTCAACGCCTCCGGGACGTCGGGAAACGAGACGAGTACCGCTCCGTGCTCCTGCCGCTGGAGGCGCACCGGCCAGATCAGTCGTTGGCTCATGTCACTCCTGCACTCTCTCGGTTCCGGCCAAGCGGGGCGGACCCGTACGCGCCATGCCAGCGTTCGCAGGACCGGCCTCCCCCGCCAGCGCGCCCGACCTTACACCGATTGCCCCGGCGCGGCGTACATCACGGGTTCGCTGCGCGTCAGCGCCGCGAACCCGCTGCCAGAACCCCTACTGCATGTTGATGGCCGTCTGGAACGCGGGGCGGGCGGTGATCCGCTCGACGTACCCTTTCAGGTTCGCCATCTCGTCGCTCACGCAGCCGAGGCGGTTGCTCATGAAGCACGCGTGGCCGAGCATGACGTCGGCGGCGGAGAAGTCGCCGATCAGGTAGTCCTTGCCCTCGAGGGTCTGGTCGACAGGCGCCAGCGACCGGGTCAGCAGGCGCTGGGCCTGGCCGAGCACGGTCTCGTCGCGCCGGTCCGGGGGCAGCAGCAGGGTGTGCACGATGATCGTGTTCACCGGTGGCATCACCATGCCTTCGCAGTAATGGAACCACTGCAGGTACATCGGGAACTCCGGAGCGTCGGCCGCCGGCTTCAGACCCCGGTTCCTGTGACGTTCGAGGATGTACTCGACGATCGCGCCGGACTCGTAGATCTGGACGTCGCCGTCGTCGAGCACGGGCACGCGGCCGAGCGGATGGCGCGCGCGGTGCTCGTCCGATTTGAGGTCCTTCGGGTGGAAGGCCATCTTGTTCATCTCGTACGGCAGTCCGAGTTCCTCCAGCAGCCAGACGATCCGGCCGGCCCGCGAATTGGGCGCGAAGTGCAGTTTCAGCATGGTGTCTCCAAGTGTCCGATCCCCATCAGCGTATGCGAACGCGTGTCCCGCTTCCATCGTGGACGGCCCATGGAGGCTCCGTCAGTCCTCGAGCGCCCCTCGCGGGACCAGCACCCGGGTGAACGCGCGGAGCCTCGGGTCCCCGGACGCGTCGAACCGGTCGCGCAGCGTCAGCATGGCGTCCCCGAGGACACTCTCCCGCCACAGCAGGCGGCGCACCTCCCGCCACGGCGGGTCCCCCGGTTGCGCGGTGACCGCTTCCTCGTGGAACGCCCTGAGGTCCGCGAGCGTGCGCTTCAGTTCCGTCAGCTCGGCCAGGGTTCCCGGCAGTCGCTCCGGTGCATCGAGCAGCGCGCCGAGCCGCTCGGCAAGCGTTTCCACGAGCGTACCGGCGACGCCGACCGTGGTCCGGCCGCGGCGCTCGCGGGACAGCGCGTACCACGGCCGCAGCAGTGCGATCTCCTCCAGGAGCGCGGACCCCCACCGCCCCCTCCCCGATGCGCGTGGCGGGAACCGGACGGGACAGGCAAACACGTCGTCCCCCGGCAAGTCCGGTACGTCCTCTGGATAGTCCTCGAGCACGGGACCCGAGGGTGCGTCCAGCAGTGCGAGCGCGGCCAGGACGACGCGCCGCTGGAACGCGGCGTCCCCAGGCAGGCCGAGCGGCCGCCCGAGGGGGAAAGTGACCCACAGGAACCGCGGCGGCCGCAGCGCCTTCGTGTTCTCCCGCACGAGGCTGATGCCGGTGGTCGCGATGCCGGCGCTTTCGAGATAGTACGCGACCGCGCTCACGGCGCGGGTGCAGTTGGGTCAGACCGGGGTGAGGAACGCCGTGTCGACCCCGTCCCGGTGCAGGATGCGCGCGAGGTCCCGGGCGGACGCCTCGTAGGCTTCCGGCAGCAGGCCCGCGCCCATGAAGCTGAAGTGGTTCGAGGCGAGACCCCCGATCACGTCGTCTTCGGCGAGTTCCCGGAACCGGTCGATGGGGAAGACCAGGTTCACGTCTTCGGCGAACCCCGAGCGGTCGAAGTTGACCGAGCTGTGCGACATGACGAGGTCCGCCGCGCCCAGGTCGCCCGGGAGCACACGGTAGCTGGCATCGGTCAGGTCGAACGCCGAGTCGCTACGCCGGTGCAGGCCCGCGGTCGTCACGAGCGCGACCCTGCGTTCGCGCAAGGGCGTGCCCGGCGGCACCCATGCGGGAGGCCCGAGCGGCCCGAGGTTCTTGTCCAGCAGGTGTTCGCGCTCGTAGTCCGGCAGGTCGGACAGTCTCACCATCGGTCGTCGTGCTCCCGCGACGCGGAGTCAATCGCGTTGCGCTTCGGCCAGCCCCCGTTCCAGGTGCCGGCTGCAGAGGTAGAAGTGCACCGCCCCCCAGACCGCGAAGGCGCCGACGATCGGCATGGCGACACGGAGCGAGTCATCCCCGAACGCCGGACGCAGCAGGTCGCTCAGCGCCCCCACGGCCCAAGGGCCGAGTCCCAGCCCGATCAGGTTGATCGCGAGCATCTTGACGGCCGCCGCCACCGACCGCATTCGCAGTCGCGCAAGGCCCTGGACGAGTGCGAAGCTCGGTGCGAGATACATGCCGCCGCCGAAGATCTGGAAGACTAGCAGGGCCGCGCACAACCAGAGTTCGGGGACCAGGTAGGCGCCCACGGAGAAGGGGTAGACCGCCGCGGTGATGACGGCGATGACGGCGAGGCCCGCCCCCGCGCGGCGTTTCGAGAGCCGGTCGTTCAGGTAGCCGCCGAGGAAGGCGCCGAGCCCCCCGATCACGCCGAGCCCGACGCCGAGAAGGAGTCCCACCTGCGCGGCGCTGAGGTCATGCGTCCGGATGAGGAACGACGGCATCCAGGACACGAGTCCGTAGCCGCCGATGCCCTTCATCATCGCGCCGATCACCAGGTGCCGCATGGCACGGTTGCGCCACATGTAGACGACCGACTCGCGCACGGGGGGCGCGGCGACATCCGCCGAACGCGACTCCGACCCGCCGCGCCGGGGTTCCCGGACGGTCAGCCAGAAGATGAGCGCGAGCAGGAGCCCGGGCAGCCCCACGGCCATGATCGTCACGCGCCAGCCGTACTGCACCGAGAGGATGCCGCCCGCCGCGAGGCCGATCAGCATGCCGGCGTTCGGCCCGACCGCGATCAGGCCCATGGCGGTCGAGCGTTTCGCGGGCGGGAAGATGTCCGCGATGATCGAATGGCTCGCCGGGTTCACCCCGGCCTCGCCCACCCCGACGCCGACGCGCGCGAGCGCCAGGTGCCAGAAGTTCTGCGCGAGGCCGCAGAGCGCCGTCATGGCGGAGAACACCACGAGCGACACCGTGATGATGCGCGTGCGCACGCTGCGGTCGGCCAGCATCGCGATCGGCACGCCGAGCGTCGAGTAGAAGAGCGCGAAGGCGAGCCCGCCGAGGAAGCCGAGCTGGGTGTCCGACAGCTCCATCTCCGCCTTGATGGGCTCGAACAGGATCGACAGGATCTGCCGGTCTACGAAGCTGAACGTGTAGGCCAGGAAGAGCAGCGCGAGGACGTAATAGGGATGCGTGCCCCGGGTGACGGCGCCGGGCGTTTCGACGGCGGCCGCGCTCACGCCACCGCCCGGTAGTGCGCTCATGGACGTATCCCGTTCGGCTGGCGTTCCAGCGGCCGGATCAGAGGACGGCCTCGATCAGGTACGGCCCGTCGCTCGCGAGCGCCCGCCCGAGGGCCGCGTCGAACTCCTCGCACGTGGAGGCCCGGGCGCCCGGCACGCCCTGCGCGGCCGCGAGGCCCACCCAGTCCAGGTCCGGATTCGACAGGTCGAAGAGGCTCGCGGCGTCGCGCCCGATCTCGTTGATGCCGAGACGCCGGTATTCGACCTCGAGGATGTTGTACTGGCGGTTCGAGAAGACGATCGAGACGATGTTCAGTCCCTCGCGGGCCGCGGTCCACAGGTACTGGTTCGTGTACATCGCTCCGCCGTCGCCGAGCAGCGCGAACACCTGGCGGTCCGGGCACGCGATGGCCGCGCCGACCGCGATGGGGCCGCCGTCGCCGATCGAGCCACCGGTCAGGTTGAGCCAACTGTGCCGCAGAGAGCGCTGCAGCACCGGGTGCGCCGCACCGCCGCCGCCGGAGTCCGTCGCCATGATGCTGTTCTCGGGCGCGCTGGCCGCGATGAGTTGGGCGATGTTGCCGGCGGACAGGGCACCCTCCGGCTTCTCGGGCCGCCCGCCGCCAGCCCCCTGCCCGGCCGGCGCGTCGAGCGCGTCCGCGACGGCGGTCAACGCCGCCTCGACATCTTCGTGCCGGTGCGCGAGCCGAACCGTCTCGCAGTGCTCCGGCACCAGGTCGCTCGGCAGGTTCTGGTAGGCGAAGAAGCTGACCGGCGCCTGCGAGCCGGCGAGGACCAGTTTCCGGACCGATGCGAAGACCTGCATGACATGTTCGGGGAAGTACGGCAGCCGCTCGACGAGGGGCAGGTCCGGTCCCGCCTCGACCCGCGCGGGGAACGTGGGCGTATACAGCCGGCAGCCGGTCGCGGCGGCGATCCGGCCGGCGGCGCGCACGCCGGCTTCCGTCAGCCCGTTGCCGTCGATCATGAGCAGCGTGTCGGAATCGATCCGCGGCGCGATGGACGCCACCGCCGCGTCGTCGACCGTCGGCTTGGCGACCGACGCGTCGAAACCGGGAGCCTTGGCGCGCACGCGCCCCTCTCCCCAGGCGCAGTCCACCGGCACGATGAGCGTGGCGATGCCGCCGCGCGGCATGGGGTTCGGGGCCAGCGCCGCCCGCACCGCGTCCACCGCGTCGAGGGCGAGGCCCTCGGACGTCCGGGAAGTGCGGATCCAGGCGGAGACCGGTTTCGCGACGCTCTCGATGTCCGAGGTCAGCGGCGCGTCGTAGGCGACGTGGTGAATGGCGTGGTCGCCGACGATGTTGATGAGGGGCGAGTCCGCGCGGCGGCAGTTGTGGAGGTTGGCCACGCCGTTGGCAAGCCCGGCGCCAAGGTGCAGCAGGGTCGTCGCGGGGCCGCCGTTCATGCGCGCATAGCCGTCGGCGGCGCCCGTGCAGACGCCCTCGAACAGGCACAGCACGCCCCGGGTGTCGTCCACGGCGTCGATGGCCTGCACGAGGTGCATCTCGGAGGTGCCAGGGTTCGCAAAGCACACGTCCACCCCGTGGGCCGCAAGCGTCCGCAGCAGGCTCTCCGCGCCGTTCATCGATCCCTCCCCGAAAAACGCGGCAGCTTATCA
The DNA here is from genome assembly GCA_022827245.1 of Pseudomonadales bacterium. Lineage (GTDB taxonomy): Bacteria > Pseudomonadota > Gammaproteobacteria > Pseudomonadales > Azotimanducaceae > VXNE01. Next base: position 26,597 of record JAJDTI010000031.1, on the reverse strand, counting down.
CGGGGTCCTCCAGGCCCCGCCGCCTCCGCGTGCGTCCCCGGGGCCACCTCAAGCCTGTTTCGCACCGGCCCGCTCTGGTAACGTCAGCGGTTTGCATGCTGGCGGGAACGGTCATGGACACCTTCGCTTTCCTTCGCATCCGTGGCCCGGAGCGCGACTGGCCGCCCCTGCGCGAAGCCATCGTCTCGGCGCTGCCCGCGGAACGCGTCTGGGGCACGTTCCACGGCCTGTTCGGCATCGCCTCGAACGAACTCGTCGCGGTGACCGTGGGAGACGACGCGGCGGTGGCCGCCTCCGTCGAGACGGTGTCGGGCCTCGACACGGTGGAGGGCGTGGCCTCCCTGACGCTCGTGCCCACCGTGCGCCCGACCGACTCGCGTCCGCTCACGCGCGAGGGCCTGTACGTGTTCCGCTTCTTCGAGGTCGCCCACCGCGATGTCGAGGAAATCGCCGCGCTCTCCGCGGAAGCGTGGACGAGCTTCGAGACCGTCGACGCCTACCGGGCCGAACCGCAGGGCCTCTTCTGCCAGCGCGACCGGTCCGCCGAGCACGGGCGGATGCTGCTGCTGACCTGGTATGACGGCCTGAACTCGTGGCAGGCCTCGCGGCAGCCGCCGCAGGCCGCGCGGGAGAACTTCCAGCGGCGTCACGCGCTCACCAACGGTACGGTCGCGTATGCCACGCGGCTGGTGGTCTGAGGAAGCCGATGAACGCCGGACGACAGGTCGAAGCCGACTTCCACTACATCGAGAAACCGTCCCGCAAGCCGGGCGTCTTCCTCCACGACGGGAAGGCGGAGGAGCGCTCGGAACGCACCCCGGGCGACGCGGTACGGACCATGTCCGTCCTCGACGCGCGCGCCGTCGCCGACACCCTGTCCCTCGACCGCGAAGGCGTCCGCCTCGTGGGCCACGAGTCCCGGGTGCGGGACTTCCACGACGCCGCAGAGGTCCGCTCCGTCTACTACCCCGAGGTGGAGCGCCTCGTGCGGACGGCCACGGGCGCCGTCCGCGTGCTGGTGTTCGACCACAACGTGCGTTCCGACGACCCGGAACGGCACTCCCCGGACGTACACCCCCCGGTCCGGTTCGTCCACAACGACTACACCCACGCTTCCGGCCCCCAGCGCGTCCACGACCTCGTGCCCGACGAGGCGGAGGACCTGCTGACGCGGCGGTTCGCCGTCATCAACGTCTGGAAGCCGATCTCGGGCCCCGTCCGGGGGACGCCGCTGGCGGTCTGCAGCGGCGACACCATCGCCGCCGGGGACCTGGTCCCGCTCGACCTTGTCTATCCCGACCGCACGGGCGAGATCTACGCCTTCCTGCACAGCCCCGGGCACCGCTGGTTCTATGTCCCGGAGATGCGCGCGGACGAGGCGATGCTGCTGAAGTGCTACGACTCGATGCAGGACGGCCGCACCCGGTTCACCGCGCACTCGGCCTTCGACGACCCCACCAGCCCGGACGACGCGCCCCCACGCGAGAGCATCGAGGCGCGCTCGCTGGCGTTCTTCGACGCCTGAACGCGCCGGCTCCCGCGCAGGTGGCTTCCCTGGCGGTCCCGGCGTGCGGCCGCCTGGCACGGACCCTGGCGTGCGTAGCGGTCGCGTGGCTCGCCGCACTCGCCCTGCCAGCCTGCACGCCGGCCGCGGAAGACTCCGGCGGCCCGACACCCTCCACCGCCACGGATCGCACCGTCCGCTACGGCACCGCCACCCCGCTCGTCACCTTCGACCCGCACCTCGCGGACACCGGCGCGCCCTTCACCACGTACCTGGTCCCCGTCTACGACGGGCTGACGCGCATGAACACGGCGGACTACTCCAAGCCCTACCCGGGCCTCGCCGTCTCCTGGACGTGGCCGGAGCCCACCACCGTCGAGTTCGAGCTGCGTCGCGACGTACGGTTCATCGACGGCGTGCGGTTCGATGCCCACGCCGCGAAGGCCAACATCGAGCGGCTCCTGCGCCTGCAGGGACCGCGCATCAACACGGTAGCGTCGATAGACACCGCAGAGGCCGTGGACGACTTCACGCTGCGGCTGCACCTGAACGCCCCCGACCCGACCCTGCTATACAACCTCGGGATGTCGCCGGGACTGATGGTGAGCCCGGCGGCGTTCGACAACCCCGACCTGGACCTCGACCCGGTCGGCACCGGTCCGTGGCGCTACGATCGCGACAACTCCGCGATCGGCCAGGTCCACCGCTTCGCGCCGAACCCGGACTATTTCGATCCCGCCTTCCGCGACGCCCCGCATCTCGCGATCCACGAACTGGTCAACAACCGCGCCCGCCTGAACGCATTGCTGTCCGGCGAGATCGACCTGGCGGACATCGGGCCGTCCGACGCCGGACCGGCGCGGGCGGCGGGCTTCGAGGTCGCTGCGTTCCCCACCGGGTGGCGCGGGTTGACGATCCTCGACCGCGCCGGCGAACTGGTGCCCGAACTGGGCGACCCCCGGGTGCGCCAGGCGCTCGGATTCGCGATCGACCGCCAGACCATCGCCGACACCGTGTTCTTCGGGTACGCCCGGCCGGCATCGCAACCGATGCTGACGGGCCTCGGCCACGATCCGGCCCTCGACGGGTTCTTCTCCTACGACCCCGAGCGCGCGCGGACGCTGCTCGCGGAAGCGGGCGCCGCGGGGTTCTCCTTCACCGTGCCCGTGCTGCCGGACACCACGGCCGTGTACGAGGCCGTGCAAGCCTATTTGCGCCGGGTCGGGATCGACATGCGGATCCAGGTGATCGAGCCCGGCACCATCGAGGCGCTCGGGCGCACGCGCCGGTACCCCGTGAATACCATCGGCTACCCCAACTTCGACCCGGACAGCCGCCACCAGGCCATCTGGTCCGCCACCGCCGGATTCAACCCCTTCCGGTACGAGCATCCCCGGCTCGAGGAACTGGGCCGGGAAGCGCGGCGCAGCCTGGACGAAGACCTCAGGGCGCGGAACTACCGGGAGTACTTCAACATCGTGGTCAGGGAAGTGCTCTCGCTCGTCCTCCTGCACGTGGATTCGCTCGTCGCGTACGATGCGGACAAGCTCAGGGACGTGCGGGTGGACCGGTACATGCTGTGGGAGGTGCGGCTGCGGGACCCGTAGCGCGCCATGTCCGGGTCGCCTACGGCGCGAAGCTCGAACGCGCCTGTACCCCCCACCGGCCGTCGATCTTCGCGACGATCCACATCGACGGGTAGGCGCCGATCACGCTGGCGTCCGCCCGGTAGCGGCTGAACTGCACCGCGAAGTGCACCTTGTCGTCCGTGCTCTGGACGGCGCGGCGGTAGTCCCACAGGCTGTAGTGCCAGCCGGTCGCGGCGATGAACTTCTCGAAGAAGTCGGGTAGCCGGGAAGCCGGCGACTCCAGGTGGATGATGCTGCCGCTGGCGATGCGCACGTGCGGGAAATGGAAGGCCGCGTCCATGCCATCGATGTCCCGCCGGTTCCAGGCGTCCATGTAGCCGTTCAGGGCGGCGAGCGCCTCCTGCTCGGCACCGGGCGCGGCGACGATGTCGTCGCTGTGCTCGTCCGCGTGGTCGTGGATCTCCGCCATGTGCCGTCTCCGCCGCCGTCTCCCTGCCGCGTGAGAGACGCATGATACGCTTGGCTGCCGTCCACCCCCGTGGGGTTTCCTGGCATGACCGCGCCCCGTCGCCGCTCGCGTCTCCCGTACCTTTGGCTTACCGCAACGGTCGCGGCCGGGCTCTCCCTGGCAGGCTGCGAACAGCCCCCCGCCGCGCCGGAACCCGCACCGGAACCGGAGGCCGCAGCACCGGCCGAACGGGCCCCCAACATCGTCTTCGTCTTCGCCGACGACCTCGGCATCGGGGACATCGGAGCCTACGGCGGTCAGGTCATCTCCACCCCGAACATCGACGCCCTCGCCGCCGCCGGGGTGCGCGCGGCGGAGGGCTACGTCTCCCACCCCGTGTGCAGCCCGTCCCGCGCCGGCCTGCTGACGGGGCGCTACCAGGCGCGTCACGGCTGGGAGTTCAACCCCGCGGGACGCGACATCCACAACGGCATGAGCACCGCCGAGCGGACCTTCGCGGACGCATTGAAGGACCTGGGTTATGCGACGGGCATGGTCGGCAAGTGGCATCTCGGCTACGAGCCCGAGCACCACCCCATGGGCCGCGGCTTCGACGAGTACTTCGGCGTCCTGGCCGGCGGCAGCATCTTCATCGACTCGCGCACCCCGGGCGTGGAGAGCATCGGTCCCCCACTCACCGAGCGTCCCGAGTACGCGGCGGTGTACCGCGGGTTCGAAACGGTCGAGGTGGACGAGTACCTGACGGACGCCTTCACCGACGAGGCGGTCGCCTTCATCGACCGGCACGCCGACGAACCGTTCTTCCTCTACCTCAGCCATACGACCCCGCACACGCCGCTGCAGGCGACGGAGCGTTATCTCGAGCCGTACCGCCACATCGAGGACCCGGCCACCCGCGTCTACTCCGCGATGGTCGCCTCCCTCGACGAGAGCGTCGCACGCATCGTCGCGAAGCTGCACGAGATCGGCCAGTACGAGAACACCCTGATCGCATTCCTCTCGGACAACGGCTGCGCGGGCTACATCGGCCACGCGTGCTCGAACGCCCCGCACGCGGGCTTCAAGCGCTACCACCACGAGGGCGGCATCCGCATCCCCTTTATCCTGAGCTGGCCCAACGGACTGCCGGCCGGACTGGTCTACGGCGAACCGGTCATCTCGCTCGACCTGCTCGCGACGTTCACGGGCGCCGCGGGGGCCGCGGCGACCACCGAGGACAGCGTCGACCTGCTGCCGTACCTCCGCGGCGACGCCGACGGCCGGCCCCACGAGCATCTCTACTGGCGCTCCGGTCCCAGCATGGCGATCCGCGACGCGCGCTGGAAGCTCATCCGCTACCGGAAGACGGACTTCACGACCGACGACCTCGACGAGACCGGCCGCCTCACGCCTCCAGAGGAAGGCTGGCCGACCGACGCGCCGCTCGGGCACGTGACGATGCTGTACGACCTCGACGCGGACCCTGGCGAGACGGTCAACCTCGCGGCCGAACATCCCGACGTGGTCGAGAGGCTCTCCGCGCAACACGCAGAATGGGTCGGGACGCTGCCCACGGACCCGGCGATCCTGCCCGCCGTCCGGTCGACGCTCGTCGAGGCCGACGGCGAAACGGTGCAACTGATCTTCTAGCCGGTTACCCCGCGGTGCCTGTCGCCACCCTCCACGCAGCCCGGAAGGGACTCGCGCCGCCGCCTGTCCGGCCGTTGCTGCTGCTCCTTGGCCTTTGGCTGGCAGCCTGCTCGAACGACCGCGACGAACTGGCCGGGCCCGGGCTGCCCGTCGTCGCGACCGAGCAGACGGTGCGCTTCGGAACGCCCAACCCCATGGTGACCTTCGACCCGCACCTCGCGGACACGGGGCCGCAGTTCTCGAGCTACCTGACGCTCGTCTATGACGGTCTGACGCACCTCAACCTCGCGAGCCCCTTCGAGCCGCACCCGGCGCTGGCCACGTCGTGGACCTGGCCGGACGACAACACCGTCGACCTCACGTTGCGGCAAGGCGTCCGCTTCATCGACGGCGAACGGTTCGACGCCCACGTCGCGAAGGCCAACATCGACCGCCTGATGGAACTCGAAGGGCCGCGCATCAACACGGTGGCGTCCATGTATGCCGCGGAGGTCCTGGACGAGTACACGCTCCGGCTCCACCTGCACTACCCGGACCCCACCCTGCTCTACAACCTCGGTCTGTCGCCCGGACTGATGGTGAGCCCGGCGGCCTTCGACAACCCCGACCTCGACCTCAACCCCGTGGGCACCGGCCCCTGGCTGTACGACCACAGCCGCTCGACTCTCGGCGAAGTCCTCCACTTCGTACCGAACCCGGACCACTGGAATCCCGCCTTCCGCGACGCGCCGGCGGTCGACGTCCACGAACTCCTCAACGACCGCGCACGCCTGAACGCCATGATCTCCGGCCAGATCGATCTCGCCATCGTGGGGCCGACGGAGGCCCAGCCGGCGCGCGATCTGGGACTGGGCGTCACGAAGCGGCCGAACCGCTGGTTCGGGTTCACGATCCTGGACCGCGCCGGGGAGCTGGTGCCGGAAATGGGCGACCCGAGGGTGCGGCAGGCGCTCGGTTTCGCCGTCGACCGCCAGGCCATCGCCGATTCCGTGTACTTCGGGTACGCGCGGCCCACGTCGCAGCCGATGGCGTCCTGGAACCTGGGCCACGACCCGGCACTCGAGTCGTTCTTTTCCTACGATCCCGCCCGCGCCCGCGCCCTGCTCGACGAGGCGGGCATCGACACCTTCACGTTCACCGTGCCCGTGACGGCCGGCAGCATCCCCCAGTACGAAGCCGTGCAGGCCTACCTTCGGCGCGTCGGCATCGACATGCGCATCAAGGTGATCGAGACGGGCAGCATCGCCGCGATCGCGCGGAGCCGGGACTACCCGGTGAACACCATCGGCTACCCGAACTTCGACCCGGACAGCCGCCACCCCGCGATCTGGTCCGTCACGGCCGGCTTCAACCCCTTCGGCTACGAGGACCCGCGGCTCGAACGGCTGGCGGCGGAAGCCATCCGCAGCCTCGACGAGGACCTCCGGGCGCGGAACTACGAGGAGTACTTCAACGTGGTCGTGAAGGAGGTCCTCACGCTGGTGTACCTCCAGATCGACGACCTCGTGATCTACGACGCGGACAAGCTCACGGGCGTGCGAGTGGGGCGGTACATCGATCCGATTCTGCGCGAGATACGGATCAGACCCGGGGGGCCGGCATTTGCCGGCGTCACCGGCGTCCGGCGACCACCGGACCCGGCCCAGACCGACTCCCCCGAGCCGCGGCCATGAACGCGCACCACGCCCGCTGCGACGCGGCCAAGGCCGACATCGACCGCCTGTTCGAACTCGAGGGGCCAGCAGCGACCGCGGCATGCTGAAGCTCCTCGCCGCCCGCATCGTGGGGCTCGCTCCGCTGCTCCTGATCGTCTCGTTCCTGACGTTCCTGATGCTGCACCTGGTGCCCGGCGACATCCGGGACATCATCCTCGGCGTCGACGCGACGCCGGAGCAGTACGAGGAACTCGGCGAGAAGCTCGGCCTCGACGACCCGTTCGTCGTGCAGTACGGGCGCTGGCTCTTCAAGGCGGTACAAGGCGACCTGGGCACGTCCGCGTACAACAGCCAGACGGTGGTGGACGCCGTGCTCGACACCCTGCCGGTGACGCTGTCGCTGACCTTCGGGGGCATGCTGGTCGGGATCGTCATCGGCGTGCCGGCCGGGGTTTACGCCGGCCTGCACCGCGGGGGCCTCGTGGACCGGGTGGCGGTGCTCGGCGCCACGGTGGGCCAGGCGCTGCCGAACTTCTGGGTCGCGATCCTCCTCGTCATTCCCTTCGCCCTGTGGTGGCAGGTCCTGCCGGCAACCGGCTTCACGCCACCGACGGAGAGCGTGACCGAGTGGCTGCGCAGCATCGCGCTCGCCTCGGTGGCGCTCGGCACGTCGGCCAGCGCCGCCCTGGCGCGCCAGACGCGGGGCGCCGTCATCGACGTGCTGGGCACCGACTACATCCGCACGGCCCGCGCCAAGGGACTCTCCGAGCGCACCGTGACCTTCCGGCATGCGCTCAAGAACGCCGCGGTCCCGATCGTCACCACCATCGGCTTCCAGGTGAACGGACTCCTCGGCGGCGCGCTCATCGTCGAGCAGGTGTTCGGGCTGAACGGTTTCGGGTCCCTCGCCATCGACTCGGTCCGCACCCAGAACATCCCGATCATGCAGGGCGTCGTGATGATGGGGACGCTGGTCATCGTCGGCGTCAACATCGCCGTCGACGTCGCCTACGGCTACGTCAACCCCAAGATGCGGCCGGCATGAGCGACCAGACCGTCCTCGCCACCGAGACAGGCCTCGCGCCCGTGCCGCCGGAGGACGGCGAGCTCGGCAGCGCGGCGCCGCTCACGGGCAGCGAACGCTTCCTTCGGGCGTTCGTCCAGCACCGCCCCGCGGTCATCTCCGCCGGCTACCTCGGCCTGCTCGTGCTCGTCGCCCTGTTCGGGCTCTACCTCGTGCCGCACGACCCGCTCGTCATCGACCTCACGCGCACGTTCGAAGGGCCGTCGCTCGAACACTGGCTCGGCACGGACCATCTCGGCCGCAGCACCCTGGCGCGCATCGTCGCGGCGACCGCCGTCGCGCTGAAGGCCGCGGCCCTCGGCGTCGGCATCGCCCTGGGACTCGGGGCCCCGCTCGGGCTGCTGTCGGGGTACTTCGGCGGCTGGTGGGACCGGATCTCCATGCGCATCGTGGAAGCGATCATCGCGCTGCCCGCGCTGCTGGTCGCCATCGCCATCCTCGCGATCCTCGGCCCGAGCCTCACGAACGCAATGATCGCCCTCGGCATCGCCAACGCCACCGCCTTCTTCCGCCTCATGCGGGGCACCGCGCTCGAAGTGCGGGAGGCCGTCTACGTCGACGCCGCGCGGGTGAGCGGCGCGGCGGCGGGGCGCATCCTGTTTCGCCACGTGCTGCCGAACGTCACCGGCCCGCTCACCGTGCAGACCACGCTGACGTTCGCTTACGTACTGCTCGCCGAGGCGGGCCTCTCCTACATCGGGCTCGGCGTGCAGCCGCCGGAGGCGAGCTGGGGCGTGATGCTGGCGACGGCCCAGAACTACCTGCACCAGCACCCGTTCATGGTGGCTCCGCCGGGCCTGATGATCGTGTTCAGCGTGCTCGCCTTCAACCTGGTCGGGGACGGGCTGCGCGACGCGCTCTCGCGGGTCGAGGCGCGTCCGGCCAACGGGCGCCGGCCCGGCGCGACGACCGCGGCCGCCGCGTCCCGCGCCGTGCCAGACGACACCTCCCGCCCGCCTCTGCTCCAGGTATCCGACCTCGCGGTGCAGTTCCCGGCCCCGCGCGGCGGCGAGCTGACCGTCGTGAGCGGCGTCGGTTTCGACATGCACGCCGGACAGACGCTCGGTCTCGTCGGCGAGTCGGGCTGCGGGAAATCGGTGACGGCGATGGCCGTGATGGGCCTCCTCGGCGAAACCGGCCGCATCGTCTCCGGCTCGATTCGCTTCGACGGCCGCGAACTCGTGGGAATGCCGCCCGCCGAACTGAACCGCATCCGCGGCGACGAGATCGGCATGATTTTCCAGGAACCCGGCGCCAGCCTGAATCCCGCCTTCACCGTCAAGCACCAGATCGCGGAGGCCCTGCGCGTGCACGAGGGCATGACCCGGCGCCAGGCAGGCGCGCGCGCCGTCGAGCTGCTCGACCATGTCGGCATCCCCGGCGCCGCCCACCGCGCCGACGACTACCCGCACCAGTTCTCCGGCGGCATGGCGCAGCGCGCGATGATCGCGATGGCCCTGGCCTGCAATCCCAAGCTCCTGATCGCCGACGAGCCCACCACGGCGCTCGACGTGACGATCCAGGCGCAGGTGCTCGACCTCCTGACCGCCCTGCAGGAGGAGCACGGCATGGCCATCCTCCTCATCACCCACGACCTCGGCGTCATCGCGGACATGTGCGACGAAGCCCTGGTGATGTACGCGGGCATGATCGTCGAGCGCGGACCGACCGAGCCGCTGTTGGCCGCACCCGCGCATCCTTACACCAACGGACTCCTCGCCTCCATGCCGCAAAGTGGACCGCGCCGCGAAGCCCTCCCCCAGATCCCGGGGCGCGTCCCGCCGGCATGGGCCTGGCCCGAGGGCTGCCGCTTCCATCCCCGCTGCCCGAGTGCCGGACCCGAATGCCGTGCAGGCGACATCCCCCTGCATCCGGTCTCGCCGGAACGCACCGCCCGGTGCGCGCGCCTCGACGAGATCGACCCGGCGGAGGGCTGGTAGGTGGCGGACGAACTGCTGCAGGTCGACGACCTGCACGTCGACTTCCGCGTCCGCCGGGGGCTGTTCGGGGCGGCGTCCTACACCGTGCACGCCGTCGCCGGCGTCACGTTCCGCATCGAACGGGGCGAGACCCTCGGCATCGTGGGCGAGTCCGGGTCCGGCAAGTCGACCCTCGGGCGAGCGCTGTTGCGCCTCGTGGACGCGACGCGCGGTTCGATCCGTCTCGACGGGCAGGAAGTGCGCGAGCTCAAGGGCCGCATGCTGGACTTCCGGCGCGACCTCCAGGTGATCTTCCAGGATCCGCAGGCGTCCCTGAACCCGTCCATGGTCGTCGCGGACATCGTCGGAGAGCCGCTCACGATCCACTTCGGCCTGCGCGGACCGGAGCGCGACACGCGGGTGGCGCAGTTGCTGGAGCGCGTCGGCCTCGAGGCGTATCACCTCGAGCGCTATCCGTCCGAGTTTTCCGGCGGACAGCGCCAGCGCATCGCCGTGGCGCGGGCGCTCGCGCTCGAACCGCGTCTGATCGTGTGCGACGAGCCGGTGAGCGCCCTCGACGTGTCGACGCAGAGCCAGGCCATCAACCTGCTGGAAGAACTGCAGGAGTCCTTCGGCATCGCGTATCTCTTCATCGCCCACGACCTGGCGGTGGTGCGTCATATCAGCCATCGCGTCGGCGTGATGTACCTCGGCCGGATCGTGGAACTCGGGCCGGTGGACCGGGTGCACGACCGTCCCGCCCACCCCTACACGCAGATGCTCCTCGCCGCCGCCCCCGTGACCGACGTCGCCACCCAGCGCGAACGCAAGGCGGTACGGCGCCGGCTGCCGGCCACCGAGCTGCCGAGCCCGATCGATCCGCCCAGCGGCTGCCCCTTCCACACCCGGTGCGCCTATGCGATGGACGTCTGCCACCGCGAGATGCCGGATCCCTACCCCATCGACGGCGGCGGCTGGGTCGCCTGCCACCTGCAGTCGACGGGGCCACGCCTGGCCGGAGCAACGCTCGACCAGGCGCCCGCACCCGTCGAGGCCTGAGGGCTCCGGGCCGGCGCCGTTGCGGTCGGCCCGACCCCCTGCCAGTATCCCGGCCATGTCCGCCAAGCGTCGCCAGCGCCTCGATCCCGAACTGTTCGAGCTGCCGCTCGAGGCCATCCGCGCCGGGCGCTACTCCGACAAGTACTTCGTGCGCACGCGGGAGGTGCTGCGCGCGGACGGACACCGGCCGCGCGTGCTGATGCAGGTCTTCTGCAAGCACGCGGGCGTGCTCTGCGGGATGGACGAGGCCATCGCGCTCCTCGAACTCGCGAGCGAAGACCGGTCCGGCATCGCCGTCCGCGCCCTCCACGACGGGGACGCCTTCGAACCCTTCGAGACGGTGATGACGATCGAGGGCGCCTACGACGCGTTCGCGCACCTGGAGACCCTCTATCTCGGCGTACTCGCCCGCCAGACCCGGGTCGCGACGCTCACCCGGGATGCCGTCCAGGCCGCGCAACCGAAAGACGTGCTCTTTTTCGCCGGGCGGCACGATCACTGGTCCGTACAGGCCCGGGACGGCTACGCGGCCCACATCGGCGGCGCGACCGGAGCCGCCACGGACATGCAGGCCGCCCTCTGGGGCGGGACGGGATTCGGCACGCTGCCCCACGCCGCCATCGCGGCATACGGCGGCGATACCGTGCTCGCGGCGCGCAAGTTCGCCGAGCACCTGCCGGAGTCCGTGGACCTGGTCGTGCTGGTCGACTTCGAGAACGACAGCGTCGGCACGTCCCTGGCGGTGGCCCGTGCCCTGGGAGACCGGCTCTACGGCGTGCGTCTCGATACCTCGGGCACTCTCGTCGACCGGAGCGTCGTGCCCCAGATGGGCCAGTTCGATCCGCGCGGCGTCAACGCGCAACTCGTCCACAACGTCCGCAATGCCCTCGACGACGCCGGCTTCGAACGGGTGCGGATCATCGCGTCCGGCGGTTTCGACGCCGCACGCATTCGCCGCTTCGAGGGCGAGGGCGTCCCCGTCGACGCCTACGGGATCGGCTCCTCCCTCGTCGCGAACGACGGATCGTTCGACTTCACCGCGGATGTCGTCCTCACGGACGGCCGCCCGAGCGCGAAGGTCGGCCGGATCCTGCGCCCCAACCCCCGGCTGGAGGCCGTCACGTGAGCGAACGCGTGTTCTGGGACGTCGACACCCAGGTCGACTTCATGCTCCCCGAAGGCAGGCTGTACGTGCCGGGGGCAGAGACCATCGCGCCGAATCTCGCCAAGCTGACCGACCACGCCCATGCCGCCGGGATCCGCATCGTTGCGAGTTCCGACAACCACGACCCGGGCGACGACGAACTGTCCGACGCGCCCGACTTCCGCGACACGTTCCCGCCCCACTGCATGCGGGGCACCCCCGGGCAGGCGCGCATTCCGGAAACGGCGCTGCGCGATCCCGTGATCGTCGAGCCGGAACAGGACGCGGCGGAGGTCGTCGCGCGGCTTTCCGGCCACGCGGGGGACGTGCTGTTCCACAAGCACTACTTCGACGTCTTCGCCAATCCGCACGTCGCGCCGGCCATCCGGGCACTCGGCATCTCGGAGGTGGTCCTGTACGGCGTCGCCCTCGACGTCTGCGACCGCTACGCGGTGGAGGGATTGCTTGCGCGCTTCCCGGAGATCGCCGTCTCCGTCGTCATCGACGCCGTACGCGCCCTCGACGAAGGCGGACGCGACGCGTTGCTCCGAGACTGGGAGGCCCGCGGCGTCACGCTCGTCCGCACGGAGGACGTCGTGTAGGGGAGGGCTTGTCCCCTCCCGCCTCGAATCCATGCCCACGGCGGTACGCCGTCAGCGCCCCACCCGGTCGATCCGCTCCGCCCCGAACAGCGTCCACCCGAGGTCCGGCTCCCCCGTCTCGAGCACGACCTCGTACACCACCTCCGGCGGCTCCGTGCGGCGATACTCGCGCAGGCGCGTCCACTGATTGAAGCGCAGCCGGGAACTCGAGGGCCATTCGACTTCGCCGATGGCTCCGGGATCCAGCAGCGCACCGTACGCCACGAGCACGTTGCCGGTCTCGGGGAGCCAGTCCACGTCCCCCATGGCGACCGCGATCACCCGGTCCGGCCCGAACGCCTCCGACTGCCACACCTCCCGTACGGTTCGCCGCTCCTCGTCGATCGCGTATTCGACCGCGCGCGTCCAGGTTTCCTCGACGGGTAGCGGCTCCCGGAAGGGACGCGCCCGGTAGTTGCCGTTGTCGAACACCAGCAGCGTGCCATGGGGCGTGGGACTCGGCGAATGCTGGTGGTAGGGCCACTGCACGTCGCCGTCCGCCTCGAGGACCCGGTCCGAGAGGTCGCCCCAGCCGGTCGGTTCACCGAAGATCCAGACGATCTCCCGGGTCGCCCGGTCGATCTTCACCGCCGCCGCCTGGTAGCGGAAGTTCACGATGAGGGAGTCGTCGCTCGCGTCGTGGAGCAGGTTGTTCGCGTGGGTCCAGTCCACCGTGTCGGGGAAGCCCCGGCGGATCCAGTAGTTGGAGAAGGTCTCGTAGCCGATGCGGAACGGGTCCATGTGGTCGAACGCGCGCCACTCCCACACGACGCGCCCCGTGTCCCGCTCGATTTCGTGGATCACGTCACCCATGACCTTCCGCCGCGCCCGCGGCGCGTCGGCGTCGTACTCGCTCGTATAGTAGCCGTCGATCTCCTTCCACTCGGTCCCGAGTACCACGATGTTGCCGTTCGGCAGCTCGTCGATCTCGTGGTGGAAGGTCTGGGCATCCACCGCGACGCCTGCGGCCGCGGGCCCCTCCGGGCGGCGCGCGGCATACCAGGAGCGCACCGTGTTGCCGAGCCAGTCGATTTCCACCAGGCGGTTGTCGGCGGTGAGGAAGGCCAGGTTGCCGTTGCCGAGCTTCTCGAAATCGCTGATGCGCGAGTCCGTCCGGTAGTACCAGACGACCTCGCCGCGCCTGTCGAGGGCCATCAGCATCCCGAACGAGGCGTTGTATGCCGCGATGTCCTGGCCGAGCCCCACCCGGCGCCGGCGCGGGTTGAAGAGCGTGACGCCGGGCTCCATCTTCGCAGGTTCGCTGACGGGCACCTGCACGGGCGGGAACTCGGTGCCCACCTCCGGGAGCGGCGGCGTCTCGAACTCGAACGGGCCGCCCCGAACCCCTTGGCCCGCTGCGTCCCGGGCCGTCACCTCGATCCGGTGCGAACGCGCGGGGCGCATGCCGACGAGGGCGAGCCCGGCGCCGGGATCCTCCGCGGGACCGAAATGCAGCGTCCAGGCGTTGCCGCCGCCGTCGCTGATATGGACTTCCGTCGTCACCGGCACGTCGGCGGTGAATCGCAACACCGCAGCGAGCGGCACCGCCGGGTTCGGGTTGGGGTCCACGGTCGGGCCGACGACGAACTCCGGACCCCGCGCGCAACCCGCCGCCAGGACCGCAAGCAGGGCGGCGCCACACCTGATCTTCTCCATGCCAATCTCCTCGCTCTACGCTTCCACCAGGAGCGGCGGCCTTGGCCTGTCAAGCCATTGCATCGCCCACCCCTCGCTATACTGGTAGGAAACCAACGCGACTGCGAGGGGTGGACATGGCGAAGTGGCACCAATGGGCTCGCGTCGGACTGGCGCTCGTGCTGGCCGCCGGGGCATCCGCGCAGCAGGACTACATGAGTCCCGAGCTTCGCGCACGGGTCGAAGCCCTCAAGACCGCCGTTGCCGAAGAGCCCACCGGTCCCGCCACCCGCGAAGAGCGGATGCACGTGCTCTGGGACTGGATGAACGCCTACTCGCTGACCGGCGGGACGCTGCCCGTGAACGCGGTGTTCCTGGGGATGTCCGTCCTGACCTACCCCGAGTCGGCCGACGGCACGGGCGCCACGCTCGATGCGTTCGTGCAGGAGTTCACGCTGCTCGACGAAGCGCCGGACGCCATCGGAGAGCTGACCGCGGATCTCGGACCGTACGTCGCGGGCACTTTCGTCACGGTGCGCCAGACCTACGCCGTCGGGACGAAGCCCGTCGAGACCGGCGGGGGCTTCCTCGTGACCCGGCACTTCATGGCCGGACACGGCCGCTGGCAGACGGAGGACCCCGCCGCCGATCACTACATCTCGGTCTCCTCGTCGAACCCGGACGTGCGGTTCGTCGCGGACACCCATCCCCTGGGAGGGATGCACGGCGGCTTCCGGGGCGCCCTGGCGACGCTGCTGTTCCGCGTGGACGCCGGCACGCTTACAGAGGGCGACACCGTGACGGTGACCTACGGCGACACCTCGGGCGGCAGCCGCGGGCTTCGCATGTCCACGATCTCGTCGGACCGGATGCCCCTGCCCCTCTACCTCGACTTCGACGGCTCGAAGCTCTTCTTCACGCTGCCGATCCAGCCCATCGTCGTGACCGGCGCCGAGATCGCCGGCGTGCACGGGTTCGCCCCCTCCGTGGTCAGGACCGGCGAGGACTTCGACGTGTCCGTGCGCGCCCAGGATCGCTACTACAACCGGGCCACGGGCACGATTCCGGGCTGGGAGATATCGATCAACGGCCGGCCGTTCGGACAGCTTCCCGCCGACGGCGCGGCCGTCCAGCTCATCGAGCGTTTCGCGATCGACGTCCCGGGCGTCTACCGTTTCGAGTTTCGCTCCCTGGACGGGTCCATCGCCGGCGAAACCAACCCGATCCTCGTCGAGGACTACCCGCAGCGGCGCGTGTACTGGGGCGACACCCACGGCCACTCCGGCTTCGCCGAAGGCATCGGGACGCCGGAGCACTTCATGACCTGGGCCCGGGACGACGCGCGCCTCGACTACGTCCTGCACTCGGAGCACGACATCTGGCTCGACGACTACGAGTGGAACGTGCTCGCGGACTACGTCCGGCGTTTCACCGAGGAGGGCAAGTTCATCGCGTACCTCGGCTACGAGTGGACGGTGAACAATCGCCAGGGCGGCCACCACAACGTGATGTTCCGCACGCCCGACGACCGGATGCCCGTCCGCGCCCAGTTCTTCCCGACGCTCTCGGCGCTGTACCAGGGACTGCGCACGCACCACGACCCCAACGACGTCGTGGTCATCCCCCACGCCCACCAGAACGGCGACTACCGGCTGAACGATCCGCAGCTCGAACCGCTCATCGAGATCATGTCGAACCACGGCACGTTCGAGTGGTTCGGCCGCATGTACCTGAACCACGGCCACCAGGTCGGCTTTACGGCGGCCAGCGACAACCACCTGAGCCAGCCCGGCTACTCCGCGCCGCTGCCGGGCGGTCTCGCCCAGACCGGGGGCCTCGGTGCGGTGATCGCGCAGGAACGCACCACCGATGCGCTGTTCGACGCGATGAAGAACCTGAGCGCGTACGCCACGAACGGCGATCGCATCGTGCTCGACTTCAGCCTCAACGGGGGCCGGATGGGGACCCGCGTGCCGTTCTCCGAGACGCGCCTGCTCGAGGGGCGCGTCGTCGGGACCGCTCCCATCGACACCGTGACCGTCGTGAAGAACGACGAGGTCATCTGGGAACGGGACGTGGCCACGCCAGAGGACGACGGGACGCGGGACGGCCGGTACCAACTCACCTTCGAGACCTCCTCAGTGCCCCTGCACCCCCGGGACAATCCCCGCGGCTGGCGTCACTGGACCGGCACGCTCAAGGTCTCGGGCGCCACGGTGACGTCGGCGACGCCGCAGGACTTCCAGGACCTGGCCGCGACAGAGTTCGAGGAGACGGGATCGGGCGAGTTCCGGTTCCGTACACAGACCCGTGGCGACACGAGTTCCATCGCCCTGGAACTCACCGACGTCGGGGAGTCCGCGACCGTGGACCTGGACCTCATGGAGGAGACGGAGACCGGCGGCGCGCCTCTCATCTTCAGCCAGCACAACCTGGTCCCCGCCGCGTCGGCCAGCCTGCGCGTCGCCGACATGCGGGACGGGCGCACGGCGGCCGAACTGCCCATCGGACCGTGGGTCGACCGGGTCACGCTGCGCCGCGTCGTCACCGACGGCCAGCGGGACCTGACGTTCTCCCTGGAGGACACGGGCACCCTGCAGGGCGACTGGTACTACGTGCGCGTCACCCAGACGAACGACGCCGTCGCGTGGTCGAGCCCGATCTGGGTGGGCGGCTACGGCAAGCGCTGATCCGGGCGCATGGCAGGAGCGTTCGCCCGCCGGCTCGTCCGCGAGCCGCTGCTGCACTTCGCCGTCCTGGGGGCGGTGCTCTTCGTGGCGTACGAGTGGGCGCGCCCGGAGAGCGCCGGACGGGACCGCGTCGTCGACATCGACCGGCATGCACTGAACCGGCTCCAGGCCCAGTGGGAGGCGCAGTGGCGGCGTCCGCCGACGCGGGAGGAACTCGAACGGCTGGTCGACGCGCGGGTGCAGGAGGAAATGCTGTACCGCGAAGCGCTGGCCATGGGCCTGGACCGCGGCGATGCGGTGGTGCGGCGACGGCTCGGGCAGAAGCTGACGATCGCCTGGGCCGACCTGGCGGCCCTCGCGGTCCCCGATGACGCCGAACTCGCGGCTTACTACGAGGCCCACCGCGAAAGCTATCGAAGCCCGGCGGAGCTGACCCTCTCGCACCGCTTCTTCAGTCGCGACCGGCGCGGGGAGGAGGCCGAAGCAGCGGCCGCCGACGCGCTGCGGCGATTGCAGGCCGGCGAGTCCGTGACGGATGATGCCTTCCACGGCGCGAAGATGCTCTCCCTGCCGAACGCGCAGCGGCTGGTCGGCGACTTCGGTACGACGTTTCGCGACGCGGTCGTGGCCGCGGCCGAGACGGGCGTCGAGGCATGGTTCGGGCCGGTGCGTTCGGCCTACGGCTGGCACGTCGTGCGCATCCACGCCTACAGCACCCCGCGAGTGCGACCCCTCGCGGAAGTGCGGGACCAGGTACATCTCGACTGGCAGCGCCAGGAGATCGAGGCGGACCGGGACCGTCGCCTGAACGCGCTGCGGGACTCCTACGAAGTGCGGGTGGCTCCGCTGGCACCCTCCACGAGCGGCCCGGGCACTGCCACGGACGCCGACACGCCCTGATGCGCCGCGCCGCGACCGCGCTGCTGATCGTGCTGGCGCCGGGGACGGCCGCGCTGGCCCACGACATGCAGATGGCCATCGTCGAGGTACGAGAGGTCGCCTCGCACGCCTATGCCCTGACGATGCGCACCGCGCTTGGCGCCACCGGTCTGCCCGGGGTTGCGCTGTCCTGGACCGAGGGCTGCGAAGACATCGCCCCGATGCGCCGCGCCGAGCGCTTCGACCATGTCGCCTTCGAGCGGCGCATCGGCTGCCCCCTGGACGGTCCGCCCCCTGCGCTCGGCGTCTCGAACGCCGGCATCGTGGATGTCCTCGTGCGCATCGAGGACCGCGCCGGCCACCTCACGACACGCATCGTCTCGGAGCCCTTCGTGGAGATCCCCCTCGCCGAACCCGGGGCCGGCGTCGCCGAACGCTTCCTTCTCGGCGTCGGGCACATCCTGTCCGGAGTCGATCACCTGCTGTTCGTGTTCGGCATCCTGCTCCTCGTCCGGGGCATCCGCGTCGTCGTCGCGACCATCACCGCGTTTACCCTCGCCCACTCGCTGACCCTGGCGCTCACCGTGCTCGACGTGGTGCAGGTGCCGGGGCCGCCGGTCGAGGCGTTCATCGCCCTCTCGATCGTGTACCTGGCATGGGAGGTCGCGCGCCGCGACCGTGTTCAGGACGCGCGCCTCACCCCGCCCTGGGCGGTCGCGTTCGCCTTCGGGCTGATCCACGGCTTCGGCTTCGCCGGGGCGCTGGCGGAGACCGGCCTGCCGCCCGGCGAAGTGCCGATGACGCTGTTCCTGTTCAACCTCGGCATCGAGGCCGGCCAGATCGCGTTCGCGAGCGTCGCCGGAGCTGCCCTGTGGCTGTCCTACAGGTGGCTCCGGGACCGGGCGTGGCGGCTTGACCGCGCCGCCGCGTACGGGCTGGGGGGCATCGCGAGTTTCTGGGTCATCGATCGCGTGGCAGGGTTCTAGTGTGGTGCCCCGCGACCGGTGCGGCCCGAAGGTCAGGCCTCCTCGCCCTCGCCGGTCGAAACGATGGCGGCGGACCCGATGTGCGCCTCGACCACCGCGAGTCGCGTCTCCACGGCCCGCATGCGGTCGTCCAGCCCGCGGACGGCCTGGTCCACCGCGCCGATATCGGTCCGCAGCTCCCGCACGTCGGCGGCCACATTCGAGCGCAACCGCTCCATGTCGCCGTGCAGGTCCGACCGTAGCCGCACCATCTGGCCCTGCAGGTCCGACCGTAACCGCACCATCTGGCCCTGCAGGTCCGACCTCAGACGATCCATGTTCGCGCCCCCTTCCACCCTCAGGTCCGAGATCTCCGCGCGCAGCGTCGTCCAGCTCGCGAGGGACACAGCCATGATCGCGACGCCCATGGCCAGGATGCCGACCATCTCGTTGCTGATGCCGTTGCGCCGCGGAGCGGATCCGGCGCGCGGCCCCGCGTGCCCTGCTTCCAAGCGGTCGGTCATGCGTCGGTAGCCTGAGTGAGCGCCTTCGGGAATCGCACTCTAATGCTCTCCAGAAGTGGCAGATACAGGATAACAGCGCCGGCCAGCGTGGGAAATTGTCCACCGGAGGAGGCAGCTAACGCCACGTCGAAGATGCGTTCCTCCGCGTGTTCCGGTCCGCATCGGTCCGCTGGCGGCGCTCAGGTTGTCTTCCTCGATGGCGGACACGCCCGAGTGATAGTCGGAGGCGCCGGACAGGCCGAACCGGAAGGGGTTGAAGCCCGATCGCGCCTGCAGGGCGATCCCGTTGAGCCAGGCCTCCCGGACGTAGCTGCCCTGCGGCTGCGAGCAGCGCTCTCCCGCCAGGGAACTCAAGAGCCCGGTGTAGAGCTCGAAGCCGGCCGTCAGCGCCATCGCGAGTGCCGCGCCCGGCCCAGCCACGCCCCGACCGCGTTCCTCATCGGCTGCCGCCCCGAAACGGTCACCTGGACGGGTATCCGCCGACCCAAATCGGGCTCGACCAGGCCGCGGCGTCGTTCGCCTGCAGGACCCGCACGTAGTAGTAGTCGCCCTGCCGCGGCGTCGAGGTGTCCGTGTACGCGAACGCCACGTCCCGCACTCCCGGTCCGACCCGCCGCAGGGCAATGTAGTCGTCGTAGTCCGGAATGGGCATCGTCGCCCGGACCTCCCCCGCTGCGGTCTGCGCCACCGGCAGTTGCAGCGTGCTCGCGGCGATGGTCGCGGGCGGGCGATAGATCGGCGGCGCCGAGCCCGCCTCCCGGGTCTCCTCGAGCTCGAGGGCCAGCATGCCCTCTTCGCCCAGGTCGGTCACGGTCAGGACGATCGTGCTGGCGTCGCCGCGGGAGATCGTGTGGAAGCGGACCACCTCGCCGTCGCGTTCCAGGTACTGCCAGTTCGGGTTCGCCAGGTCCGTGAGGCGCGCGTCGACGATCGTGCCGCCGAGCAGCGTCAGCGTACCCCGCCAGTGCCGCCAGCCGCGGGGCGCGTCGCCCCAGTTGAGCGGCGTGGCGTCCGAGTGGAACGAGAGGTGCAGCGTCGCCGGATCGTCGTCCGCCGCGCCGGTGGCCGTCAGGTGGTCGCGCGACCAGATCGGCTCGTCGTTCTTGAACAGCGTCACCGTGTCGATCGGCGCGGTGCCGATGACGCGTCCGCTCACCGTCCGTTCCGTGGTGTACGCGGTGCGCTCTCCCATGCCCGCGTCATTGAGGCCGACATCGAGGATGATCCGGTCCCCGGTCGTCGCGTACGCGCGTCGCGCCTTCATCCCGTCGAAGATGGCGTCGCGCGAGCGCTCGGGCGCGAACACCGCCCCCAGGCCGCCGCGCTGGGCGAGAGAGTTGCGGCTCGGCGCGGCGTAGCCCGGGTGCGAGAGGTGGTCGTCCGACGCAGCCACGAAGCCCACTTGGTGGCCGTTGCCGAGGTAGTTGCGCATGAACCACTCGAAGGTGCCATGCATGGACATGACCTCGATAAGCGGTTCCAGCAGGGGATCCGAGTGTCGGGCGTCGCCCGGGTTGTGCGCATGGGGGATCACGACCACGTCGGCGGGATCGTACCGTTCGCGCAGACCCTGGTAGAGACTCGACAGCGTCGGGTACTCGAGGGCCGAAACCACCTCTCGGCCTTCCGTCGTGCGGAACAGCACGTTGTGATGGCCCCCGCCGATCCACGCGGGGACGGTCCACTCGTAACCCAGGTACGGGACAAACTCGCCCGGCGCGTCGTACTGCGCCACCGTGTCGCGCATGAGGCGCCACTCGGCCGCGTCGAGCCACGTGTCGTGTTCCGAGTGGGTCACGAAGTCGAGACGGGCGTCGTCGCGCGCGAAGCGCATGAAGTAGTCGACCGTGCCAATGCCTTCCGCGTAGCCGGAGTGGCCGTGGGTGTCCCCCCAGTAGATGCGTTTTTCCGGCGCCTCCTCGACCAGGACCGGATTGGCTTCGCCGACGATGGCGCCGTCCATCGAGCGGATGTCGATCCAGTGGGGGCCGACCGCATCGAGGGAGAGTTCCACCGCCTGGATCGGCTCGGTGCCCGGTTCCGTCGTCGCGGCGACCTCCCCGTTGACCCATACCTCGAAACCCGGGATGTCGCCGGTCGCGCGGTTGTACCAGTCGTCCTCGGCGCGCACCGAGAGTTCGAAGGCCTCCCCGGCCGCCACGACGCTCGGCGCGAACCCGTGCACGCCCGTCGCGCCGGCCCCCACGATCTCGAACGGCTGCAGCGGCAGCATGAACCAGTCGCCGGAGCCGTCGATGTCCACGTACAGGGGCATCGGCACGTGCTCGCCGGAGACGGTCGTGATGCGCAGCCCGGGGCCGCCGCCGGAGGTGTCGCCGTAGGTAACCGTGACGGTCTCGCCCGGATCGACCGCGCCCTCGATCAGGCGGAAGGCCACCGCGGGCTCCGGCGCGCGGAATCCTCCGTGCGCGCCTCTCGCCATGATGGTCTCGGCCTCGAAGACGGCGTCCGGATCGGTGGAAGCGACCGTGATGTAGTCCTCGGCCGCCGGATCCTCGGTCTGGAACGCGCCGTACACGGTGTTGAAGTGCCGCGCGACCCAGATCGCGCCGCCCCGGGCCATGCCGCGGCTGCCCGCGGTCCAGGTCTGGGTGATCGTGGCGAGGGTGCCCGCCACGAAGGGCCCGGTGTCCGCGGCCAGGCTGCCGAGCGCCTCAGGCTCCTCGTCACGCAGCCGGTACTCCCGCACCAGCGTATCGACACGCTCCGCCGCCCCGACCGCCGCCTCGCCGGTCGGCGGGACCGTCGCGTAGCGCCGCACGTCCGGTGCGAACGGCGAGCCCGGACGGCCGGCCAACGCATGCGCATCGACCCAGTCCGCCAGCACGCGGGCACGCGTAGCGAGCGTGGCGGCGTCGGTGGGTTGCGCCGCCACGGCGCGTTTCAGGGCTTCGATCTCGCCGCGCAGGGCGGAAGGCGGCGGATCGGCCGCCGGCGTCCCTGCGTCCGGCATTTGCTCTGCTCCGCATCCCGCGAGCAGAAGTGCGACTCCGACGGCGAGCAACGCGCCGCCCCGAACCGATGGAAGCTTCATCCCGTTCCCCTCCCCTGCTCGACTCCGACACGGGCGGTCACGAGGGGCCGCCCATCGATCCCGGCGGCAACGACGAGGGCTTCGGCCTCAGTAGCCCTCGAGTTCGCCGTACCTGTTCCGGTGAAAACTGACGTCCCCGAACGTCTGCTCCGTCACCGCCTGGCGCTTGATGTAGAAGCCGATGTCGAACTCGTCGGTCATGCCGATGCCGCCGTGCATCTGGATCCCTTCGCGGGAAACCGTGTGGAAGGTCTCCCCCACCTTCGCCTTGGCGAGGCTCGCGAGCTTCGCGACCTCGGCGCCCTCGCGCTCCTCGTCGAGGGCCGTCAGGGCCTCGAGGACGACCGACTTCGAGAGTTCGAGTTCGCAGAACATGTTGGCCGCCCGGTGCTTGAGGGCCTGGAAGGAGCCGATGGGGACGCCGAACTGCTCCCGTTCCTTGAGGTAGGCCACGGTGCGGTCGAAACACTCGAGCGCCGCGCCGAGCATCTCCGCCGAGATGCCGATGCGGGCGATATCCAGCGTCGGATCGAGCACGTCCGCGCCCCGGCCGAGTTCGCCCACCATCGCGTCCCCCACCACGGCGACGTCGTCGAGTTCGATGTTCGCGGCGTTCCGGCTGTCGGTCATGCGGGTGCGGGTGATCTTGATACCCGGCGTCGCAGCATCGATGAGGAACAGCGTGATGCCGTCGCGGTCGCCCGGCTCCCCGGACGTGCGCGCGGCGACGACCAGGCTGTCCGCGACGTTGCCGTCGAGGACGAACGTCTTGGAACCCGACAGCACGTAACCGTCGCCGGACGGAGTCGCGGTCGTCCCCACGCCGTACGGATCGTGGCGATGGGACTCCTCGAGGGCCAGCGCCAGCAGCAGTTCCCCGGACGCCACCTTCGGCAGGACCGCCGCTTTCATCGCCTCGCTGCCGCCCAGGTTCACGGCCGTGCCGGCCACCCACACGCTCGCGTACAGCGGGCTCGCGGTGAGGTTGCGGCCCGTCTCCTCGGTCACGACGCCGAGACCCTTGTAGCCGAACGCCAGGCCGCCGTGCTCTTCCGGAAACGGGATGCCCGGCCAGCCGAGTTCCGCCATCGACTGCCACGTGTCCCGGTCGTAGCCGTCGGGATTGTCGTCGTCGCGCAGCTTGCGCAACTGGGCGATGGGCGCGTTCTCGGTGCAGAACTCGCGCGCGGTGTCCTTGAGCATGGTCTGCTCTTCATTGAGAATCATGGGCATGGCTTCGGTCCGTCAGAAGGCGGGCCATATAGTACATTCACAGGCTGTGCCGATTGGAGAGGTCGATGTCCCAGAAAACGTACGAGGAGATTGTCTACGAAGTCGAGGAGCCGGTCGCCGTCATCACCATGAACCGGCCCGCGAACCTGAACGCCTTCACCACCCTCATGCTCGCGGAGGTCCGCCACGCGCTGGCCGAGGCGGAGCGGGACGAGCGCGTCGTGGGCATCGTCCTCACCGGCGCCGGCCGCGGCTTCTGCGCCGGGATGGACATGAACGCGCTCAACACGCTGTCGGCCGCCGGCGGCGAGCGTGCGGAGGAAGACCTCTCCCACCTCGACGCCAGTCCCGGCAACCCGGACATGGGTGAGGACTTCGCGCACATCTATGACCATCTCCTCGGGCTGCGCAAACCGCTGATCGCCGCCGTCAACGGCGCCGCCGCCGGCCTCGGCATGAGCTATGCGCTGCTGGCCGACCTGCGCTTCGTCGAGAAGACGGCCAAGTTCACGACGGCGTTCTCGGCGCGCGGGCTGGTCGCCGAACACGGCATGAGCTGGACCCTGCCGCGGCTGCTTGGCCCCGCGAAGGCCCTCGACATCCTCTGGACCGCGCGCCGCATCGGGGGCGAGGAGGCCGTCGCGATGGGACTCGGGGACCGCCTCTGCGAGACCGGGGAGTCCGTCGACGACGCCAAGGAGTACATCCGCCAGCTCGCGGCCACGGCGGCGCCCCTGTCCCTCATGATCATGAAGCAGCAGGTCTACAAGCACATCGACATGCCCATCGGCCCCGCGATGGAGGAGACCACGCGCCTCATGGACGAGAGCCTGGTGCGGCCCGACTTCCGGGAAGGGGTCCGCTCCTTCATGGAGAAGCGGCCGCCGAAGTTCGACCGCGTCAAGGTGAGCTGACCGTGGCCGAGGACGCCTCCGCGGGCCCGGACGTCATCTCGACGGACCGGGATGCCCTGGACTGGCCAGGCCTGGTCGCCGACCTCAACCGCCTGCTGCGCCTGCGAACGACGCCCATCGGCATGAAACTCTTCGAGAGCGTCGCGGAGATGGAGGCCATCCCGCGGGTGCGGCGCCCGAAGAGCATCCACACCACCGACCAGATCGTCGGCCAGGCATGCCGCAACGGCTGGACGGTCGGCATCACGGCGGAAGACCTCGTCGGCGCGCAGTGCTCCACCGTGATCGGCCTGCATCCGCGCGACGACGACTGGCTGTCCGGCAAGAACATGGCGGGCGTCTGGTACGAGACCGTCGAGGACTCCGCCGAGCACCAGCACGCCATGGACGTGGTGCCCTACGGGAGGTATGAGGCGATGGCCGTGAGCCCCCTGGCGAGCGGACGTCTCGACCCGCCGGACATCGCGATGATCTACGCGACGCCGGCGCAGATGATCCTGTTCATCAACGGCCTGCAGTGGACGGGCTACCGGAAGCTCGAGTGGGGCTGCGTCGGCGAGTCCGCGTGCGCCGACTCGTGGGGGCGCGCGCTCAAGACCGGCGAGCCGAGCCTCTCCATCCCCTGCTTCGCGGAGCGGCGCTACGGCGGGGTCATGGAGGACGAACTGCTGATGGCGCTGCCGCCGCACTTCCTGCCGGGAGTCGTCACGGGCCTCGACCGGCTCTCGCGCAACGGCCTGCGGTACCCGATCGCGCCCTACGGCGTGAACAACGACGCACGGGCCGGAATGGGCGTGAGCTACGGCGACCGGTAGTCCGCCACGGAGCCGCATGCCTCCGGTGTTGCGAGCGATGAACGTCCGTTTCCTGCTCGTCGCGCTGCTGGCCACGGCATCCACCGCCGACGCGGCGGTCATCACCCGCGTCAACGTGATCTCGATGCTCGAGCCGGGCGTCCAGGCGGACCGCGACGTGACGGTGCGCGACGGCCGGATCGTCGCCGTCGGCGCCGGCGGCACCGCGCAGGCGTCCGAAGCCGCGCTGGTCATCGACGGCACCGACCGTTTCCTCATCCCCGGGCTCGCCGAGATGCACGCCCACGTGCCGGTGCTGCCGGGGTATCGCGACGAGGTGCTCTTCCTGTGGCTTGCGAACGGCGTGACCGTGGCCCGCGGCATGCTCGGCCATTCGCGCCACCTGGCGCTGCGCGACGACCTCCTCGCGCAGCGGGTGCTCGGGCCCCGGCTCATCACTTCCGGCCCCTCGTTCAGCCAGCGCTCCGGAGGCGGCCCCGAAGCGGTGGCGACGCGCGTGCGCGCGCAGCGACGCGACGGGTACGACTTCCTGAAGATCCACCCCGGGCTGACGGCGGAGGAGTTCGATGCGCTGGTCGCCGCAGCACGCGACAGCGGTATCGGCTTCGCCGGACACATCACCGCGTCGGTGGGGCTGTGGCGGAGTCTCGGGGCCGGCCAGACCACCGTCGACCACCTCGACGGATACTTCGACGTCCTCGTGCCCGAGGACGCCGATGTCCCGCCGGGCAGCGGCTTCTCCTTCGGCCTGGGACTCACGCCGTTCGTGGACGCCGACCGCATCTCCGCCGCGGCCGAACGCACGCGGGCACTCGGCGGCGCGGTCGTGCCCACGGAAACCCTCTCGGAAAACACCGCCGGAGCCCACGCGTGGCGGGCCATGACGGAGCGCCCCGAGTTCCGCTACCTCCCGGCGGAACTGCGCGCGAACTACGTCGCGCGGCTGCAGCGCGCCGCCCAGCAGGTCACGCCGGAAACCGGCGCCAGGTACCTCGCCCTGCGCAAACGCCTCATCGGCGCCCTGCACGACGCCGGCGTGCCAGTCCTGCTCGGCTCGGACTCGCCGCAGGTGTTCAATGTGCCGGGCTTCTCCATCCATCGCGAACTCGAGGCGATGGTCGCCGCGGGGCTCACCCCGTACGAGGCCCTCGCCACCGGAACGACCGCCCCCGCCGCCTTCTTCGGCACCGCCGC
>JAJDTI010000094.1 GCA_022827245.1 Pseudomonadales bacterium | reverse complement strand
GAGCCAAGGGTCTACGAGACCCTGCCGCCCGAGGCGATTTCCGACCAACTCCGCCCCGTGGTGGAGGAACTCGGGCTCGTAGAGAGCTGTCGGCAGCTCGCGGCCGAAGGCTGGACCATCGTCGAAAACGCCGCCTCCCCGGAGTTCTTCGACCGGCTCCGCAAGGCGATCGTCGCGACGACCGAGGCTGCGGACTCCCGCAGCAAGGGACGGCTGCTGCGCGAGGATGCCGTGTTCGCGGAGGCCGCGACGAACCCGAGCGTGATGGCCCTGGCGGAGTTCTCGGTCGGTCGCGGCTGTCTCCTCGGAAGCCTCATTGGGACGAAAGCATTTCGACTACGAGAAGGACTTCGCGATCTTCCAGCGGACCGTGAACAACGCGAAGCGGTGAGACCGCGCCGCGCACGCTCCGCCCTTCTGTCGGTCGCCCGCGCATCCGCGTGCATCCGAGGCGGGAGGTCAGAAGCGCGTCTCGGCCAGTAACCCGAACTCGCTGGCGTCGTTGCTCAGTATCCGCAGCACGTAGTCTCCCGTGTTCAGCCGCGCGTTGTCGTAGCGCTCGTCGGTGACGTTCCTGCCATAGACCGCCACCGTCCAGGCACCGCCGCGCGGCTCGTACGCGACATGGAAGTTGACCAGCCCCCGGCTGCCGATCCCGGTGAGCCGGCCCCGGTCCGAGCTCGGTTCGCCCCACATCCGGCCCCGGTACGACCAGTCGACCCGCGCCGTCACTTCCGCGCCGTCCCCCAGCGGCCACCGGTAACGGGAACCGGCGGACCAGGTCCACTCCGGGGTGAGCGGCGCCACCGGACGTACGCCACGCCGGCGCTCGACGTCGACCCGGGTCCAGCCCAGGGCCGCGTTCAGCTCGAGTCGCTCGGTCACGTACCAGCGGCTTTCCCACTCGAACCCCGTGGTGCGTTGTTCAACGATCAGGTTCACCGTGGTGAAGCCCGCCCCCGACGTCGTGCTCACCTGGTACGGCAGGTCGCCGTAGCGCGTGTGGAACACCGCGGCGCTCAGTTCGAGGCGGTCCATGGGCTGGCCCTTGGCGCCGACCTCGTGGTTCACGGCCGTGATGTTGTCTCCCGCCGCGAAACAGTCCGGATCGGCGAACAGGCAGTACGGACGCGCCGGAAACTGCCCCGACTGGTAGCCGCTCTGCACGGCCGCGTACGCCGCCACGCGGTCCCAGATGCGATAGTGCGCCGACAGGTCCCAACTGGTTTCCTGCCATTCTCGCCGCGCGGAGACCGGTCCGGTCCCCACATCGGTGGTCGCCCGCTTCCGGTCGCGGGTGGTACGCAGGCCCCCGGCGAGACGCCAACGCTCCGCCATCTCGATCCCGAGACTGCCGAACACGGCCGTGCTGTCGAGCTCCTGTCCGAGGTAGAACGCTCCGGGGAACCCCAGGAAGACCGTCGGTTCCTGGACGTTGGCCCCGTCCTCCGCGAAGCGGTAGACGCCGGCCACGAAGTCGATGCCGCCGAACTCGCCCTTCAGCCGCGCCTCGACGGACGTCTGGTCGGCCTCCCCCGTCTCCGGGAAGCTAAGGAAATCGTCCAGGAATCCATCGTCGTCCAGGCCCGCCTCGTACTCAGAGTGCCGGACGCTGGCGAGGGCCTCCGCGCTCAGGTGCGGGGTGAACGCCCAGTCCGCGGTGAGCGCGACCCCCCGCGCCGCGTTGGCGACGCGCGCCTGGTCCCGCTGACCGGTGTTGCTGTCGTACGGGTCGGCCGAGACCTGCGCGTTGCGATAGCCGGCGGCGTACACCGCCCCGTGCGGCAACTCGTCGATCAGCGTCGTGTAGGGATTCAGGCCGTTCTCGCCGTCGTTGGCGTCCGCCGCCAGCGTCAGCGAGAGCGCCGCCGACGGCCGCCAGCCAAGCGCCACGCGACCGAACAGCTCCTGCGTCTCGCCCACCTCCACTCCGGCATTCGGCAGGTTCACGAAATCGCCGACGCCGCCGCGCTGGTTGATCCCGGCCGAGAACGTTGCGGCGAACGCGTCGCCGAGTTCGGTGTCCGCGTGGAAGTGCGTATCGACGCGCCCGCGCGAGCCGATCCGGACACGCGCCAGCGCGCCCGGACGAACACCCGGGGCCGCGGTGACGATGTTGATGGCGCCGCCGATCGAGTTGCGCCCGTACAACGTGCCCTGTGGGCCGCGCAGCACTTCCACCCGCTCCACGTTCGACAGGTTCCAGTGCTGGCCCACCTGGCGCCCCAGGTAGACGCCGTCGACGTAGACGCCCACGCCCGGGTCCGTGGTGATGAGGTGGTCCTGCGTGCCAATCCCCCGGATGAAGGGGTTCGCCGAGGACGTGTGGCCGGCCGAGAACGTCGTGACGTTCAGGTTCGGCACGAACTTGCCGATGTCCACGAGATCGGCGATGCCCCGCGAGGCGAGGCCGCCGCCATCGAGCACGCTGAGCGCCGCGGGCACGTCGTAGGCGCCCCGCTCCCGCTTCGTCGCGGTCACGACCACCTCCTCGATCAGGGGCTCGGTCTCCCCCGCGGGGGCACCGGCGGCCGATGGAATCGTCCACGCGAACGCCGACAGCACGGTCGCCAGGCGGTGTCGGTCCATGCGGGGTCCGGGCGTGGTGCGCTGCTTCGCCTCAGGTCCGTTCGACCCAGGCCCTGATCAGGTGATGGGCGATGGCCATCGGGCCTGGCACGTTCAGCGTCGGGTGCTCGCCGGCGAGCGCGCGGCGCGCATCGTCCCGCGCGAACCAGCGCACGTCGGCCATCTCCACCGGATCGATGCGGATGTCCGTGCTCAGCGCTTCTCCGTGACAGCCGATCATGAGGGATGACGGGAACGGCCACGGCTGCGACGAGTGATAGCGCACGGCGCCGACTTCGACGCCCGCTTCCTCCCGCACCTCGCGTCGTACGGCCTCCTCGATGGACTCGCCCTGGTCGATGAACCCGGCCAGCGCCGAGTACATGCGCATGCGCGCGAGGCGGCCGGCGGCCTGGCCGAGCAGGCAGCGATCGCCGTCGGAGATCACCATGATGGCCACCGGATCCGTGCGCGGGAAGTGTTGCGCGCCGCAGTTCGGACATACGCGCACGTGGCCGCCGCGCTCCTGCATGGAAGGCGTGCCGCAGGCGCTGCAGTACCGGTGCCGCTCGTGCCAGGCGAGCTGCGAGCGGGACTGCGCGAGGATGCCCGCGTCACGCGCGGGCAGCACCATCCCCGCCGCGCGCGAGTCCTCGAACCGGAACCGCGGCGGCAGGTCCATGTCACGCGCCGGTTCCTCCACCGCGGACATGTCCTGGGCGAACCGGGGCCTGCCGCCGTCGAGACCCAGGAACACTGGCGGCACGGACAGGTCCAGTCCCTCGATCCGCTCCGGCGGCAGCCAGCCGAGCCGGTGCGTGTCCCCGTCCTCGATCAGCACGTTCAGGCGCCACATGGGGAGATAGCGGCTCGCGGAGTCCCGCTCGGCGGCACTCAGCCAGTCCGCGTCG
The DNA here is from genome assembly GCA_022827245.1 of Pseudomonadales bacterium. Taxonomy (GTDB): domain Bacteria; phylum Pseudomonadota; class Gammaproteobacteria; order Pseudomonadales; family Azotimanducaceae; genus VXNE01. Next base: position 11,188 of record JAJDTI010000094.1, on the reverse strand, counting down.
CGACGCAGCGCATCGCCCCGGTCGAGGGGATTGCCGGCGAAGGTGTGAACGATGTCCGTCATGGGTCCTCGGGCACGTCGGGTCGCGGGTGGCAACCATGCGGGGTCGCGGGAGGCGTGTCAAAGCGCTCATGGGGCTAGTCTCGTCGGCAATCCCCGCTATGCTCTCCGTCGCGGAGACGCGCACACTCGGGAGACCACTGCCCATGTTCGGCCGACTCGACGACAGGGTTGCCATCGTCACCGGCGCCGGGCGGGGCATCGGCGCCGGCGTCGCGCGGGTCTTCGCGGGCGCCGGCGCGAAGGTGATGGTCGTGACCCGCACCGCCACTCACGGTGCGGCGACGGTAGGAGCCATCGAGCGCGCCGGCGGCACGGCGGCACTCTGCGCAGCGGACATCGGGGAACTCCCGAACGTCGAACGCGCCGTCGCGGAGACCGTGGAGCGGTGGGGCCGCATCGATGTCGTGGTACACAACGCCGCCGCGTTCCTGTTCGGCCGGGTGGAGGAATACTCGGAAGATGACCTCGAGACCGTCCTGTCGGTGAACCTCAAGGCCTGCTTCCGCCTGTCCAGGGCTGTCGTGCCCTTCTTCCGGAAGCAGGGGGGTGGACGGCTCCTGTTCACCTCGTCCATCAACGGGCCGCACACGGTCATGCCGGGCACGTCCTACTACGCCGCTTCGAAGGGCGGCATCAATACCTTCATCAAGGCCGCCGCGGTCGAACTCGCGCGGGACGGCATCACCGTGAACGCCGTGGAGCCGGGCTACATCCGCACCGCCGCGATGGACGCGCAGTCCACGGCGGAGCGGCGCGAACGCCTGGCGAGCGCCATCCCCGCCGGCTACATCGGCGACCCGGAGGACATCGCGCACTGCATGCTCTTCCTCGCGAGCGACGAGGCGCGCTACATCACCGGCCAGACGATCTGCGTAGACGGAGGCGCGACGCTGCCGCCGGCGGGGACGTAACCACCCGCTCGAATACGCATGGCGGCGCGGCCATGCTACGGTTGCGTGCAACGGGCCGGGCGACGGCCACCCCCGACCGCGGAGCGACGTCATGAGAGGAACCTCCCACCGGGGGGACGGCCCCCGCAGCAAGACGGAGCTTCCCGCCGAGGATCCGCTCTATCCCAGTTCCGACGGCCTGCCATTGGCCGAGAACGACTGGCAGTTCCGGGCGATCCTCGGTGCGGTGGACGTGCTGCACCGTCACTTCGAGGGCCAGCCGGACATCTACGTCTCCGGCGACCTGCTGATCTACTACGAAGAGGGCAATCCCGCCAAGTCCGTGGCGCCGGACGTCTTCGTGGTGTTCGGAGCGCCCGACCACTACCGCATGACCTACAGGCTCTGGGAGGAGCCGAAGGCCCCGGACTTCGTGCTGGAGGTGGCGTCGCGGAACACCTGGAAGCAGGATGTCGGCCCGAAGCGCGCCCTCTACGCCGAACTCGGGATCCAGGAGTACTGGATGTTCGACCCGAGGGACGAGTATTTCGATCCGCCCCTGCAGGGCCTGACGTTGCACGACGGCAGGTATCGCTCCCTTCCCCCGCGCGTCGAGAAGGGACGCCGTACGTTCGGCAGCGCGGTGCTCGGGATGGATCTCTGGATCGAAGACGGCGACCTCCGGTTTCGCGACGCCTCGACCGGAGAGGTCCTCCGCACCGGGTTCGAGCATCGCGCGGCCCACCGGGAGGAGCGCGAGGCACGGCAACGGGAGCGGGCGGCCCGAGAACAGGAGCAGGCAGCTCTACTGGCCCTGGAAGCTCGCGTGCACGACCTGGAGGTACGGCTCCGGGAGGCCGAGTCCCGCGACACGTCCTGAGGGCGCCCGCCGATAGGAACGTGACCGCGCCAGTCAACTCTCGGTGCGGCGTCGCGCCAGCTCGGCCCGCAACGCACCCTGCTCGGCACGCCCGATGGGGAAGCGCCACATGATCCACGCGACGCAGAGGGTGATGAGCGTCGGCGAGCCGGCGACGAGCATGCGCACGCCGTCCAGCGTCGCCTGGTCGTTGGCGCCACCCGCCGTGAAGCCGATGAGATCGAGCGCCGGGTAGATGATCCCGACCGCGAGCGCCATGCCGACCTTGTCGGTGAGCGTCACCGACGAGTAGTAGAGCGCGCTGCGGTCGGCGTCGACGTTGACGCGGTCCTGGTCGATCACGTCCGCCATGATCGAGCGCAGGAGCATGTCCTTGGCGCCGAAGTTCACGCCGACCATCACGTAGATGAGCAGCACCCAGCCGAAGCTCTCGGCCGGGACGACGAAGAAGGACCCCGTCGCGAGGGACGATTGCAGCGCGCCGAAGCACAGGGTGCGGTGCTTGCCGAAGCGCTCGCTCAACCGGACGAAGAGCGGCACGCAGAGGAAGCCCACCAGGAACAGCACCACCAGGTAGAGGCTCGCCGCCTGCGGCAGCAGGAGCACCTGCGCGACGAAGAAGAAGTGCACCGACCCGTTGATCCCCGCCTGCACGCCCAGCAGCAGGTTGGTGAGCAGCAGCCGGCGCAGGGGCCGGTTGTCGAGGATCGAGGCGGCCGAGCGGCGCCAGGCGAGCTTCGGCTGCGGCCGGATGGCCGGTTCCCGGGCGCTCGAGAGGGCGACCGCGAACAGGACCGGCAGCGCCACCATGATCAGCCACCCCATCGCCTCGGCGCGCAGTCGCATCCCGCCTTCCGGGCGCAGGTAGTCCATCAGCGCGGGGATCAGGATGACCACGACCGCGCCCGCGAGACCGCAGAGCTGCAGCGCGCCCATGATGTGCGACCGCTGGTCGTAGTCGTCGGAGAGTTCGGCCGCCCAGGCCGTGTGCGAGAGGGTCAGGAGCGTCCAGCCGAGATAGAGCACGAGCAGCGACGCCACCAGTACGAACTCGCTCGGCGGGTCCTCCGGCGGCAGGAAGAGCCCCGCCGCGCCGAGCAGCAGGACGGGTATCCCGACGACGATGGCCGGGCGGCGGCGGCCCCACGGCGTGCGCACACGATCGCCGAGCACCCCGAAGAGGGGATCGGTGACCACGTCGAAGAAGCGCGCGACCATGAAGATCGTGCCGACGACGGTCAGGCTGATGCCGAGTTCCGCGTAGAGCGGCGGCAGGACCACCACGACCGGAAGCCCCAGCGCCGCCAGTGCGAAGGCCGGGGAGGCGAAGGCGCCGAGCCGGGCGCCGCGCGGCGTCGCGGCAGGCGGAGAAAGCACGTCAGGACGTCGCGGTTACGCCGTGCGCCCGTGGCGCAGCAGCGTGCCCGGCGTCGCCCCGGTGCACTCGCCGTCCTCGAAAGTGACCTGCCCGTTGACGACCGTCAGGCGATAGCCCTCGGCCTTCTGCGCCAGCCGCCAGTCGCCCGCCGGAAAGTCGTGGATGCGTTCCGGCGGCAGCGAGCGCAACGCGTCGTAGTCGTAGACGATCACGTCCGCCGGCGCCCCCTCGCGCAGGAACCCCCGGTCCGTGAAGCCGGCCGCCATAGCCGAGTAGCCGGAGAGACGCCAGTGCGCCTGCTCGAGGTCCATCAGGCCGTTATCCCGGACGAGCCGACCAATGAAATCAGTTGGATAGCGCCCAGTCGTGAGGAACTTCATATGGGCGCCGCCGTCCGACAGCCCCGGCAGCACGAACGGAGAGTTGATGACCTCCCGCATCGTCTCCATGTCGGTCTCGACGGCGGAGTGCGAGAAGAACGTGCCGAGGTCCTCGGAGAGGGAGAGATCGAACAGGACATCGACCGGATGTTTGGCCCCACGCGCCGCGACCTCGCCGATCGTGTAGCCCTCGAGCGCGCGGACCTCCGGCGTCCGGCCCTCCGCGATGCGCATGTCGGGCAGTCCCAGGAAGCGTTCTCCACCCCGGACCGGCTTGTCCGGGCGCGCCTTCCGCTCGGCCACGAAACCGTCGTAGACCTCCCGGATCGCTCCGCGCAGCGCCGGGTCGCGCATCTTGCGCATGCGCTCGGGAACGCTGCCGAGGGTGACCTCGCGCCAGGCGGGCATGCCGTCGAACAGGTTCCAGTCCTCGAGGGAGAACTCCGTGTTGATGTCGCAGGTGACGGCGTGGCCGTACAGCCGCAGCCCCCGGGCGTTGCCGTCCTCGAGCCAGCGCAGGATGTCGCGCCAGTGGCCGTAGGTGTTGCCGTGCTGGTCGTGGGCGAACTCGAGCGTGTTCCAGATGATCGGCCGGCCGCTGACTTCGGCGACCCGCTCGAAGAGCTCGAAGTCCGCGCCGAGCACCTGGATGAACCCACGCCCCTTCTCCCCCAGCACCCGGGCGAACGCCAGCAGGTCGTCCGCCGCCATGATGTCCGTGATCATGGGCGTGCCGTCATGGTCGCGCTGCACGCTGCCGGGGCCCAGGAGCTGGGCGGAAAAGCCGCAGGCGCCGGCGTCCATCGCCTCGGCCAGCAGCGCCGCCATCCGCCGCTGCTCGTCCGGCGTCGCGGGCCGTCCCTTGGCGTCCTGGCCCATTACCCAGGACATGACCGGGGCGATCCCCATGTACGAGAGCACGTTGACCCCCTTCGGCGTGCGCTCGACGCTGTCGAGGTACTCGGGGAAGGTGATCCAGTCCCAGGGCATGCCCGCGGCCATCGTGGTCGCGCGGACCGCTTCGTTGCGCTCGAGGGTGAGCATGGCGCGCTCGCGGTCCTCGGGCGCCACCGGCGCGAAGCCGAAGCCGCAGTTGCCGATCACCACCGACGTGATGCCGTGCCAGCCGGACATCGTGCACCAGGGGTCCCAGAAGATCTGGGAGTCGAAGTGGGTGTGCAGGTCGATGTAGCCGGGAGCGACGACCAGGTCGCGCGCGTCGAACACCCGTTCGGCCTGCGCCTCCGACACGCTGCCGATCCGCGCGATGCGGCCGTCCGCGACCGCGACGTCACCCGTGTAGCGCGGCGTGCGCTGTCCGTCGATGACGGTGCCGCCCTTCAGGAGGAGATCGTAGCGGGCCATGGCGTCCTCCTGCTCAGACCGGTGACCAGGACGCGTCCTCGCCGTCGTCGCGCTGCCAGGTCTGCAGGCGGTCGGGTCTGAGGCACACCAGCACGCGGTTCCCGTTCGGCCCCCGTTCCATTTCGTCGAAGTATGCGCCGCCGGTCTCTTCTCCGAAGTACTTGACCAGGATGCCCCTGGTCAGCTCGCCGATGTCCCCGTCGAGGATCTCCGCCGTGCCGCTCGCCACCACGGCGCGATAGTCGTCCCCCTGGTCCACGACGAGCGTCATGCGCGGGTCGCGCCGGAGGTTCTTCCGGACCCAGTAGCGCTGCCGGTCCGCGATCGCGTAGAAGGCCTCGCCGTCCCAGAGGAAGCCGACCGGGGTGACCCGGGGCGATCCGTCCGGGTTGGTGGTGCCGATGATGGCGTGGCGCGTCTCGGCCAGGAACGCCTCGACTTCGTCCGGCGTGAGCGGCTTGTTGCCCCGGACCGGCGGCCCGTAGGTGATGCTGGAGTATTCCATACGCCCCGAACACCCGGCCCTGGTGTGCTACCGGCTGAACCCGGCCAGGTGGTGGAAGTACTGCGGCGTGGACTCCCCGGAGTCCAGCCGCTTGCGGAGCGCGTCCGAGACGGCGCCGAGGACCTCCATGCGGTCCAGGGTGTAGGGGTACGGAGGCATGAACCGCTGCCGGTCCGCGCCGCCGCGCGACATGTAGTCGAGCATGGCTTCGGAGTTCGCGTAGAGCTCCATCACCTGGACCTTCATCTCGTCCTCACTGGTGAAGAACCACTCGTAGGCGAGGATCTCCGGGGTGTTCTTCTCGTGGTACGCGATCCAGTCGTTCGCCATGGCCCTGAAGTCGTCGAGCATGCCCTCCTTGACGGTGACGTACACGTTGAACCAGACGCGATCGGACATGTCGTTGCTCCTTCGGGTCGCCCTACGCCGTCCGTCCGTGGCGCAGCAGCGTGCCGGGGGTCGCGCCGGTGCACTCGCCGTCCTCGAAGGTGACCTCGCCGTTCACCACCGTCAGCCGGTAGCCCTCGGCCTTCTGCGCGAGACGCCAGTCGCCCGCCGGGAAATCGTGGATGCGTTCCGGCGGCAGCACGCGGAGCGCGTCGTAGTCGTAGACGATGACGTCGGCCGGCGCACCCTCGCGCAGGAAACCCCGGTCGGTGAAGCCGGCCGCCATGGCCGAGTAGCCGGAGAGCCGCCAGTGCGCCTGCTCGAGGTCCATCAGGCCCATGTCGCGCACCAGCCGGCCGATGAAGTCGGTCGGGTAGCGCCCGGTCGTCGCGAACTTCATGTGGGCGCCGCCGTCGGAGACCCCCGGGAGGACGAACGGGGAGTTGATCGCCTCGCGCAGGGCGTCCGCCGAGGTCTTCGGCGCCTCGGACGTGAAGAACGTCCCGAGGTCCTCGGAAAGCGCGGTGTCGAGGAGCGCGTCGACCGGGTGCTTGTTCTGCCGCTCGGCGACCTCGCCGATCGTGTAGCCCTCGAGCGCGCGGACCGCCGGCGTGCGGCCTTCGGCGACCCGCATGTCGGGGACGTAGAGGAAGGGGTGAACTGGCTTGTCGGGGTGCCGGTCCCGTCGCGCCGCGAGGCGGTCGAACTCGGCGCGCAGCGCGTCGCGCCGCACGGGGTCGCGCATCCTGGCCATGCGCTCCGGCACGCTGCCCAGGGTGACGTCGCGCCAGACCTCCATCACGTCGAACAGGTTGAAGTCCTCCAGCGAGAAATGGAAGTCGATGTCGCAGGTGACGGCGTGCGCGAAGAGGCGCAGTCCCCGGGCGTTGCCCCGCTCGAGCCACTTCAGGATGTCCCGGTAGAAGCCATAGGTGTTCCCGTGCTGGTCGTGCGAGAACTCCAGGTTGTTCCAGATGATCGGACGGCCGCTGACCTCGGCAACTCTCTCGTAAAGATCGAAGTCCCCGCCTAGCAACTGGATGAAGCCGCGGCCCTCTCGCGCAGCACCCCGGCGAAGGCAAGCAGGTCGTCGGGCGCCATGATGTCCGTGATCATGGGCGTGCCGTCGTAGTCCCGCTGCACGCTGTCCTCGCCCATGATCTGCGCGGAGAACCCGCACGCGCCGACATCCATCGCCTCGGCGAGCAGCGCGCCCATCTCGCGCCGCTCCCCGGCGGTCGCGGGCCTGCCCTTCGCGTCCTCCAGCCCCATCACCCAGGACATCACCGGGGCGAGGCCCATGTACGAGAGTACGTTCACGCCCTTGGGCGCGCGCTCGATGCTGTCGAGGTACTCCGGGAAGCTGACCCAGTCCCAGGGCATGCCCGCGGCCATCGTGGTGGCGCGGACCGCCTCGTTGCGTTCCAGCGTGAGCATGGCGCGTTCGCGATCCTCCGGCCGCACCGGGGCGAAGCCGAAACCGCAGTTGCCGATCACCACCGACGTGACGCCGTGCCAGCCGGACATCGTGCACCACGGATCCCAGAAGATCTGCGAGTCGAAGTGGGTGTGCAGGTCGATGACGCCGGGCGCGACGATCAGGTCCCTCGCGTCGAACACGCGCCTCGCGTCGGACTCGGAGACGTTCCCGATCTGCGCGATGCGGCCTTCCGCGATCGCGACGTCGCCCGTGTAGCGGGGAGTGCGCTGCCCGTCGATGACGGTGCCGCCCTTGAGGAGAAGATCGTAGCGGGTCATGGAGTTCTCCCGTTCCAGGTCGCCCCGACCCGGTGCGCCCCGATTACGCGCTTCGTCCGTGGCGCAGCAGTATCCCCGGGGTCCCCCCGGTGCACTCGCCGTCCTCGAACGTCACTTCGCCATTGACGATGGTCAGACGGTAGCCCTCGGACTTCTGCGCCAGCCGCCAGTCGTCGGCCGGGAAATCGTGGATGCGCTCGGGCGGCAGCGAACGCAGGGCGTCGTAGTCGTAGACGATGACGTCCGCCGGGGCGCCTTCGCGCAGGAAGCCGCGGTCCGTGAAGCCGGCGGCCATGGCCGAATAGCCGGAGAGCCGCCAGTGCGCCTGCTCGAGGTCCATCAGGCCCATGTCGCGCACGAGCCGGCCGATGAAATCGGTGCCGTAGCGCCCGGTGGTCAGGAACTTCATGTGGGCGCCGCCGTCGGAGAGGCCCGGGAGCACGAACGGGGAGTTGATCACCTCGCGCAGGGCGTCCTCCGAGGTCTTCGGCGCGTCGGACGTGAAGAACGTCCCGAGGTCCTCGGAGAGCGCGGTGTCGAGGAACGTGTCGACCGGGTGCCTGTTCTCCCGGGCCGCGACCTCCCCGACCGTGTAGCCCTCCAGGGGGCGAACCCCGGGGGTCCGGGCTTCGGCGATGCGCATGTCCGAGATCTTGAGGAACAGGCCGACCGGCTTGTCCGGATGCCTGTCACGCCGTTCGGCGAGGCGGTCGAACTCGGCGCGTAGCGCCTCGCGCCGCCCGGGGTCGCGCATCTTCGCCATCCGCTCGGGGACGCTGCCCAGGGTGAGGTCGCGCCAGATCTCCATCGAGTCGAACAGGTTGAAGTCCTCCAGGGAGAACTGGATGTCGATGTCGCAGGTGACCGCGTGCCCGAAGAGGCGCAGCCCGCGCGCATTGCCCTTGTTGAGCCACTCGAGGATGTCCTGGTACGAGCCGTACGTGTTGCCGTGCTGGTCGTGCGAGAACTCGAGCGTGTTCCAGATGATCGGGCGGCCGCTGACTTCGGCGACCCTCTCGAAGAGGTCGAAGTCCCCGCCCAGCAACTGGATGAACCCGCGCCGCTTCTCGCCGAGCACGCGGGCGAACGCGAGCAGGTCGTCCGGAGCCATGATGTCCGTGATCATGGGCGTGCCGTCGTAGTCGCGCTGCACGCTGTCCTGGCCAAGGAGCTGCGCGGAGAACCCGCAGGCGCCCGCGTCCATCGCCTCGCCCAGCAGCGCGCCCATCCTGCGCTGCTCGTCCGGGGTCGCGGGTCGTCCCTTCGCGTCCTCCTGGCCCATCACCCAGGACATCACGGGCGCGAGCCCCATGTAGGAGAGCACGTTCACGCCCTTCGGCGTGCGCTCGACGCTGTCGAGGAACTCGGGGAAAGTGACCCAGTCCCACGGCATCCCCGCGGCCATCGTGGTGGCCCGCACCGCCTCGTTGCGCTCGAGGGTCAGCATCGCCCGCTCGCGCTGCTCCGGCGCCACCGGCGCGAAGCCGAAGCCGCAGTTGCCGATCACCACCGAGGTCACGCCGTGCCAGCCCGACATCGTGCACCAGGGGTCCCAGAAGATCTGCGAGTCGAAGTGGGTGTGCAGGTCGATGAAACCCGGCGCGACGATCAGGTCCCCCGCGTCGAACACGCGCTCCGCTTCCGACTCGGACACGTTGCCGATCTGCGCGATGCGGCCGTCCGCGATCGCGACGTCGCCCGTGTACCGCGGCGTGCGTTGTCCGTCGATGACGGTGCCACCCTTGAGGAGGAGATCGTAGCGGCGCATGGGCAACCTCCGTGGATCCGGGTGAGGCGCCAGAGTATATCGCGGTGTAGGGGACGGCCTTCCCGTCACTGCGGGAAGGCGGGAAGGCCGTCGGCCGCGAGGGTCGCCCCTGCACGGGTCGCACGCTATATTCCGCGGGATGTTCTACGAACTGCGCCAGTACAAGGTCCTGCCCGGCAAGATGGACGCCTGGCTGGAACTGATGGAGGGCGAGTTCATCCCGTTCGCGGTCTCGCACGGCATGAACATCACGGCCGCCTTCCGGGGCGAGGAGGACGAGACCGTGTACGTCTGGATGCGCCGGTTCGAGTCCGAGGCCGAGCGCGAGCGCGTGGACGCCGCGGTGTACGGGAGCGACACCATGAAGAACGACATCGGCCCGCGCGTCAGCGACGTCCTCGCGCCCAACGGACACACCGTGACGCGCATCGTGCCGACGCCGGCGTCCAACACGCGATGAGCCTCGTCGAGCGTCTGCGCCGGCAGGTCATCGCGGACTACGAGCGCAGGACCCCGGGCTCGCGCGCCCTGTTCGAGCGTGCCGTCGAGACGTTGCCGGGCGGCGTGTCGGGCAACCTCCGCTTCTTTCCCCCGTATCCGCTCTACATGGCGACCGGCCGCGGCTGCCGCACGGTCGACGTCGACGGCTCCGCCTACATCGACTCGTTCGCCTGCAACGGCCCGCTCCTGCTCGGGCATCGCCATCCCGCCGTGGTGTCCTCGGTGGAACGCCACGCGGGGGTGGGCTCGCTCGTCCTGAACCCTGAACTCGCGGTCGAGTGCGCCGAGAGGCTCAAGGAGGTCATCCCGAGCGCCGAACGCGTGCGTTTCCTGAACAGCGGCACGGAAGCGGTCATGACGGCGGTGCGCTATGCGCGGGCGTACACCGGCAAGCCCAAGGTCGTGAAGTTCCAGGGGCAGTACCACGGCCAGGACGACCAGTTCCTGCTCGGGCTGGGAGCGGACCGTCGCGCCTTCAGCGCCGGTGTGCCCGAGTCGTCCCAGGACGGCACGCTGACGCTCCCCTTCGACGACGTGAAGGCACTGGACGAGCTGCTGGGCGCGCGCGACGACATCGCCGCGGTGATCGTCGATCCCGCGATGCACGCGGGCGGCCTCTGGGGCGTCACGGGGGAGTTTCTTGCGACGCTGCGCAGCCGGACGCGCGACGCCGGCATCGTCCTGATCTTCGACGAGGTGATCACCGGCTTCCGCCTGGCGCTCGGCGGCGCCCAGGCCTGGTACGGCATCACGCCCGACCTCACGACGCTGGCGAAGGCGCTTTCCGCGGGCGACCGGCTCGCCGCCGTCGTCGGCCGCGCGGACATCATGGAAGTGACCGACCCGTGCGCCGGCCGGGACGTGCCGCGGGCTTTCCAGTCCGGCACCGGCAACGACGGCACCTCCGCGCTCGCCGCCGCCCTCGGCGCGATCGGCGAATACGAGCGTCTCGAACGCGCCGGAGAGTACGACGCGCTCGCCGGCCGGATCGAGGGGCTGGAGGCTGCCCTCCTCGACGCCTTCGAGGACCACGGCATCGCGGTCCGCGTGAACCGCGTCCGTTCGCTGCTGCAGTGCTTCGTCACCGATCCCGGGGCGCCGCGCGGGCGGGACGCCAGGCTCAACGGCGCCCTGCTCTACCCGCTTCATCTCGCCCTGGTCAACGAGGGCGTGCTGCTCGCGCTACCGGGGTCGGACCACAGCTTCTTTTCGTTCCTGCACGACCAGCCCGCGTTCGACGAGATCGCGGAAGCCGTCAGGACCGTGCTCGGAAAGTACCCGTTCGCCGAGGCGTACCAGGAGGCGTACCAGGAG
>JAJDTI010000181.1 GCA_022827245.1 Pseudomonadales bacterium | reverse complement strand
CGACGCGGCCACGGTGCGCCGCGCCCTCACCTCCCGTAACGCGCGCGAACTGGGGCCCGTCCTCCAGGCCGTGCGCCGCTCCGGCGCACTCGACTACACGCGGCAGCGGGCCCAGGCGTTCGCGGGCCTCGCGGTGGACACGCTCGCCGTCCTGCCCTGGAACATCTACCGCGAAGCGCTGGAGGCCCTGGCGGGATTCGCCGTCGCGCGCATGCACTGATCCCTTCCGCCCGGACGCTTTCGCCGGGCATGCGCCGCGCGAAGCGTTGTCGCGTGACAGGCCGCGCCTTTACAATACGCGCCCGCGCCACCCGGCGCGTTCCCGCGACGCGGCAGCCAGGCACCCGCACGCGGCCCTCGGAGTGTAGCTCAGCCTGGTAGAGCACTGCCTTCGGGAGGCAGGGGCCCGCGGTTCAAATCCGCGCACTCCGACCAAAACTTTCAATATCTTAGGGCATCTTCCCGAAGCCTTACCTCATTCCGCGTGGTGCAAGCAAGATCCCACGGCCTCGCCGTCGCCACCTTGGTGATGCTGGCCATCATGGTGGCGACAGTCGTCGGCTGGTGGGTGCTGCTGCCGGAGATCGCGCCGAAACGCATCACCATCGCGGTGCTTCCCTTCGAGCAACCTTTGACGACCCCGGAAGCGTCCGCTCATCTCGGCGAGGGGATCGCCGCGGAAATCGCCATCGCGCTCGCCGAGGTGCCCGACTTCGTCGTGCTCGACCGGGCGGCGTCTTTCGCCTTCCGGTCCGAGGGCGACGTGGCGAACCGCCTGGCCGGCGAACTCGGGGCCACTCATGTCGTGGAGGGCCGCGTACGGCGCGCGGCCGGCCGCACGGACCTGTCCGCCCGCCTCACGAACCTGGGCGACTTCCAGGTGCTCTGGGAGGAGGACCTGAGCGGGGACGACCGCGAGCTTTTCGCCATGCGGGATGCGGTCGCGAGGGCCATTGCGAAGAAGCTCGTGTTGCTCGGCGATGTTGCGGTCTCCGCAGGGCCGGCGACCGGACTGGACGCCTACGACGCATTCCTCGAGGCCCGGGCGCTTGCGGATGCCGGAGAGACCGCCCGTGCGACGGCGCTTGCGGAGCGGTCGCTAGCCCTGGATGAGCGGAACGCCTACGCACACCTCCTGCTGGCGCAGCTCTACTACCAGGAGGGCAATCCCGAAGCCGCGACGCACGTCTCCCGGGGACTCGCCCTCGATCCCGGATCCGTTCCCGCGCGAGCCCTCGAGGCCCACCTCGGGTTCCTTGAGGACGGCGATCTGGCCGCGTATCACCTGAGTCTCGCGGATCTCGTGGCCAGGCACCGCAACGCGGATGCGCTGCACCGGCTCGCCTGCCTGTACGAAGCCGTCGGGCGGCAGGACGACGGCCTCGCGGCAGCCAGCTACCTGCGTCAGTTCGACCCCCTCGGCGCACGTCCCGGGGCCTGCGAACCGTTCCTTGCGCTGGACCCGGATACGGTCGCCGCGGTGCCCTGGCGCTCGGCAGCCGAACTGCTCTCCGCGGAGCCGGCCGGAGCTTGACGGCGGGCCGTCAGGGCGCGCCAGACTCCCGCTTCGCGATGCCGAGTTCCTCGAGCTTCGCCGCCATGTCCTCGGCGGACGTCGCCGGACGCACCTCGCGATCGATCGCGAGCACCTCGCGATCGCGCCCGATGTAGAACGTGTGCCGCGCCGCGTAGCCCCGCGGCGTGAGGACGCCGTATGCCGTCGCCGTCTCCGAGGTCGGGTCCGAGAGCAGCGGAAAGTCGGCGTTGTTCTCCGCACCGAACCCGCGGTTGTCCTCGATCGGGTCCGTACTGGCCATGTAGTAGGCCACGTCGAACGGACGCAGCAGGTGGCCGTTCTCGGCCAGGGACTTGCACTCGATGGTGCAGCCGCGCGTGTACGCCCGCGGGAACCAGGCGACGACGACACATTCGTTGCCTCCCTCTCCCACGAGTTCCGAGAGTCGGTGCGTCTTGCCGTCGGTCCCCTCGAGCGCGAAGTCCGGGGCCGTGTCGCCCACGGACAGCTCGGCGTGGGCCGCCGGCCACAGGACTCCGGTACAGACCAGCACCGCCGCGACACGCAGAAGAGAGGTTTTCATCAGGTTCAGCTCCATGACAGGTCGTGTTCCGAAAGAGGCAGCGACCGCACCCGCTTGCCGGTGACGGCGAAGATCGCGTTGCAGACGGCAGGCGCCAGCGGCGGCAGCCCCGGTTCACCGATGCCGCCCCACTTGTCGCCGCCCGAGAGGGCGAAGTGCGTCTCCATCTTCGGCGTGTCCGCCATGTGCAGCATCGGGTAGTCGTGGAAGTTGCTCTCGACGACCGCGCCGTCCTCCACGGTCAGCTTGCCGTAGAGCGCGGCCGTCAGTCCGTACACGATACAACTCTCTATCTGCGCTTCCGCCGACAGCGGGTTGACGAGGTGACCGCAGTCCACGGCGGACACCACCCGCTCGACCTTGACGGCGCCGGCCTTGCTCACGGACACCTCCGCGACCTGCCCGACGATGCTGCCGAAGGACTCGTGAATCGCCATGCCGCGGCCGGTGCCGGCCGGCAGCGCGCCGCCCCAGCCCGACCGCTCCTCGAGGACCGCCAGCACGTGGCGCATGTCCGCGTGCTCCTCGCCGATCAGGGACCGTCGGAACGCTAGCGGATCGACCCCCGCGTGGGCCGCCATCTCGTCGACGAAACACTCGCGGGCGAACGGGTTCTGGGAGTTGCCCACCGAGCGCCAGAACCAGGTCGAGAGGTGCGTGTTGCGGATCGTGTGGGTGACGCGCTGGCTAGGGATCGCGTAGGGAATCTCCTCGAGCCCCTCCACCGAGGTACGGTCGACGCCGGACGCGACCATCTCCGGCCGCAGTCCCGCCAGGATCGAGTGGGTGACGGAGTGGTTCGACCAGCCCACCGGCTTGCGGTCCGCGTCGAACGCGGCCTTGAAGCGTAGCGCGGTCATCGGCCGGTAGCGCCCGCCGCGCGTGTCCTCTTCCCGCGACCAGATCAACTGCACGGGACGTCCCACGGCCTTGGCCGCCAGCACGGCCTCGCGGACGAAATCCGGGTTCGACCGCCGTCCGAACCCGCCGCCCAGGAAGCAGGTGTGCGGATAGACGTTCCGCGGTTCGACACCCGCCGCCTCGGCTCCGACGGCGAGGACCGACTCGGGATTCTGCGCCCCGGTCCAGACGTCCACCCGGTCTTCC
>JAJDTI010000056.1 GCA_022827245.1 Pseudomonadales bacterium | reverse complement strand
CTCGAGGAAGTTCCACCCGACCGGCATGAGCACGTTCTCGAGCCCGAACACCCCGACGCCCTCGTCGACGAAACAGGGCTTGATGCCGAAGACGCCGCAGAGATCGTCGATCACGGGCTTGAGTTCACGGGCGACCAGGGCAATTTGACGCAGCTGGATGGACATGGATGTGCTCCTCGTGCAGTCGGTCGGGAAGGCGGACGCCGAGCGCCACGCTACCGTTATCATGGGACACATGCTGATCGAAATCTATTCCGACGTCGTCTGCCCCTGGTGCTACATCGGCAAGCGGCGGCTCGACGGGGCCCTCGCCACCGAGGCTGGTGAGGACGTGACAGTGGCATGGCGGCCCTATCAGCTCTACCCGAACCTGCCGGCGACGGGCATGGACCGGGACGAATACCTGGCGCGCCGTTACGGCGACCGGGCGGACCGCGCGCGCGTGCCGCGACGCATCGTGGAGGAGGGCGAGGACGCGGGCATCTCGTTCGACTACGGCAGCATCGGCCGCATGCCGAACACGCTCACGGCCCACCGGCTGCTGGACCACGCGGAGCATGTGGGAGGCGCGGCGGTCCAGCACGAGTTGGCGGAGGTGCTGTTCCGGTACTACTTCTGCGAAGGCCGGGACGTCGGCGACCTCGACACGCTTTGCGAGGGGGCGGGGGAGGCGGGTCTCGACGGGGCGACAGCGCGCGAGTACCTGGCGGACGGCGGCGACGAGGAAGAGATGCGCACGCGGATCAAGGGCGCGTTTGAGATCGGGGTCGTCAGCGTTCCATGCTACATGCTCGGGGGCGGCTTCATGCTCCCCGGCGCCCAGACCTCGGACGTGATGGCCCAGTTCATCGAGCGCGCCAAGGAGAAGCTCGGCCCGTAGGGGCGACGCTTGTCGTCGCCCGTGCCGGAGTCCTGCAGGCCGTCAAGACGGGAGGGGACAAGCCCCTCCCCTACATCGCCCTTTCCAGGACCTCCAGGCAACCGGTCTCGCCCAACACGTCACGCAGCCCCGGCGTGTCCTTCGCGACCTCGTACCTGGCCTTGAGCGCCGCCAGCGACCGTGCGTGGTACTTCTGTGGCTTCTGCGCCCAGTCGTTGCCCTTGAGCGACACCGTGAACTCCTCGTCCCCGGCCGCGATGGCGGCGGCGTTGGCGGCGCTCCAGGGCAGGAACAGCGCCCCCACCTGCTCCGCGAGCAGAGACACGAGCGTAGGCGCGAGGGCCGACCAGGGCTCGAACTCGCCCTCGACGGTCGGCAGCAGCATGCGGTCGATCCACTGGTTGACCCGCGGCGCCGTGGCGACGATGGCCGCGGGCGTGGGATCCCGCCGGGCGTTGTAGATCTGGCCCCAGAGGCCGAAGTCCGCGAACGCGGGACGCCCGCCGAAGAGGTACGGACGGCCGACGAGATGCCGCTCGAGAATGCCGATGGCGTCCTCGAACGACTGCTCGATCTGCGGCGCCGTGACCGCGTTCGAACCCACGAACCAGACGCGGTTCACCATGCGTTCGACCACCGTGCGCGCGGCCGCTTCGAGTTCCTCGACACCGAGGCCGCCGCCCATGTTCGCGGCAAGCCGGCGCCCACAGGCGATCTGGTCCACCTCTCGCGCCCAGCGGAAGTGGAACATCCACTTGTTGCCCCATTCGTCGCCGAATTCCTCGAGCAGCGCCGAGACGAACGCGGCGAGCGGCTCGTCCGGATGGATGCCCGGTTCCGGGAACTCGGGTTCGAGGGCCTCGATGATGGGCGTCGAGTCCTGGATGCCGCGGTCGTCGGGGGTCACGACCAGGGGAACGAGGGGCAGCCGGGCGTGACGCTGGTACAGGTCCCCCGCCGCGGCGCGGCCCATCCAGCGGTGCGGGATGCCCTTGTAGCGGAAGTACGTGCGCACCTTGACGGAGTACGGCGACTCCTCGGCTCCGATGACGCGGTAGAGATCCCCCATGACTTGCTCCTGGTGCGACGCGGGAAACCGCGGAGCCTATGCGACGCGGCCCGGTGGGTCCATCTGGAGTGTTCGCGTCGCGTCAGACGAGCAGGCGGTAGGGCGCCTCGAGGTACTCGCGCACGGTAGCCAGGAACTGGGCGGCCGGCGCTCCGTCGATGACGCGGTGATCCCAGGTGAGGGACAGCCGCATCCGCTGCCGCCTGACCGGCGTCTCGCCTTCCCAGGCGACCGCTTCGTAGATGCGTCCGACGCCGAGGATGCCGGTCTGCGGCGCGTTGAGGATCGGCGTGAAGCCGTCCACCCCGTACATGCCGAGGGAAGTCACGGTGAACGTGCCGGCCTGCACGTCGTCGAGGGTCAGCGCGCCGGCTCGGGCCCGCTCGGCCAGCACGCTCGACTCGCGCGCGACGGTCTTGAGGTCCTTCGTGGCTGCATCGTGGATGACCGGCACGACGAGGCCTTCGTCCAGCGCGACGGCCATGCCCATGTGGACGGCGTCGGAGCCGACGATCGCGTCGTCGACGAGCGCCGAGTTCATGCGCTGGTGCTGCGGAAGCGCCTTCGCGGCGGCGAGCATGACGAGATCGGTGAAGCCGGGGCGGATGCCCTCGGCCTCCCATTCGGCGACGAGCTGCCGGCGGAGCTTCACCGCGTCGTCCATCTCGACCTCCATGTCGAGGGTGAGTTGCGCGGAGCCCGCCAGGCTCGCATGCATGCGCTCCGCGATGGTCTTGCGCATGCCGCGCAACGGCTCGCGCGTCGCGGGCGCCGGCGGCGGGGCGGTATCGCGCGCCGCCGCGGCCTGCTCGACATCCTCCCTGGTAATGCGCCCGCGTGGTCCGGTGCCGTCGACGACGGCGAGATCGATGCCGAGTTCCGAGGCGAGCTTGCGCGCGGCCGGAGACGCCGGTCGGCGCCCGGTCGCGGCGGGTGCCGGGGCCGGAGGAGGTTCGCGAGTAGCGGCGGCCCGCTCGACGTCTTCCCGGGTGATGCGCCCGCGCGGGCCGGTCCCTTCGACGGCCGAGAGATCGACACCGAGTTCGCCGGCCAGCTTGCGCGCCGCCGGGGAGGCCGGCCGGCGTTCCCCGGCCGCGGGCGGGGCAGGGGCGGGCGTCGGCGCTCCCGGTTCCACGCTGGGCATGTCGTCGGGTGCGCGGCGCGAAGGCGCCGGCAGGGTGTCCGGGATTTCCTCGTCCGCCGCATAGATGAAACCCACGACGTCGCCGGGCTCGAGGGTCTCGCCCGCGGACACGAGGTGCCTGACGGTCCCGTCGGTCTCCGCCTCGACATCGAGGTTCACCTTTTCGGTCTCCAGGCGGTAAAGGAGGGCGCCCGCCGAGACCGTGGCCCCGTCGTCGACGTACCACTCCTCGACGATGCCCTCGGTCATCGTCATCCCCACCTTGACCAGGTAGATCTCAGACGGCATCTCGCATTTCCTCGCTCTGGACGGCGTGCACGACGCCGAGTGCGGCGCCGGAGCGCAGGATCCGCTCCACGTCGATGACGCTCGGACCGTCCCGCCGGACCTCCATGGTCGCGCGCTGGCCAGGCGCGAGGGTCCGCTCGCGCTCGCCGTCGAAGGCGAGCACGCCAGGTCCCTCGAGCGTGATGCGGTCACCGAAGGCGACATGGTTGGTCGAGGCCACGCCGACGTCCTGGAACATGCCGGGCGCGATCGGTGCGCGGACCCGGTGCAGGGCCGGCCGCCCCGGTAGCTCGAAGCGCACGACGCAGGCGAAGTCCTCCGAACCGGCCACCGGCGAGAGCAGGCCGCCGACGGACGTCAGGCCGACCGCCGTGGGGGTCGCGGTCGCGAGCACGGCAAGAACGAGCCGCTCGCAGTCGAGCAGGGCGCGCGCGCCGACGAAGCGGTCGTTCGTCGCGGCGGCGTCGATCAGGGCGATGTCGTCGTCCTGTCCGTCCACCGTGACGTGAATGACCTTGGCGCGGCGGGACACGTCCGCCAGCGCGACGCGTCCGGAGGCGACGGCGGCGGCGGCCATGCCCGCGAGCGTGCCTTCGACGATGCGCGGGAAGACGTTGTTTGTACCCGTCGAGAGCGGCAGCAGCGGGGCGTCGAGCCACCCCTTCGCGAACGCCCGGTTGGTGCCGTCGCCGCCGAGGGTGATGACGGCGCCACAGTCGGCGGCGCGCATCTCGATGGCGGCCCGGGTCGTGTCGTCGGCGCGGCCGGTGTTGGTCTTCGCGACCGCGGTGCCCTGAACGCCCGCGGCCTCAAGGCCTCCGCGGGCGATACCGTGGGAGTCGTCGAAGTAGACGATCTCCGGCTGCCCCAGCGCCGCGACACCGGCCAGGCACCGGGTGACGATGGCGCGCTTCTCCTGGTTGTCGAACACGGACGCCCGGGCCACCAGGCGCCGGATGTCCTTCCCGGACGCCGGGTTCGCGAGGATGCCGATCGCGCGTGGCGTCATGCTCCGAGGAGCGCTCGGACTTCGGCGACGATCTTTGCGGCGTTGGGGACGTAGCTCTGCTCGAGGGCGGGGCTGAACGGCACCGGGGAGAACGGCGCGCCGACGCGGGCGACCGGCGCGTCGAGGTAGTCGAACGCGTGCTCCTGGATCTGCGCGGCGATCTCGCCGCCCAGGCCGGCGAAGCGCACCGCCTCGTGCACGACGGCCGCCCGCTGCGTCTTCTTGACGGACGCGATTACGGTGTCGGTGTCGAGGGGCTGCAGCGAACGCAGGTCGATCACCTCCACGTCGATGCCGTCCGCGGCGAGTTCCTCCGCCGCCTTCAGGCTCTCGTGGACCATGCGGCTGTAGGTGACGATCGTGAAGTTCGTCCCTTCGCGCACGACGTTCGCTTCCCCGATGGGGATCTCGTACGACTCCTCCGGGACAGGCCCCTTCAGGCGGAGGGACATCTTGTTGAGCGCCACGAACACGGGGTTGTCGTCGCGGGCGGCGCTGATGATGAGGCCCTTCGCATCGTACGGGGTCGACGGCATCACCACCTTGAGGCCGGGCAGGTGACAGAGCCACACCTCCAGGCTCTGGGAGTGCTGGGCGGCCATGTTCATGCCGGCGCCGGACATGGTGAGCACCGTGATCGGCAGCGACGCCGAGCCGCCGAACATGTAGCGCATCTTGGCCATCTGGTTGGCGATCTCGTCCATGCACTCGCCCATGAAGTCCATGAACATGATGTCGATGACGGGACGCAGGCCCGTCGCGGCGGCGCCGACGCCGAGACCGACGATGCCTTCCTCGCTGATGGGCGTGTCCACGACACGCCCGTCGCCGAACTCGTCGAGGAGGCCCCGGTAGTATCCGAACACGCTGCCCGCGCCGGCGACGTCTTCTCCGGCGACGAACGCGTTGGGCTGTTCGGTGAGGACCGTGCGCACGGCCTCGTTGATCGCTGCGACGTAGGGCAGTTCCCGCGTCTCGTTTGCTTGTGCTGCTGTTTGTGCTTGGGACATGGTCGCTGCTCCCGGTCAGGCGTAGACGTCGTCGAGGAGGACGGACGGGTCCGGGAGCGGACTCGCCTCGGCGAATTCGATACCGGCCCTGACGGCGGCGAGTGTCTCGTCGTGGACCGCCTGCGCGCGGTCCGCATCGAGGATCTCGAGTTCCGCGAGGCGCGCCTCGAACAGGGCGATCGGGTCGCGTTGCTGCCACTCCGCGAGTTCCTCGTCGGTGCGGTAGGAGAGTCCCATCCCGCGCACGCCGACGTGGTCGAAGAACCGGTAGGTCTTGCACTCGAGGAGGGTGGGGCCCTCACCCGCGCGGGCGCGGCGCAGCGCCTCGCCGGCGGCCTCGTAGACCGCCACGGCGTCCATGCCGTCCACGACGACGCCCGGCATGCCGTAGCCGGGCGCCCGGTCGGCGACGTCGACGATGGCCTGGTGATTGGCCTGCGGCGTGTACTCGCCGTAGCCGTTGTTCTCGCAGACGAAGACCATCGGCAGCCTGTACAGGGCGGCCATGTTCGCCGCCTCGTGGAACGACCCCTCGTTGCTGGCGCCGTCGCCGAAGAACGTGACGGCGGCGTGTCCTTCCCCCTGCGTCTTGCAGGAGAACGCGGCGCCGACGGCGATCGGCGGCCCCGCGCCGACGATGCCGTTCGCGCCGAGCATGCCGAGGTCCATGTTGGAGATGTGCATGCTGCCGCCCTTGCCCTTGCAGTAGCCGGTGGCGCGCCCGAAGAGTTCGGCGAACATCGGGCCGAACTCGCCGCCCTTGGCGATCAGGTGGCCGTGGCCGCGGTGCGTGCTGGTGATCCAGTCCCGGTCGGACAGGTGGGTCATGACGCCAGCCGCGACGGCCTCCTGGCCCACGTAGAGGTGCAGCGCGCCAGGGATCTTGCCGTCCTCGGCGAGCTTGCCGGCCTCCTGTTCGAACGTGCGGATGCGCACCATGCGCCGGTGCATGTCGAGCAGGACGTCGTCGGTGGGTTGTGCGGTCACGATGGGTTCTCCTCCGGTGCGGGGCTATTGTGCGGGACGGACGGTCACTTCCTGGCTGGCCGTGCGGCCACCCTCGACGAGGAGCGCGATGCCGCCCTCGAGCAGGCTGTCGTCGGTTGCCGTCACCGCGACGTCGTCGTTTACCCGCCCCTCGATCGCGTCGCCGCGGACGGCCAGCTCGAACCGGTACGTCGCGTAGAGTTCGAGCGGGGCATCCGCCTCGGCGAGCACCGTCGTGCCGTCGAGTTCGCGCACCAGCCGCAGCCTGTGGTCGTCCGAGATCGTCAGCGCATAGTAGCGGCGCATGCCCTGGACGCGCGCGGCGATACCGGCGCGCCGCACCATGTGCGGCGTGACGTCCGCGGCCAACACGTAGTCCGTCCAATCGCGATTGCCGTAGAGCAGGAGGCCCGTGCCCCGGTCCTGCACGACCCGAAAGCTCTCCGGAAAGCGGCGCTCGGCGTGGTCGACCCCGTTCACCCAGGCCCGGTGCCACATCTCGCCCCCGGTCCGCCGCAGCGTGACCTCGGGCGTGCCGGTCCACGTGAGGCGGTCGAGGAACAGTGCGCCGCCGGTCTTCGCGCGTACGATCTGCAGGCCGACGGAGGCGATGGGATGACCGCCCGTGTCGGGCACGCCCCAGGCAAGCTCGGCGGAGGCGCCAGGCTCGAGGTCGGTGGTGGGCCCGCGCAGCGTGACCAGTTCGTCGGCGTCGTCGTAGACCCGGATGCAGAGGGCGGTCCGGACCGTGTCTTCGGCGTCCGCCCGCAGCGCCACGGACGCTTCGACCGTCTGGCCGGGGTTGAGCGTCGGACTCGCCATGAGCCCGTAGCCGCGCCGCTCGAAGTACCGGGCGGTATCCCGCGACTCGACGAACGTCCCGGTCGTGGCGCGCGCGGTCTCGCCGTCGGCGAGGGCGTTGAAGTGGATCGTGAGGCAGGGGGTGCCGTCCGCGGCGGGTCCCTGTCGCACCAGGCAGCCGTGGCCCTGGAACCCCTGCACGGAACCCGGGTAGCTGAAATGGAACCGGGCCCCGTCCTTCGGCGGTACGTAGGGCGTGTCCGCGAGGCGGTGTCCCATCGCCGTTATCCGGCGCGCTTCCGCCGCCGCGTCGCTGATCCCGCGCCCGCTGTCGGCGCTCGGCAGGTAGCAGATGTCGGCGACGGGGCCGCGCCAGTCGACCTCGCCCTCGAGCCCGTCGATGCCGCCGCGGATGCCGAGCAGGCAGCCGAGGTTGCCGGAGTTGCAGTCCGTGTCCCAGCCGGACGTGTTGACGATCTTCATCGACTCGCGGAAATCGCCGCCGCCGTGCAGGAGCGCGTGGATGATGAGGCCGTGGTTCGGCACCATGTGGCAGTTCCCGCCGTAGCGGTCGTAGCCGTACAGCCCCTTGATCTCGGCGAAGGTCGCGCGCCAGTCGTCGCCGTGTTTCGCGTGCCAGTCGCGGATGTCGCCGATCATGCGGTAGAGGACGCTGTTGCCCGGGACGAGGGCGACGCCGGTGTCGATGAGCCGGTCGATGTCGTCCTCGACGAACGCCTGCGCCTCCATCGCGGCGAGGATCTGCGCGCCGTAGACCGCCTCGCCGTCGTGGGAGACGCTGGCCGCCCGGCGGGCGAAGTCGGCGGCGCGTTCCGGGTCGCCGGGGCACACCATCGCCCAGCCGTCGATGAAGATCTGCGCGCCGATCTGTTCCGCCACGACCTGGCCGTTCGTGGCCATGGCGCCGGAGCGCGGCGCCTCGACGCCGTCGCGCAGCCGCAGGTAGGCGGTGTGCTCGGTCGAGTTGCCGAGTCCGCCCCACCAGAGCACCGTGCGGTTCTCGATGAGGTAGTTGAGCCAGGTCTGGCCGATCTGGGCCGGGGTCAGGTCCGGGTCGCAGCCGTAGTCCTCCAGCGCCCGCACGAACGTGAACGTCCCGCTGATGTCGTCGTCGGTGACGATGAGGGGCACGCCGACCTTGTCGTGGACGTAGTAGTCGATCTCCCCGAGTTCGTCCTCGATGCGGCGGTTGGACCAGCCCTCGAACGGGCGCCCGAGGTAGACGCCCACGATCTTGCCGAGCACGCCCGCGTAGACGCGCTCCTCGTAGTCTTGGGTTAGCATCCGGGCGAGCCTAACCGAAGCGGCACGGAAAAGGGGAGACCATGAGCGACAACCTGCAGCAGGCCTACGAGACGATGACGGCACGCATCGGCGAGGCCGATCCGCCGACCGAATGGTTCGAGATCGACCAGAAGCGCATCGACGACTTCGCCGACGTCACTTTGGACGACCAGTGGATCCACGTGGACGTCGAGCGCGCCAAGGCCGGGCCCTTCGGGGCGCCCATCGCCCACGGGCACCTGACCCTCTCCATCATGGGGCACCTGCCGCGGGCGCATGTCGTGGAGGGCCCTCGGCTCGAAGGCCAGAAACTCGGCATCAACTACGGCTTCAACCGCGTACGGTTTCCGTCGCCGGTGCCTGTGGGTTCGCGCATCCGCATGCAGAGCACGCTGCGGAGCGTCGAGATCAAGGGCGGCATGCTCGAGGTGATGAACGAAGTGGTCGTCGAGGTCGAAGGGCAGGACAAGCCCTGCTGCGTCGCGGAGAGCCTCGGGCGGCTGGTGTTCTGATCTCGTCCCTGCATGCCGGCGCCGTCGGGCGGCGCGGTCTTGCAGGCGGGTGGGGCTGGGCCGGGAGCGGAGCCGGAGGCGACGGTTGCGGGGCGCTATCCGTTCCACCAGGGACTGTCGGAGAAGGACCGCAGGTCGAGTTCGTGGGTCCATACCGACCGGTGCTGCTGCGCGAGGTGCCAGTAGGTGTCGGCGATCCGCTCCGGGAGCATGAGCCCGTCGTGCTCCATGCCACGGGTCTCGCGTAGCTGCTGGTAGCGCTCCGGTCCGAGCATCTTGCCGAGGGTGTCCGGGGCGTCGACGGCGCCGTCCACCAGGATGTGGGCGACGTGCACGCCCTTCGGCCCGTACTCCGCGTTGAGCGTCTGGCAGAGCATGCGCCGCCCGCCCATCGCCGCCGCGTGGGAGTGCTGCCCGGCGTTGCCGCGCACCGCGGCGGTGGCCGACGTCACCAGCAGCGTTCCCGCGCCGCGCTCCTCCATCAGCGGACACACGAGGTTGGCGAGCCGGAACAGCCCGAAACAGCCGAGGCGCCAGCCCATCTCGAACGCCTTGTAGCTGGTGCTGCGCAAGGGGCGGTCGCCGATCTGGGCGCCGAGGTTGTAGACGGCGACCTCGATCGGACCGATCTCCGCCTCGACGGCTTCGATGCGCTGCTCGATGGTGCCGTCGTCGACGGCGTTCAGCAGGTAGCCGCTCGCGGAACCCCCGTCCCCCTCGATTGCGCCGACGAGGCGGTCGAGGCCGTCCTGGTCCGTCCGGCGGCACAGCGCCGCGTGGTATCCCTCGCGAGCGAAGCGGCGGCCGACGTTGCCGCCGATGCCGGCGCCGGCGCCGATGACGAGACAGACTGGTTTCATGGGTTGCTTCCTCTGTTTCTGTTGATGGCCGTCCGGCAGGACGGAGGTTCAGATCCGGTACGGCGTCTCAACGCGCATGCATCGAGCAAGTAGCGCACGCGGGCTCACGACCACTCGGCACGGATGCGCCGCTGGTAGTCCAGCCCATCTCCGCCTCGCCAGATGCCCGCCGTTCGCTGCAGGGCGTGTTCGAGGGACGGTTTGGCGTCTTCGCGCGCCCGAAAGTCCCGAACCGCTTGGCGGACAAGCTCCGTCATCGGCACGCCGCGTAGCGCTGCCTGGCGCTCCAGCCAGGCTTTCTGTGCGGGCTCGAGGTTGATGACTGTGCGCGGCATGGGGTAACCCGATGTGGTCCATGTCGTGGGAGGACATCAAGGATAGCCGGCGGCTTCGAGGATGTCCGGGATGTAACGTTCCCACCCGATGGCCATGATGTGCATGCCGCGGCACATCGGCGCCACCTCGCGGACGATGTCGCCGGCGATGCGGACGCTCGTCGCGGCAGGATCGGGCGCGCGGTCGAGTTCGTCGATCAGCCGGTCTGGAACGACCACGCCCGGAATCCGTTCCGTCATGTAGCGGGCCTGTCGTGCGGACTTGAGCACGATGATCCCGGCCAGGATCGGGACCCGCAGCGATTCGCACCGCTTCATGAAGCGCTCGAAGCCCGCGGGTTCGTAGACGGCGTTGGTCTGGAAGAACTGGGCGCCGGAGGCGATCTTGGCCTCCATGCGCGCGACCTCCTTGCCGAGGTCCGGTACGGCCACGTTGGCGACGGCGCCCTTGTGGAAACGGGGGCGGCCCTTGAGAGGGCTGCCCGCGAGGTCCTCGCCCGCCTCAAGCCTGCCCGCGGCCTCGAGGATGTCCTCGGCCCCGAGATCGAAGACCGCCTTCGCGTCGGGATGGTCTCCGCCGGACGGCGGGTCGCCCGTCATGCAGACGAGGTTCTCGACGCCGAGCGCGTGCGCCGCGAGCATGTCCGCCTGGATGGCCAGCCGGTTGCGGTCGCGCCCGGCGATCTGCAGCGTCGACTCGATGCCCCGGTCGCGCAGCAGATGCGCGACGGCGATCGGCGCCATGGTCATGCGCGAGGCGGCGGAGTCGGTCAGGTTGAAGGCGGTGACGTGCGGTCGCAGCGACTCGGCCGCGGAGAGCAGGTCGGCGAGATCTATCCCCTTCGGAGGGTTCAGTTCGGCCGTGACCGTCAGCTGCTGGTGAGCCAGCGCGTGCGAGAGACGGGTCACCGGGAGCGTGCGTACTGGACCGGAGGGAGGAAACGGCGTGCGGCTCTCGGTCCGCGGTGGAGATCGACTTCAGTATGGCTTGGCGCGCGATGCACGACCGTCTTGCTGCGAGCGGACGTCACCCGTCGCTATCCTCGTCGAACACGGAGACCGCCTCGATCCACCGAAGGGCGTCCTCTTCGTGGCTACGGTTGAGCTTGTTCACCGCTCGGGCGACCCGCCGACGAACCTGAGGAGATCGGGCGTCGGGTGCGAACGATGGGGCCCGTCGCCCCTGTTCGTTCCTTGTTCGATGATGCATGACGCGCATGCCCTCCCCGCTGGAGCTGCGGCAGTCGGATGACATCTCGGCCCATACCCGCTCGGTCATGGGCCGTCCCTGCTGCAAGTGCGTGGCGGATTGTACTCGCGCCGTGTGCGGGGTGCGGCGACCGGCCCCTGCGCGTCAGGCACTCGCCGCACCCCTCGGAATAGTCACGGTGTGGTACGGCTGGAGCGCATCGATCGCCGCCTCCGGCTCTCCGCGCCGCCACTCGAAGAGCCGTACCGTCACGGCGTCCGGGTCGATGTCGAACAACGCGAAGCCGTTCTTCTCGCGTACCCGGGCGACGTCCTCGACCTCGAGCCCGTGGGGTGTCACCGGTGGCGTGCCGCGGCCCCGGGACGGCCACCCCCGGCCCGTGCCGAGGGGTCCGGTGAGGATGGCGTGCACCGGGCTGGCGCGGAGGTCCAGTTCGTGGCTGCGCGCGATGCGGACATGACCGGTCGCGTGCAGGTCTCCGGACAGGACGATCCCGGCGCGCTCCCGTTGCCCCGAGAGCGCTCCGAGGAGGCGCTGATGCTGCAGGAACCAGCCTGGCTGCCAGAAGAACTTGCGGCGGTCGGTGGTGAGCCGGAACCGCTGCTGTCCGTCCGCGCGGATCTGCGAGATCGCCGTGTCTCCCTCGCCCACGTCGGCCACGTCCGGGTACCACTCGCGCCACTTGCCGGCGGTCCACCCGAAGGGATGGGAGGGGACGTGGAAGACGTGCCGAACCCGTTGATCGACCGTGCGCGCCGCCAGCCAGTCCTCGGCTTCCGGCGGCACCAGCCCGGCCACCTCGCCCTTGAGCGACAGGAAGCGCGCGCAGTCGTAGATCAGCGCTTCCGCGAGGTTGCCGTAGCGGAACGTGCCGAAACTCTCCGAGAGGCCCGGCTCGCGGTCGCCGGCGCCCGAACCCGACATCAGCGCCGGGCGTTCCGGATCCGGCAGGAACTCGGGCATGAAGAGGTCCCGCGTGAACCGCCCGAAGGAGAGCTGGTAGGCGTGCGGCGGCAGCGTCACGAAGCGGTCCGTCGCCTCGTCGTTCTCGTAGTAGTCATGGTCGTCGTTGACGAAGTAACTCGGAGTCGAGCGCAGCATGACGCCGTAGAGTTCCGCGAACTGCGGCTCGATCGCCGTCTTGATGGCGACCTCGTTGGACGTCCCTTTCGCGGGGAGGCTGCGGTCCAGGGGTCCCATGCGTTCGTACCAAGCCCGCGCCGACTCGCGGACGTTGGCACGGGCGGAGTCGAGCTGCGTGCGCTGGTCCCAGTAGAAGTGGTCGCCGATCGCGATGAGGGCATCCGGCGCGAACGAGAGCGCGCGCCCGAGCAGGCGGCGACGCAGCGCCAACGAGAGGAATGGCTGCTGGTCGGTCTCCGGATACGACGGGTATCCCCCGGCGCAGGTGTACGCCAGGAGGCGCACCGATTCGGGCTGTGCGTCGGGAGCCGGATACGTCCTGAGCGGCCACGGGTCGGTGAGGGTTTCGCCGGCCTCGTCGAGGAGTTGCAGGGGGTACTCGCGGTCGGGGTCGAGCCCCCGGGCATCGAATGCGAAGTAGCGTCCTTCGGAGTCCGTCGTCCGCGGTGCGATGCGGGCATCTCCGACCCGCAGCACCGGAGGCCGGCGCGGACTGCGGAACGAGCACTTGACCACGAAGCGCTCGTGGTTGGCGCCCGGCACCAGGTGGAGCAGGTCGCCCTGCCGCCAGCCGTCCTCCGCGCGGGCGTTACCCGCCCCGGTGCCCAGTCCCGCGAGCCCGATCGCCCCGCCGGTCCGGAAGAAACCGCGCCGCGTCCATCCGCTCATGTCATCCCCCTCTCATCCCCCCTGTGCCTGGCTCGCTTCGGCCCGCTGCCGCCGGATCTCCTCCTGCACTTCCGCGAGCTTCTCCTCCGTCAGCGGGTACTTCCACAGGAGCGGCATCGCCACGAACTTGAAGACCGCCGGGATCACCGAGTACAGGCAGGCCAGCCAGATCAGTGCGGCCCAGGTGTTCGTCGTGTTCAGGGGATCCGCGTTGGCGTTGAACCCGAAGTAGACCGCCGACGTCGTCCCGATGAAGATGCCGACCGCGTACGCGGCCTTCTTCACCATCGACCAGATGGCGAAGTAGGCGCCGGCGCGCTGTTCCCCGGTCTGTGCGGTGTCGACGTCCACCACGTCAGCCGCCATCGCGTTCGGGAGCGCGGCCAGCGCGCCGATCGACGATCCCTTGAAGCACATCACCAGGATGAAGAAGAAGAACTTGCCGGTGTCGATGCCCTCGAAGTAGCCGACGATGCCGGAGTGCATGTCGGTTGGGAGAAACGCGAGGACGACCGGGATCTCGAAGGCGTTGAACCAGTCGTCGGAAGCGATGGCGATCAGCGGGATGAAGGACGACCACAGCGAGTACCAGAAGATCGCCCACATCGTCGCCCGATGCTTGCCCACCTTGCGCGA
Source organism: Pseudomonadales bacterium (assembly GCA_022827245.1). Taxonomy (GTDB): domain Bacteria; phylum Pseudomonadota; class Gammaproteobacteria; order Pseudomonadales; family Azotimanducaceae; genus VXNE01. The sequence goes on along the minus strand of JAJDTI010000056.1, from coordinate 9,546 downwards.
GAGCCAGAACCAGAACGGCACGGCGGCGATCTGGCTGAGGAAGTAGGGGGCCAGGTAGAGACCGTACAGTTCGCCGGCGAGCAGGACATGCTTGACGAAGTAGAACGAGAGGCTGTTCGTCATCGCCGCGCCGAGCGTCGAGAACAGGAAGATCACGATCAGCATCATGTACGGGCGGTTGCCGCGCACGTACTTCAGCCCCTCGCGGATGGGCACGCGCCGCTTCGCGGTCTCCTGCACCGGGTACTCCGGCACCGCGATCATGGCGTTGGTGACGAAGACGAACATCATCGCCGCCATGCCGAGGGACAGGAAATAGACGGCGTCCGACGGCTTCGTGTAGCCGAAGAACAGGATGATGGCGGGCGTGAAGGCGGAGATCAGCGAGCCGCCGACGCCGAAGCCCTCGCGCCAACTGAAGATGAGCGTGCGCTCGTTGTACGTGCGCCCGAGTTCGGCTCCCCAGGCGTAGTACGGCAGTTCCTGGATGGTCGAACCGAGATAGGCGAGCGCCACCATCGCGAGCAGGTAGGCGTAGCCCCAGTTGAACGTGTACCCGAGCAGGGTCACCTCGGAGAACTCCCAGGGCGGCACGAACAGCAGGTAGATGCCGACGATGTAGATGGGCGTCCCGATGAGGACGAACGGCTTGCGCCGCCCCCACCGGGTCCGCAGGCGGTCGGACATGTAACCGATGATGGGGTCCGTCACCACGTCCGTCAGGCGCGACAGCATGATGATGGTCCCGACCATGGCCAACTCGAGACCGAAGCCGTCCGAGTCGGCGTAGAGCGGCGGCAGGTACACCGCCATGGGCAGACCGACGAGGGCCAGCGGCGCCGAGGGCGCCGAGTAGGACATCAGCCGGTAGGGCGACAGGGTCGAGGCGCGCCCGGCGGCCCCGGCCCCGGCGGCCGCGGTTGCTTCCGCCACCGCTCAGCTCACGTCGAAGACGCGGGCGAAGTTCTCCGAGTAGAAGCGGTCGCGCACGGCCGGGTCGACGCCTTCCAGCGTGCCCTCGAACCGCCCGATCGGGTCGCGGCCGCCCTCGACGTGCGGGTAGTCGCTGGAGAAGAGATACAGGTCCGGGTTGGACTGCCGTATGAGGGCGCCGACGTCCTCGTAGACGAAGGGCGTGAAGGCGAACTGCTCGGTGAGCTGCTCGCTCGGCTTGCGCGTGAATGCGGCGAGCTCCGGTTCGGTCCGCTGCCAGATCTGCTGGACCCAGTCGAGGCGCTGCAGCATGGCCGGGACGTACCCGGCGCCGAGTTCGACCGCCGCCCCGGTCAACCCGCGGAAGCGTTCGAAGACCCCGTCGAGGAGCAGGATGCTCACGAAGCGCTCGGGGGCGTGATGCAGTGCGGTCATGTCCTTGCCCCGCACGTTCTCGCCGCCGCCGAGCCAGTCCGTGGGCGCCGGGCGCCCGTTGTTCGTCCAGACCGGATCGATCTGCAGCGGGTCGCCGCCCACGTGCAGCACGAACGGGACGCCGGCTTCCTGGAGCCGCGCCCAGAACGGGTCGAGGTCGTTGTGCCCCGGGGAGCGGCCGCCGCAGTCGCGATGCGGGATCCAGACCGCCTGGAGACCCAGGGCGAGCAGCCGGTCCAGTTCCTGCACGGCGCGCTCCGGGTCGTCCAGATCCACGGCCCCGACCCCCATCAGCCGTTCGTCGGCGCCGGTGAACGCGTGCATCGCGCGGTTGTGCAGGGTGGCGTTGCGGTAGCGGGTGTCCAGGTCGAGATGCCGGTCGAACACCGGCTGCGTGGAGAGGCTGGCGAAGACGAGCTGACGCTCGAAGCCGAGCAGGTCCAGGGCGGTCGACCGTTCCTGCGGGTCGAACGCGCCGAGCGCCTCGTACATTTTCGGGCCGCGCAGCAGGTCGTCGCCCCGGGCGATGAGTTCGGCGAGGTACGCCTCGCTGTGGCCGCCAGACTCGGCAAGCTTCGCGACCGCTTCGTCGAGGACTCCGGCGGCGCCGAAGGAGATCTCCGGCACGTCGTCGCGCTCCGCCGGCTCGGCGCAGCGCTGCAGGTGATCCGGCAGCTCCATGATGTGGCTGTCGGCGTCGTAGTAGGTGCGGCCGCTGGCGTAGGTCATGAGTCCTCCCTCCGGGGGCGGGATCCGGACTGTAGGCGGCCGGTCTCCCAAGTCGACAAGAGTCGGCGAGGCGGCCCGATGGTGCCGAGTAATGGGCCGGCGTGCAAGCGCGGTGGGCCGGGCGTTGGCAGGGAGGAGGCGGGCCACGGGTTAGAATCGCGCGGATGCACCGAACGGTCTTCCGTAACGTTCGCATCTGGGACGGCTTGGCGGGGGAGTACGCCAAGGCGGACGTGCTTGCCGTCGAGGGCGGGCGCATTACAGGGGTGGGCGACGCGGACGACGGACCGGAACGGGACCGTCGCGACCTGGCGGGGCTCACGGTCATCCCCGGGCTCATCGACGCCCACGTCCACATGACCCTCGACCCCTCTCTCCGGACGCCCGAAGCTCAGCTCGCCGTGCCGGACGAGAGGCTTGTGCGGGACATGGACCATCGGGCCGAGGCGATGGTCCGTGCCGGCATCACCACCGCCCGCGACCTCGGCGGTGGCAAGTGGCTGGAGCTCGGTCTGCGCGACCGGATCGCGGCGGGCCAGCCGGGGCCGCGGCTCCTGTGCGCGGGGCAGCCGGTGACGTCCATCGGCGGTCACTGCCACTTCTGGGGCGGCGAGGCGTGCGACGCCGAGGCCGCCGAGACCGTCATCGAGCGGCAGGCCGAGCACGGGGTCGACCTCATCAAGATCATGGCGACCGGCGGCAACCTCACCAAGGGCTCTTCGCCCCGCCGTGCGCAGTACGACGCGGAGACCACCCGCGAAATCGTCGAACACGCCCGGCGGCGGGGGTTCGACGTGGCCGCGCACTGCCACGGCACCGAGGGGATCGCCCACTCGGCGCACGCGGGGGTGGCGACGATCGAGCACTGCTCCTGGCTCGGCGACGACGGGACCCGCTCCGGATACGATCCCGAGGTGGCCGCGGCGATCGCGGCGAACGGCGTCTGGGTGTCTCCGACGATCAACGCGGGCTGGGCCCGCTTCGCGAAGAACCGGAAGTTCGAACAGGCCGTGCAGGGCACGTTCGCGCGGATGCGCGAAGCCGGCGTCCGCCTCATCGCGTCGACCGACGCCGGCATTCCGAACGTGCGCCACGAGGACCTGGCCCGCGCGCTGCCGGTCTTCGCGCACTTCGCGGGGCTCACCCCCGTCGAGGTCCTGCGGAGCGCGACGTCGGACTGCGCCGGAGCCATCGGCCTTGGTGAGGTGACGGGCAGGCTTGCGCCGGGCTACGCGGCGGACCTGTTGTTCGTCGAGGGCGACCCCCTCGCGGACCTGTCGGTGCTGGAGTCGCCGGCGTTCGTGGTGGCCGGTGGCCGCGAGTACGCACGACGCGGCCTGCTAGGATTGCGCAGCCGTCGGAGAGGAAGAGCTACATGAGCTTCAGACAAGAAACACGGGACTGGCTGGAGGACAACTGTCCGCCGAGTATCCGTACGCCCATGGCGGACGGGGAGTATCCGGTGGGCGGGCGCAAGGTGAAGTACCGCAACCCGGAGACCCGGCTGTGGATCGACCGCATGGCGGAACGGGGGTGGACGGCGCCGATGTGGCCGACGGAGTACGGCGGTGGAGGCCTGACCAGGGACGAGGCGCAGATCCTTGCCGAAGAGATGCGGCGTATCCGGGCGCGCACTCCGCTCACCGGCATGGGCCTGTCCATGATCGGTCCGGCGCTGCTCGAGTTCGGCTCGCCGGAGCAATGCGAGGAGCACATCCCGAAGATCGTCCGCGGCGACATCTGGTGGTGCCAGGGCTACAGCGAGCCGGGCTCCGGCTCGGACCTGGCGGGGCTCCGCACCCGCGCGGAAGAGGACGGCGACGACTACATCATCAACGGTTCGAAAATCTGGACGTCCGGCGCGGACAACGCGGACTGGATCTTCTGCCTGGTGCGCACGGACCCCGACGTGCCGAAGCACCAGGGCATCACCTTCATCCTCTTCGACATGGACTCGCCGGGGGTGACGGTCAAGCCGATCCCGCTCATCAGCGGCGCGTCGCCGTTCTGCGAGACGTTCTTCGACGATGTCCGGGTGCCCAAGAAGAACGTCGTCAGCGAACCGGGCCAGGGCTGGACGGTCGCCAAGCGGCTGCTGCAGTACGAGCGTACGTCGATCGGCGGCGGCATGGGGTTCGGCGGCCGCGAGGCGACCATGGGCGAGGTGGCCAAGCAGTACGCCGGTGAGGCCGACGGGCGCATCGCGGACCCGTCGATGCGCGCGCGGGTGCTCCGGCACGCGATGAACGAACGCGCGTTCGGCCTGGCCGTGCGGCGCAACGGCGAGGAGATGCAGAGCGGCAGGGCGCCGACCTTCGCGTCGTCGTTCTTCAAGTACTATGGCACCGAGCACAACAAGAACCGCTACGACCTGCTCATGTCGATGATGGGCACGCGGGGCGTGGGCTGGTCGGGCGAGGGTTTCGAGGCCGGGGAACTCGGCAACACCCGGCAGTGGCTGCGGTCGAAGGCGAACTCCATCGAAGGGGGCACGTCGGAGGTGCAGTTGAACATCGTCGCGAAGCGGATTTTGGGTCTGCCGGACTGAGGCAAGGGGAAGACCATGAAGCACATCAGGCGCACGTTCGTCGGCCTGTTCGCGGGCCTAGGCCTCTCGGTCGCCGCGGCGGACGACGTGATGACCCTCGACGAACTTTTGGCCGGATTCGGCTGGGACCTGGAGACGGCGGAGATCAGGACGGAGAAGGTCGCCGACGGCCTCTACGTGCTGTTCGGCATGGGCGGGAACATCGGGGTCTCGATCGGCGAGGACGGCGTCCTCATCGTGGACGACCAGTTCCCCGAACTGATCCCGAAGGTGAACGCCGCCATCGAGGCGCTCGGGGGCGGCGCCGTGGACTACGCGGTCAACACGCACTGGCACTTCGACCACGCGGAGGGGAACCTCGCGCTCGGCCCGGCCGGGACGAAGATCGTCGCCCACCAGAACGCGCGCGAGGACATGGCCAGGGGCGGCGTCATCAACATGGTGATCGCCAAGTACGGCCAGCAGCCGTATCCGGAGGACGCGCTCCCCGTGATCACCTTCAAGGACCGCATGCGCCTGCACTACAACGGCGACCAGATCGACCTCGTGCACGCCGGGCCAGCCCACACCACGGGCGACACGGCGGTGATCTTCCGCAAGCACAAGGCGGTGCACTTGGGCGACGTCTTCAACAACCTCGGCTATCCGTTCGTCGACGTCGACAGCGGGGGTGACATCAACGGCATGATCGCGTTCTGCCAGGCGATCCTCGACGAGTTGCCGAAGGACGCGATCGTGATCCCCGGCCACGGCGAGATCGTGGACTACGCGGCCCTCGAGGCCTACGTCGCGATGCTGACCACGGTGCGCGACCGGATCGCGGCCGGCATCGCCGAGGGCAAGAGCCTCGCGGAAGTGGGGGCGAGCAACCCGACCGCCGGCTTCGAGGAGCGCTACGGGAACGTAGCGGCCTCCCTCGGGTTCGTGAACCGGGTGTACACAAGCCTCACGAAGTGAACGGGTCCGTGCGGCGGGATGTCCGTCAGGAGTCTTCGTTCCGCCGTTCCACGTCGGCCATCCAGCGGCGGTGGCCGTCGGGGTCGAGGATCATCGACGAGAAGTAGAGCAGGAGTTCCCGATGCGTCCGGCTCAACCGCGCCTGGTCCATCGCGGCCTCGCCCGCCCGGCTGGTGACGAAGCGGAAGCAGTCCTTGATGGCGTCGTTGCTGCCGAGGACGTCGCGCGCGCGGGTGTTGATGACGTCATGCACGCGCTCGAGGTCGGCGATGTCGATGCCGGCTTCGTCCGGGTTCATGACCACGTTCGCCCACACCGTCGCGAGGAGGATCCGGTAGACCTCCTTGTCGACGAAGGCGTCCGCGACCCGGGCGCGGTTCTCGACTTCGTGCAGGATCGGGGCGAGCTGCTCGGCGAGCTGGGTTTCGTTCATGCGGCACGCCCACGCGGCCGTTTCGCGGGCAAGGGGCGCAAGGACGTCGACTCGGAACTCACCCCCGGGATGTTACGCGATCGTGCCGTGCCCGATGCGCTCGCGGGAGCGCTGCCGTGACCTTCCAGGGCCTCCACTTCGACCCCGTGCGGCTCCCCGAAGCGGCCGAGCGGCTGCGCGCGGAAGTGCGGGCGTTCGTGGCCGAACACATGCCCGCCGACTACCTGCCGAACTCCGACTTCAACGAGGGCCACAGCCCCGAGTTCACGCGCGCGCTCGGCCGGCGCGGCTGGATCGGCATGACCTGGCCGGCGCAGTACGGCGGCGGCGAGCGGACCTTCTTCGAGCGCTACGTGGTGACGGAGGAACTGCTCGCCGCCGGCGCCCCGGTGAGCGCGCACTGGATCGCGGACCGGCAGAGCGGCCCGCTGCTCCTGCGCTACGGCACCGAGGCGCAGTGCGCGCGCTACCTGCCGGGCATCGCCCGGGGCGAAACGTACTTCTCCATCGGCATGAGCGAACCGGACAGTGGCTCGGACCTCGCGTCCGTGTCCACCCGCGCCGAGGCCGTCCAGGGCGGGTGGGTGGTCAACGGCACCAAGGTCTGGACGACGGACGCGCACCGCAATCACCACATGGTGACCTTGGTCCGCACGGACCCCGGCGGCGACAACCGTCACGCCGGCCTGTCGCAACTGGTGGTCGATCTCCACGGCGAGGGCGTCACCGTGCGTCCGATCCGCAACATCGCCGGCGGCGAGGACTTCAACGAAGTTGTGTTCGAGGACTGCTTCGTCGCCGACGAGGACGTCATCGGCGAGCCGGGCAACGGCTGGGAGCAGGTCACCAGCGAACTGTCCTACGAACGGAGCGGGCCCGAGCGGTTCCTGTCGGCGTTCCGGGTGTTCGTCGAGTTCGTGCGCGCCGCGGGTCCGGAGCCGGACGAGTCCACGGCGGCCCTCATCGGCCGCATCGCGAGCCACATCATGACGCTGCGCAAGATGTCGATGTCGGTGGCGGGCATGCTGCAGGACGGCAAGAGCCCTGCCGTGGAGGCGGCCCTGGTCAAGCAGCTCGGCAACGATTTCGAGAAGCTGGTGCCGGAACTGCTGCGGCTGGCGCCGCCGGTCTCCGTGGGCGTTGCGGGTTCGGCCTTGCGGAGGTCCTTCGAGCAGACGCTCCTGCACTCGCCGTCCTTCACCGTCCGCGGGGGTACGCGGGAAATCCTGCGCGGCGTGATCGCCCGGGGGTTGGGCCTGCGCTGATGGACGCGCTGCTGGCCGACACCGCGGAACGCATCTTCCGCGATCACTGCGACAAGGCGTTGCTCGACGCGGCCGAGGCCGGCGGGTTCCCCGAGGCGCTCTGGGACGTGTTCTCCGAAACCGGCCTGCACGAGGTGGGCAGCGCCGTCTCCGGGACCCGTCTGGCGGACCTGTTCGGCCTGTTGCAGGTGGCCGGGCGGCATGCGGCGCCACTGCCGCTCGCGGAGACGCTGCTGGCGAACCGGCTGTGCGCTGTCGAAGGGCTCGCCACCATCGCCACGGGCGGCGTGGCGCCGTGGGGGCGGCGCGCCGACGCGGTGCTGCACGCGGAAACGGGGAGGGTGGTCACGGACTTCGACCACGCACCGGGAACGAACCTGGCGGGCGAACCCCGGGACCGCATCGTGGGCGGCACAGAGACTCCGGCTGCCGTGAACGTTGTGGATCTCCCGGAGCTGCTAGCCCTCTCGCGCGTCGCGCTGATGTCCGGCGCGCTGTCGCGCGCGCTCGAGCTCGCCATAGGCTACGCGATGGAACGCCACCAGTTCGGCCGGCCGCTGTCGAAGTTCCAGGCGATCCAGCACAACCTCGCGGTGCTCGCAGGCGAGACCGCGGCCGCGCAACGCGCGGCCGACGGCGCCATCGACGCCCTCGAAACGCCCCGCTTTCCAGACCAGGTCGCCGCGGCCAAGTCCCGCGTCGGCGAGGCGGCCGGCGTTGCGGCGGAGATCGCGCACCAGGTCCACGGCGCGATGGGCTTCACCCACGAACACACGCTGCACCACTTCACCCGCCGTCTCTGGGCCTGGCGGGACGAGCACGGCGCCGAGAGCGTCTGGCAGGCGCGGCTCGGGCGCCGCATCGCGGCCGGCGGGGCGGACGCGGCTTGGGAGTTTCTCGCTTCGGCCGAGCGGTAGGGACCCCTCGAGGAGGCCCCTAGAGGGCCCTCTCGCCCCGTTCTCGGGGCGTTTTTCCTACACGAACGGCAGACTTGGCTGCTTCTCGGCACCCGCCCCGGTCCCGGACACTCCCCGGTTCACGCAGCCGTCAGGGAGACAGGGACGTTGGAAGCGCAGGCATTCCTCGAGCGGCACTCGCCGCGGATGATTCGGATCGCGAAGGACACGTCGCCGGACTTGCTCGGCAACCGTCGCATCGCGCGTTACCTCGAACGGTTGCACCGGGACTTCGAGACCGTTGAGGACAAGCCCGGCAAGCGCGAGCCGCTGCCGGGCGAGGACGTTTTCTGGTGGTGCGTCACGATCCTGGAGGAGCTCACCGAGATCCGGGGGCTCGGCGGCAGGAAGGACCCCTACGTCCTGATGATGCTCGACCAGTTGCGCTCCATGGGACCGCGGCTCGAGAACGCGGAACCGCTGCCGCCGGAGTTCCAGATCCACTGGTTCGACGATCGGGAGGAGCCGGAGGACGACGAGTGGGATCCGTTCTCCGAGCCGGATGCCGACCGGTGAAGCCCGGCCCGCTTCCCTCGGGCTTCCCTCGGGCCGGGTGACAGCCCGGATCGCCGGCGGGTAGAGTTGGTCGCGGCGTGGGGTGAGTGCGCTGAGAAACGATGCAACGGGGAGGACGCGATGACTGACACGGGAAGCCTGGAAGGCTGGCAGGGCAGGTTCACGGAGTGGGTGGAGTTCGCCAAGCCTCTCCTTCCCCAGGGGAAGGCCAAGGATGCGTTTGCGAGATACCCGTGGTTCACCACGGAAGGAGACCCGTTCGTCCGGCTCGCGAGGCCGGCGTCGGAGACCCGGTTCGGACTCGTCACCACCGGCGGCTACTCCATCGAGGGGGAACAGGAACCCATGCGCGGTTTCCCAACCTTCGGCGACGAGGTGCCGCAGATCCGCAGGATTCCGACCGACGTGGATCGCTCCAGGCTGCGTATCAACCACCCGGGGTACGACCACAGGTACGCCAAGGAAGACATCAATGCCAATCTGCCCTTCGACCGGCTGAAGGAGCTCGAGGAGAACGGCACCATCGGCTCGCTGTCCGAAGAAACCCTCGTCCTCATGGGTCTCCAGCCCAACGTGGCGCCGCTGCTGAAGGTGACCATCCCGGAGATCGTCGAGGCTTTCAGGGCGGACGGGGTGGAGGCCGCGCTGCTGGTGCCGAGCTGACCCGTCTGCCATCAGACCGTGAGTCTGATCGCACGAGGCCTGGAAGCCGCCGGCATTCCCACCGTCCTGGTCAGCGTGATGCCCGCCCTGAGTTCACCTGCCCGCCCGCCG
>JAJDTI010000060.1 GCA_022827245.1 Pseudomonadales bacterium | reverse complement strand
CCGCACGCTGCAGGGCTCGCCCATGACGTACATGCACGGGGGGCGTCAGTACATCGCCATCGCCGGCGGGGGCAGCGGCGAACCGCAGGAACTGCTCGCCTTCGCCCTGCCCGTGCAGTAGCGGATCCTTGTCCCGACCGCCCGTCCTGCCGCTCGCCTGGGCCGCGTGGGTCCTGGCCGGCTGCGCGCAGGACCTGCCGGACTCCGACGCCGCGGTCTACCTGGGCGATGCGGGGGGGAGTCACTTCTCGCCGCTCACCCAGATCCACCCCGGCAACGTCGCCACCCTCGAGCCGGCCTGGGTCCACGACACGAACGAGTTTGGCGACGGCGTCTCCACGATGGTCACCAGTCCGCTGGTGGTCGACGGCACGCTCTACGGCCTGACGCCGCGGCTCAACGCGTTCGCCCTGGACGCCGCGTCCGGGACGGTTCGCTGGCGCTTCGAGACGCCGGCGTCCGCCGGCATGCAGCGTGGCTTGAGCTGGTGGGAAGACGGCGCGGCAGCGCGTCTCTTCTTCGGTGCGGGGCCGTGGCTGTTTGCACTCGACCCGCGGACCGGCACGCCCGTGTCGACATTCGCAGATACCGGCAGGCTGGACCTCCGTGCGTTCGCCGACGGCGCCGACGTCACCGCTCCGTCGCCCGCCACAGTCTTCGAGAACCTCGTCGTCGTCGGGCTCGACGGAGAAATCGGGGGCGCTTCCGTCCTCGCGGTCGACGCCAGGACGGGGACGCCCGCATGGCACTTCCGGGCGAGGGTGTCAGCCAGTGTCGGCATGGCGCTCGACGAGGAACGCGGACTGCTCCTGGTCCCCACCGGACCGCCGGTTCCCGCGCATCTCGGCAAGGGACGATCTGACGACCTGTTGTCCGACAGCCTGCTCGCGCTCGACATCCGCACGGGCGAACTCCGGTGGGGCCGTCAGCTCGTCCGTGAAGGTCTGCGCGGCCACGAACTCACCGCCCCGCCTGTCCTCGTTCGGGTATCGCGCCACGACGCGCTGGCGGACGCCGTGGCATTGCCGACGCGCTCGGGCTACCTGCACCTCTTCGACCGCGACACCGGCGCGTCCCTGCTCGAAAGCCGGGAAGTCAGCGCACCGCCGAGTACCATTCCCGGCGAGGCCGCCGCGCCGATACACGTCACCTCGACAGTGAGCCTGACGCGCCGGGAGTTCACCCTCGGCGGGCGGGAGGCGGCCACCGGGCTGGCCGAATCCCGGATCGCCGGCCTCGTGCGCGAACCGTTCGCGCCGCCCTCGATCGCGGGCACGCTCCTTTTCCCCGGCACCGGCGCCGGCGTCGGCTGGGGCGGCGCGGCCTACGAGCCCGCGTCCCGCAAGCTGTTCGTCAACGTCCAGGAGACGGCGTCCGTCCTGCGGCTGATCGAAGTCCCGAAGGGCTTCAGCGCCCAGGACGCCTATCTCGCACACTGCGCGCGCTGTCACGGCGTCGACCGCAAGGGCCTCTTCATGGACCGCCAGGATCGCTACGGCGCCGGCGGTCCGAGCCTCGTCGGCATCGCCGCGCGATTCACGGAGCGCGAGATCGAAGCGACCATCGTCAGGGGGCGGGGCGCGATGCAGCCCATGCCCGAGGTCGGCGAACTGGATCGTTCCGGGATCGTCGAATACCTGGTCGCCGAGCCCGATTACCTCACCTACGACGGCCGCACGACCGAGAACGCCCACGTCGCGGTCGAGCCCGTGACGCTTCGCGGCGCCGACCGGCTACCCGCGAACACGCCCCCGTGGGGTTCCCTCGTCGGCCTCGACCTCGACACCGGCCAGGTCGACTGGCAGGTGCCCCTCGGCGGTTATCCCGGAAATCCGGAGCCGGATTCCGGCGCGGAGAACGCCGGCGGCCCGTTGCTCACCGCATCGGGACTGGTGTTCGTCGGGGCTACGCCGGACAGCAGGTTCCGCGCCTTCGACGCGGCGGATGGAACGCTCCTGTGGGAGGCCGACCTCGACGCGCCGGGGTACGCGACGCCCGTCACGTACAGCGTGGGAGACCGGCAGTACGTCGTGATCGCGGCCGGCGGCGGGCTCCTCGGGCCACCGTCGGGGTCCACCTACGCCGCATTCCGCCTGCCCGACTGACCGGGGCGTCAGGAGTGGACCGTCACCCCTCCCTTTGCACGTAGGCGAGTGTCTCGTCGAGCGCCCGCTCCAACTTCGTGAACAGTTCGTCCACCTGCGTATCGGTAATGACGAGCGGCGGACACAACGCCAGGATGTCGCCGAGGCTGCGCACGATCAGGCCGTGTTCGAGGGCCCGGTCCATGCAGTGGTTGCCGACCTGCAGCGCCGTGTCGAAGCTCCGCTTCTCATCCTTGTCGGCCACCAGTTCCACCGCGCCGATCAACCCCTTGCCGCGGGCGTTTCCGACCAGCGGATGCTCCGCGAGCGCCGCCAGGCGGGCCTGGAACGTCTCCCCGACGCGGGCCGCGTGCGCGAACACCTCCCGCTCCTCCATCAACTCGAGTGCCCGCAGGGCGACCGCTGAGCACACGGGGTGTCCCGAATACGTGAAGCCGTGCGCGAAGTTGCCCACTTCGGAGCTCGCCGCGACGAACGCCTCGTACATCCACTCGGGGACGAGCACCGCGGAGATCGGCAGGTAGGCCGAGGAGAGCGCTTTCGCGACGCTCATCGTCGTCGGCGCGATGCCCATGGTCTGCGCCCCGAAGGGGTTTCCGGTGCGCCCGAAGCCACAGATCACCTCGTCGTCGATGAAGTGGACGCCGTACTTCCCGAGGACCGCCTGGATCTTCCGGTAGTACCCGTCCGGCGGCACGATGACGCCGCCCGCCCCGAGCACCGGCTCCGCGATGAAGGCCGCCACCGTCTCCGGTCCCTCCGCGCGGATCAGGGCTTCGAGTTCGTTCGCGAGCCGCGTCGTGAAGTCGTCCTCCGTCTCACCCTCGCGGGCCTGCCGGTAGTAGTGGGGATTGGCGGTGTGCAGGACGTTCGGGATCGGCAGGTCGAAGTGCTTGTGGAACGGGGGCAGGCCCGTGAGACTGCCGCTCGCGACGGTCACGCCGTGGTACGCGCCGAGACGCGACACGATCTTCTTCTTCTCGGGTTTCCCGATCAGGTTGTGGTAGTACCACATCAGCTTGACCTGGGTGTCGTTCGCGTCCGACCCCGACAGGCCGAAGAAGACGCGCCCGGCGTCGAACGGCATCATCGCCTTCAGCTTCTCCGCCAGCAGCACGCTCGGCTCGTTGGTCTTGCCCCCGAAGAGCTGCGAGTACGCGAGTTGCCGCATCTGCGCTTCCGCCACGCGCGCGAGTTCCGGCTCCCCGTAGCCCAGCGCCGTGCACCACAGCCCGGCCATGCCTTCCAGGTACTGCTTCCCGCGGTTGTCCCACAGGTAGACGCCCTCGGCGCGCTCATGCACCGACGGACCGCGGAGCTGGTGGTCCGCCAGGTTGGTCGTGGGGTGGAGCACGTGCCGGAGGTCCTTCGCCTCGATGGACTCGGGCGGAAACTCGTTGTGCAGGGGATCGGCCATGGATGTCTCCCGTCTCTTTGCGCCAGCCTTCGGCGCCCGTGTGAGAGGGCGGCGGATTGTACCGGGATTCAGCGCCCCTTCGCGAAGCCGGGGCGTTGCGCCCCGGCTCCTCCGCTTCCCTGCCGGCAACCCAGCGGGCCGCCTCTCCTTGCGAACGTTACGCCGTGCCGCCGCTGGCCCTGGCGGGCCCGCGGCCCCCGGGGAAGCTGTCGCTCGCCCCGGGGGCGGGGGGATGGTCGGCACCCGCACGGGAGCCATTGGCGGCCGCCAACGCTTCCGCGACCGCCGGGTGCCGTATACGACCGGCGTGAACGTTCAAGCCCTGGGCGAGGCACGAATCATCGGCCAGCGCGGTGCGCCAGCCCTTGTCGGCCAACGTCTGGACGAAGGGGAGAGCGACGTTGTTGAACGCCAACGTCGAGGTCCGCGCCACCGCCCCGGGCATGTTCGTAACGCAGTAGTGCACCACCCCTTCCTCGACGTAGGTCGGGGCGTCATGCGTGGTCGGGCGACTCGTGTCGGCACAGCCGCCCTGGTCGATGCAGACGTCGACCAACACGGCGCCGTCGCGCATCGACCGCACGAGTTCGCGCGAGACGAGTTTCGGGGCCGCGGCGCCCGGCACCAGCGCCGCTCCCACGACGAGGTCGGCGCCACGGACGGCATACTCAATGAGATCGGGACGTGCGCAGAGCACACGCGCCCGGTTCCCGAAACACTTGCGCCGACGCATCAGGCGCGCCGGGTCCTTCTCGATGATCGTGACATCGGCGCCGAGGCCCAGCGCCATCCGCGCCGCATTCACGCCCGCCACGCCTCCGCCGAGAATCACGACGCTCGCGGGCATCACGCCCGTCGCGCCCGAGAGCAGCACGCCGCGGCCACCGCTCGCGCACTGCAGCGCGGTCGCGCCGACCTGGATCGACATCCGGCCGGCGATCTCGCTCATGGGAGCGAGCAGCGGCAGGGTGCCGTTCCCGGCCGTCACCGTCTCGCAGGCGATCGCCGTGACCCCGGTGTCCAGCAGGTGCGCCGCCAGTTCGGGGCACGCCGCCAGGTGCAGGTAGCAGAAGAGGACCTGACCCGACCGCAGCCGCCGCCACTCCTCCGGCTGGGGTTCCTTTACCTTGACGACGAGTTCCGAGTCGAAGACAGCCTCGGCGCTCGCCACCCGCGCCCCCGCGAGCAGGTACTGCTCGTCCGAGAAGCCGACGCCACCGCCGGCGCCCGCCTGCACGGTCACCTCGTGGCCCGCTCCGGTCAGCAGGGAGACAGCGGACGGCGCCAAGCCGACCCGGTGCTCCTGGCTCTTGACTTCCCTGGGGATACCGATGCGCATGTCTCGCACTGTAGAGCACGCGGCGCGGCAGGTGCTTGCGTTGTTGCACGTCCGCAGCGCGCGACTCGCAAGATTCGACGACGCAGGCCACTTGCGGCGACCGATTCTGCTCCGTGGCTCCCCCACGTGGATCGGAACGCGTCTCCAGCCACCAGCACCGCTTGCTTTCTTGATCCAGCTACCACACGATTCGCAACAATCTTCTTCTGATTACCTAAACGTGAAGAATTTTGCCGATCTTGACCGATCCGACCGAAAGATTCTGCACGAGCTTCAGAACGACGGGCGGCTCACCAACACCGCGTTGGCGGCACGCGTGAATCTCTCCGAGTCCGCCTGCCTGCGCCGAACGCGCAACCTCGAAGCGAGCGGGTTCATCCGCGGCTACGTCGGCCTGGTCGACCAGGCCCGGGCCGGATACCCGGACAACGTGTTGGTGCAGATCACGCTCCACTCCCAGCAGCGCGACGACCTGCTCGCCTTCGAGGAGGCCGTGCGCCACGTCCCCGAGGTGATGGAGTGCTACCTGATGTCCGGCGAGGCCGACTACCTCCTGCGCGTGATCGTGCGCGACGCGCCTGACTACGAGCGCGTGTACAGCCGCCACCTGACGGGGCTGCCGGGCGTGAGCCGGGTACACTCGAGCTTCACGCTCCGCACCGTCATCAAGAAAACGGAGCTGCCCGTACGCTCGGCGGGCTGACACTACCCCGCCACCGACAGGAGCCACCGACATGAAGATCCAGGTCGACGACGCCACGCTCAACGTGGAGGCGGACGGTCCCGAGGACGCCACCGCCCTGCTCCTCTGGCACGGAGCGAACTGCACCCTGCGCTCCTGGGACCTGGTCGTGGCGCGGCTCGCCGACCGCTACCGCATCATCCGCTTCGACGTCCGCGGCCACGGGGAAAGCGCGCCCGCACGGGATCCCGCCACCGGCTACACCTTCGAGCGGTACGCCAACGACGCCGACGGCCTCCTCGACCACTTCGGCGTGCAGCGGTGCCACGTGTGGGGCTTCGCCTGGGGAGCGCGCGCCGCCCTGGCATACGGCGCGCTCCGTCCGGCACGGGTGCTGACCGCGGCGCTCTACGACGCTAGCATCGTCAGGCCCGACGTGAAGGCCCAGCGGGAGGGGACACGGGAAGCCGTACGCCGCCAGCGGGCGGCGGGCATCCGCTTCCAGCCGCCGGAAGGCTGGGACGCGCACGCGGATCCGGAAGCCGCCCGGGCGAGTCTCGGCGCGATGAACGGCTTCGACCTCCCGGCCGCGGTCGACCGACTCACGATGCCCGTGCTCGTCGCCACCGGCGACCTCGATCCCAACCTCGCGTCCAGCCGGGACCTGGTCGCGCGCGCGGCCGATGCGCGGCTCGTCGTCCTGGCCGATGTCGGGCACGGTTCGGTGCTCCAGCGCCCCGACCTCACGGTCGAGACGTGGCTCGAGTTCCAGGGGGTGGTCGCGTAACGCTCCGGTCCGGGCGACTGCCGGCCGAGGGCCGGGCCGAATCAGACCAGGTCGGCGGGCTCCAGGCCGAACTCTTCGATCACCTCGTCCGCATAGGCGATGCGCCCGGTGATGCTCGACGCGTCGCCGTGGCACAGCCGCAGGCACGCTTCCGCCATGTGCTCGACCGGGGTCACGCGGTCCTTGTTCGTCTCGTTGATAAGCTTGTGATGGACGACGCCGGGCGTGGCCACGAGTCCGGGGGAGATGACGTTGACGCCGACACCCTTGCCGTACAGTTCCTGGGCCAACCCCGTCGTGAAGCGTTCGAGCGCCGCCTTGCACATGCCGTAGACGGTCCCGCCGTGGCCGCCGGCCGCATTCGCCTCCGGATGGATGGCGGCGTGCGACGAGATGTTGAGAACCCAGCCCGAGCCGCGTTCGACCATGCCGGGCAGCACCATCTGCGTGAGTTCGAAGGGCGCGTAGACCTGCACGTCCATCATGGTGCGGTAGCGCTTCTCCGAGAAGTCGATCACCGGCAGGAACCAGGTTACCGCCGCGTTGTTGACGAGGATGTCGACCGGGCCGAACGTGCTCTCGGTCTCGCTGATGAGCCTCTGACGCTCCTCCGGGTCGGCCAGGTTGGAGCGTATCGCCGCGGCCGTGCCTCCCGCCGCCTCGATGTCGGCCACGCACTGCTTGATCGTTCCCGGGAGGAAATGGTCCGACGCCTCCACGGTGCGCGCCGACACCACGACCTTCGCGCCTTCCATCGCGAAGCGCTTCGCGATCGCCTCGCCGATACCCCGGCTCGCGCCCGTGACTACGGCGACCTGCCCCTTGAGCACACCGTTCGCGTTGACTTCGGCCATGAACCATCCCCCTCAGAAATTCGCGCGGCGAAGAGCCGCCGATCATACCCCAACCGCCGCGGGCAGATGGCGCCGCGCGACGCGCCGGCCGATGCCGGTGAGCACCTCGTAGGCAATGGTGTCCGACCACGAGGCGACCTCGTCCACGCCCACCGTCGGGCCGAAGAACTCGACCCATTCACCCCTTTCAACGGCGACGCCGGTGGCGTCGACCTGGGTCAGGTCCATCGACACCCGACCCAGGATCGGCAGCCGGACACCGCGAACCGCGACCTCGCCCCGATTCGACAGCAGCCGGGGGACGCCGTCGGCGTAGCCCGCGCCGACGACCGCCACCGTCGTGTCCCGCGCGAGGACCCGCGACGCCCCATAGCCCACGCTCTCTCCGGCCCGCACGTGACGCACTTGCAGAATCTGGCCCTCCAGCGTCGCGACGCACCGCATCGGATTGTCCCGGTCGCTGTAGGGATTGCCGCCGTACAGGCCGATACCGGGCCGCCCGATCCCACGCACGCCGTTCAGGATGCCGGCCGAGTTCGCGATGCTGACCGGGACCCCGGGGAAACGGGCCGCGACGGTCTCGAAACGCTCGAGCTGCACGGCGTTCATCGGATGATCCGGCGTGTCGGCACAGGCCAGGTGCGTCAGCAGCAGGACCACCTCCGGGTGGTCCGGCACGTCCTCCGGTGCGAAACCGAGGCGCTGCATGCCCGTGTCGATATGGAACGCCACCGGCCCCGCGCGAAGCTGCGACGGCTGGTTGACGACGGGAACGAGGCCTTCCGCGGAGGCCTCTCCCGAGAAGACATAGATGTCGCGGTCCCCGGCAAGCGTCTCCCGCAGGGCGAGCCCCTCCGCTTCGGTCGCGACGAAGAACCGGGTGCAGTCCTCCGCCGCCAGCCGCGCGGCCACCGCTTCCATCCCGAGCCCGTAGGCATCCGCCTTGACGACCGCCGCCACCCCGTCCGGCGCGCGCGCCCGGAACTTGCGGTAGTTGGCCGCGAGCGCATCGAGGTCGACGGTCAGGCGCGCGTGACGCATGCGGATTCCGGGCGGGCGACGGTTCGAAAATACACCAAGTCGCCGCGGCACAGCTTAGACTTGCGCGCCGGAATGCCCAGGAGGGAACCGATGCGAACCAAGGTGACCACGACCGCCGCCGCTCTTACACTGACCGCCGCCATGGCCGCCGCCGACCTTCTCGACCGCGTCGAGCACAAGTACGCCGACAACGACGGGGTCTCCATCCACTACGCCCTCGCGGGGGAAGGCCCCCTCGTCGTCGCGATCCACGGATTTCCGGACTTCTGGTACACGTGGCGCGACCAGATGGAGGCGCTGGAAGGGGACTACCGCCTCGCGGCGGTCGACCTGCGCGGCTACAACCTGAGCGACCAGCCCGAGGGGGTCGCGAGCTACGCCATGCCGAACCTTGTGGCCGACATCGCGGCCGTCATCGCCGCCGAGGGCGAGGACTCCGCGGTGGTGGTCGGGCACGACTGGGGCGGAGCGATCGCCTGGAACGTCGCCATGGCGCGACCGGACGTGGTCGACGCACTCGTGATCCTCAACCTGCCCCACCCGGCGGGGCTCAGCCGGGAGCTCGCGACCAATCCCCAGCAGCAGGAGAACAGCCAGTACGCGCGGAACTTCCAGCAACCCGATGCGCACACCTACCTGACCGCCGAGGCGCTGACCGGGTGGGTGCGGGACGAGACCGCCAAGGCGCACTACCTCGCCGCTTTCGAACGGTCGGACTTCGAAGCGATGCTGAACTACTACAAGGCCAACTATCCGCGCGCCTCGGGCGACGCGATGGCGCCGGGACCGGAGTTCCCCAAGGTGCAGGCTCCCGTGCTGATGTTCCACGGCCTCGACGACCAGGCGCTGCTGCCGGGCGGCCTGAACGGAACCTGGGACTGGCTGGAGCGCGACCTCACCCTGGTGACCATCCCCGGCGCCGGGCACTTCGTACAGCAGGACGCGAGCCGGCTCGTGTCCGAGACGATGCAGGACTGGCTGGGACGGCGGGTGCGGTAATCGGCCGGTCCTTGACGCCAGTGTTTCGCGCAACGAAACGGGCGCGCCAATAATTCTATTTTGAGGTATAAGTCGAAATAACCGTCGTCTGACAGCTAGCGCCACCGCCCCTTATTTCCAGAACAGTGCCAAGATAGAATAAGGGTCGTCTGTATTGCGTGATCGACAATAGGCGAGGGCCGTAGTGCTCCGGACAGACCAAGGCAGCTACGAGGTGACCACGGTGGCCGGCGAGCGCGTCGAAGCGTTCGTCCCCGCCGCCCTGCCGCCGAGTCCTCCCCCCGAAATCGACGGTCAACTGCAGCGGTCTCTCGAAGCCGCCGTCCTCGCGCTCGGACGGCTGGACGGCATCGCGACACACCTGCCCGACCGGGCGCTCTTCCTTTACGCGTACGTACGCAAGGAGGCCGTCCTCTCCTCGCAGATCGAGGGAACCCAGTCGTCCGTCTCCGACCTGCTCTTCTATGAACTCGACCAGGCCCCGGGGGTCCCCCTCGACGACGTCGCGGAGGTCTCCAGCTACGTGGCCGCGCTCGAACACGGGTTGCGGCTGCTCGGCGAAGGCCTGCCACCCTCGATTCGCCTGCTTCGAGAAGTCCACCGCGTGCTCCTCTCGACGGGGCGGGGCAGTTCGAAGATGCCCGGTGAGTTCCGGACTTCGCAGAACTGGATAGGCGGTACCCGACCGGGAAACGCCGTCTTCGTGCCCCCACCCCACACCGCGGTCCCCGATTGCATGGCCGCCCTCGAGCGATTCCTGAACGCGGATGACGAGGTGCCCGAGCTGATTCGAGCCGCGCTGGCGCACGTGCAGTTCGAGACCATCCACCCGTTCCTCGACGGCAACGGTCGTGTCGGACGCCTGCTCATCACGCTCCTGCTGTACGACGCCGGGGTCCTGCGCCAGCCCCTGCTATACCTGAGCCTGTTCTTCAAGGAGCACCGGACGCTGTACTACGAGTTGTTGAACCGCGTGCGGCTCACGGGCGACTGGGAGTCCTGGCTCGCGTTCTTCCTCGAAGGCGTCGAGGTGACCGCCGAAGCCGCCGTGTCCACGGCAGACCGGCTGTCCGACCTGTTCCGAGAGGATCGCGAACGGCTCGCGCAGGCAGGAGGACGCCGCGCCGGGTCCGCCCTGCGCATGCACGAGGCCCTCAAGGCGCGCCCCATCCTGTCGGTGCCCGTCGCCAGCAAGGAAGCGGGACTGTCCTTCCAGGCCGCCGCGTCCGCCATGGACACGCTGGCCCGCCACGGCATCGCTCGGGAGATCACCGGAAAGCGCCGCGGACGGCTCTTCGCCTACGACGCGTACCTGTCCATCCTCACCGAGGACACGGATCCTCCCTGACCGCGATGCCCGACGGCCCGGCTCAAGGCCGGGAAAAAGGGCATCGGCACGTCCCTGCAAACCCCTGTGGCATGATGAAGCGCAAGGGGTCTTCGCGCCTCACCGCCACCGTCCCATCCCAAGGAAGCAGGCATGAGCTTGAAGGAATTCGACCTCGCAGGCCGCACCGCCATCGTCACCGGTGCCGCCCGCGGCATCGGGAAGGGCATCGCGCTGACCCTCGCCGACGCCGGGGCGGACGTCGTGGCGACGGACGTGCTGCCGGAGATCGAGCAGACGAGCGAGGAGATCCGCGAGAGGGGCCGCCGCAGCCTGGCCATTCCGACGGACGTGCGCCAGACGGAGCAGGTGGACGCGATGGTGGAAGCGACCGTCGCGGAGTTCGGCAAGGTCGACATCCTGGTCTCCAACGCGGGCATAGACATCAAGAAGCCGCTCATCCTGGTGGACGGCGGCTCCCCGCTGCGGATGCGCGCCGATGCGCACTTCGACTCCCCCCTCCTCGAGGAGGAGTGGGAGGCGATGCTGGACATCAACCTGAAGGGCTACGTGCGCTGCGCCATCGCGGTCGGCCGCCACATGATCGAGCAGAAGAGCGGCCGGATCATCGCGATCGGTTCCGTCGCCGGCCTGCGCGCCGGGGACATCGGCACCATCTACGCCGCCTCCAAGGCCGGCGTGCACCAGTTCTCGTGCGCGCTGTCGCGGGAGTGGTCGCCGTTCAACATCACCGTGAACTGCATCGCCCCCGGCGCCATCGGTCCCACCGAGTCGTGGTACGTGCCCTCCTGGAACATCTCCCGCGAGGAACACGAGGAGAGCTTCAGGCGCGTGGTCCGGAGCGTTCCCCTCAAGCGGTTCGGTTCCACGCGGGAACTGGGCATGCTCACGGTCTTCCTGGCGTCGGAAGCCGGCGCCTACATCAGCGGGCAGGTCATCGCCCACGACGGCGGATTCAGCGCCTGAGCGCCGGCGCGAGCAGGAGAGAGGCGGCATGGACATTCCCGAAGAGAAGCTCCTCTGGATGTACCGGACGATGGTCACGACGAGGAAGCTCTACGAGACGATGTACGAGATGTACCGGCACGGGTCGAGCCTCGGCAACTTCGTCGCCGGCGAAGGCGAGGAGGCCATTCCCGCGGCGATCTGCGCGAACCTCCGGCGCGAGGACTCCTACAAGCCCAACTTCCGGCAGACGAGCTGCCTGTTCGCCAAGGAAGGCTACGAGCTCGCGGATATCTTTTCGGGGAACCTCTTCGATGCCGAGCGCGGCTACCTGGGCTTCAGCCTGGCCCTCGGCGAGGACGTGGGCGTCTACACCGGCTTCGCCCTCGCCGCGCAGATGCGTGGGACCGACCAGGTGTGCGTCTGCACGTTCGGGGAGGGCACGGCGAGCAAGGGCTCCATCCACGAGGCGATGGTGACCGCGGCCGCGTGGAAGCTGCCGATCGTCTTCGTGCTCCAGAACAACCAGTACTGCGGCGGAACGCGCTACTCGAAGGTGTACCGGTTCGACGACCTCGCCGACCGTGCGCGCGGGTACGGCATTCCCGGGCGCAGCGTGGACGGCAACGACGTGATGGCGACCTACGCGGTCGTCCGGGAGTTCGTCGAGCGGGCCCGCACGGGCGGCGGTCCGGGCCTGATCGTGGCGGAGACCTATCGCCTGAGCCCGTACTTCGAGCGGGCCCCCGGCGAGATCGTCATCGAAGGGTACCGGCCCGAAGGCGAACTCGAGGAGGCGCGCGGGAACGATCCCATCCCCCGGTTCCGCAAGACGCTCTCCGAGCTGGGTCTGCTGACCGATGAAGATGTCGAGCGGATCGACCGGGAGGTAGAGGACGAGATCGCGCGCGCCATGTCGGACGGCAGACAACGGCCCAGGGTCGACTACGACCAGTACATCCAGTACGCGGTCGCCGAGCTGTAGGCGGCCAAGCGGAGGAGAGGACGGTGGCGGCGAATCCCAAACCGAAAGTGCGGATGCTCGACTGCGGCGAGGCGATCAACGCCGCGTTCCGCGAGGAGATGCGCCGCGACGAGCGGGTGGTGATGTGGGGCGAGGACGTGATCACCATGGAGTCGCCCACCGCCGGCGCGGACCTCTGCACACGCGGCCTGTTCGAGGAGTTCGGCGGTGACCGGATCCGCGACACGCCGGTCGTCGAGGCGGCGATCATCGAGACCGCGATCGGCGCGGCGCTGGCGGGGCTTCGGCCCATCGCCCACGTGATGACGGGCGGCTTCCAGATGGGCTGCTTCGACCCGATCTTCGCCCGGCTCGGCACGGCGTACCAGGAGTGGAAGCATCCCGGTACGCTGCCGGTGGTGGTCATGGCCTCCGTCCTCGGCGGGGCGGCAAAGGGGGCGGACCACGCCCTGTCGCCCGAGGCCCTGTTCATGCACAGCCCGGGGCTGAAGGTCGTCATGCCGTCCACCGCGTACGACACCAAGGGACTGCTGAAGACCGCGATTCGCGACGACTTCCCCGTGATGTTCTACACCCACAGGGAGGTCATGATCCGCGAAGAGAAGGAAGCGATACCGGACGAGGAGTACCTGATCCCGTTCGGCCAGGCGGACGTCAAGCGGAACGGGGAGGACGTGACGATCGTGACCTGGTCGGGCATGGTCCTGCGCGCCCTCGCGGCCGCGGAGGAGCTGGCCGGCGAGGGCATCGCCGCCGAAGTGGTCGACCTGCGCACCCTCGTGCCGATGGATGTCGACACGATAGTCACGTCCGTCCGGAAGACGGGCGCGCTCCTCATCGTGCACGAGGCCATGAAGCGCGCGGGGGCCGCAGGCGAGGTCGCCATGCGGGTGGCCGAGGCCGCCCCCGATGTTGTGCGCACCCTCAAGGCGCCCATACGCCGGCTCGCGGCGAAGAACGTCGCGCTACCCACGAGTCTCAGGATCGAGCGCCGGTTGGTGCCGCAGGTCGGGGACATCGTGCAGGCGGCGCAGGACCTGGTTCAGGAGAGCATGTAGATGGCGAAACTGCTGTACGAGATCAAGGACGGGATCGCCTGGACCCGGTTCAACCGGCCGGAGATCCTGAACGCACTGGATTCGGACGAACTCGGCGCCTTCGTGCGAGCTCTGCAGGACGCCGCCGACGACCCGGAGGTCAGGGCGATCGTCATCTCGAGCGTCGGCGATTCGTTCTGCGCCGGCGAGGACCTGAAGAACGCCCTCAGGGAGTACCCGCTCCTCCAGACCGGCGAGATGCACCCCATTCTCGACATCGTCGAGGACATCACCGAGGGTCTGCAGGCCATCCCCCGCATCATCCGCATGGCGCGCAAGGTCGTGATCGCGTCGGTCCGCGGACTCGCGGTCGGCGGCGGCTTCGAGATCGCCATCGACTCCGACCTGATCGTGGCCGCCGAGAGCGCCCGCTTCGGCTTCCCGGAAGGCAACGCCGGCATGACGATCACCGGCGCCGCCACGAAGCTGCTGCCGCTCAGCATCGGCCTGCACCGCGCCCGCGAGCTCGCCCTGACCGGCGAGTTCATCGACGCCGCCGAGGCCTATCGGATCGGTCTCGTGAACCGGCTCGTCCCAACGGGCGAGGAAGACGCCGAGGCCGAGCGACTCGCCCGGCGCATCATGACGCGCGCCCCGTTCTCCGTCGTCAACCACAAGCGCCTGCTGCAGAACGCGGCGGAGATCGGCTTCGAGGCGACCCTCGAACTCGAGAAGCAGACCATCACGAACATGATCTACACCGAGGATTACGGCGAAGCGATCACGGCCTTCGGCGAGAAGCGCACGCCCACGTTCAAGGGCCGTTAAGGCATCGCCTCCGGGTCGGGCGTGTCGGAGGGACGGTATTTCCGACATTCGGAAACTCTGCTAGCCTGTGCGAGTGTCCGGCCAACCGAGCCTACAGGTGCCCCAGACGCTGATCGTATCCGACCGCGGCCAGATCACGCTCCCGGCCGCAACCCGCAAGCGCCTTGGCATCAAGGGCGGCGATGTCGTCATCATGGAATACAGAGGCAACGAAATCGTGCTCAAGCCAGGCGTCGTGCTCGAGGTCGAGATCTACGCCGACAGGCAGATCGCGGAGTGGGATGCCGCCGACAGGCTCGATGACGACGAGCGCGAACGCATCGTCGATGCCGTCACCCGTCCGAAGTGAAGCTGTTTCTCGACGCTAACGTCCTGTTCACCGCAGCGCACAACCCCGGAGGCAAGGCGTCGTTGATCATCGAACTCCGGGCGCAAGCCAACTGGGCGCTCGTCACCAGCACGTTTACCCGTGAAGAAGCGCTGCGGAACGTACGCGCGAAAGCCCCGGAGGCGGAGGATCGCCTCCGCGCCATTCTGAGAGATCTGGAGGTCGTCGAGCATCGGCCCGACCTGGACTGCCCGGCGGGTCTTGTGGAGAAGGACCGGCCTGTCTTTCAGGCGGCCCTCGGCTGTGGCGCCAGTCATCTGCTGACCGGCGATCTCAAGCACTTTGGCCAGTTCATGAACAGGCCGGAGGACACGTCCGGTGTTCACGTCCAGACGGTCGCGGCGTTCCTGGAGTCGCTGAGCGGCTGACGGGCCTCAAACTCGCGGATGACGCCCAGCACGGGTCGTAGGGGACGGGCTTGTCCCGTCCCGGCGCGACCTGGCGGTCGCGTTGGCAGTTCCGCTGGCGCGAAACCGCGCCCGTTTCGAGATCGTACAAGACGCCCGGACGGGCGACCACGAGGGTCGCCCCTACGAGGACTCGAACAGATACCGGTACAGCTTCAGGGCGAGCGGCGCCTCGTGTTCCTCGATCCATCGCCAGGTGTCGCGTCGCAGGGACGCCGTCCTGCACGGTTCGTCCGCCACGACCGAGTCCGGGTTCCCTTCCCGGGCCGCGCGGGGCCAGACCGCATCCCCCGGTCCGCACTCCTCCAGCCGGTTCCCCGCCGCGTCGTAGACCGTGGCCCGGCCGGCGACGAGCAGTTGCACGCCGACACATGACGGGTCCGTTTCGGCGAGGGACTCTCCCATCCCGTGGGTCCGCGCGTCCAGCCACGGCGCGAGCTCTTCCATCAACGCCTCGAACGTCGCCTGCCTGTCCAGGTAGCGCTCGAGATCGTCCGCGCTCCGCATCAGCAGCGACGCGCGTCGCTCGTCCGCGGACTCGGCTTCCGCCCTCCAGGCCGCGATGGCGAACGCTTCCGCGCGTTCCAGCGCCCGGTCCTCGTCCGGTTCCAGCACCAGTTCTTCGAACACGGGCGCGGGCACGTTGCGCGCCAGGCCGTCCTGCAGCGCCTCCGACGACGCGCTGAGGACGACCCGGACGCCGGCGGCGGACGCGCTTTGCAGGAACCTGCCGAGGACGCTCACGGCGGAGAAGTCGAAACCCGACACGGCCCTCAGGTCGAGTATCAGGCAGGTCGGAGCGGAAGCGTCCGCGAGGGACTGTTTCAGCCGATCGGTCAGCGGCCAGGCGCTGCCGAAGAACAGGTACCCCCGCAGCCGATAGCCGTGGATGCGCTCGCCCCGCTCCAGCAGGATCGCCCGTTCCGGCGGCGGCCGCACCCGGTTGCTCCTCCGGTCAAGGCCGGTGAACCTGCCGGCGACCGGGTCCACGCGGGAGAGGCGCAGGGCGAAGAAGACGAGCGTGGCGATCATGCCGGTGGCGACCCCTTCGATGAGGCCGAGGGCGTTGATCACCACGCAGATCAGCACCACGATGCCGTACTCGGACCACGGCAGTCGGCGGTAGCTGCGCACGAGACCTTCCTCGATCATCCCGAGCCCCGCGAAGATCAGGATGCCCCCGATCAGCGAGACGGGCACCAGCTCCAGCGAGCCGTCGCCGAACACGAGCGCCGAGCCGATGACCACGGCACAGACCACGCCCGTGACCCGGGTCGACGCACCGAACAGCCTGCTCCGAAACGACGCCGGGACGATCATGCAGAGGAACGTCCCGCCTCCGAGGCCGCCGACCACGCTTGCGGACCCCGCCGCGCGGAATTCCCGGTCCCAGTCCAGGTCTTCGCCCAGCGCGACCTCGAGGCCCGCGAGGCTCATCACGACGCAGATGAGCGCGACGAGCACCAGCACGAGGAGGTTGACCAGTTGCCCGGACAGGGCGGCCCAGTCGATCGAAGTGAAGTCCGCGGGGCCGATGGCCGGCCACAGCCGCCCCTCGGCGGTGCCCGTGAACAGGAGACCCGCCTCCCTGGCCTCCGGCCCCGACATGCCGGACATGGCGATGGCGACCTGGTAGCCGCCCACCGCGAGCACCACGCTGAGCGGCAGGATGAGCGGATTCCGCCAGCGCTTCATCGCGAAGTAGAGCGCCACGCCGAAGAGCACGCCCGGCGCCCAGCGCGCGAGCACGGCCGGCTCGAAGAGGACCGGAACGCCGCTCCAGTGCAGTCCGGCCCCCATCATCGACATCGCCGCCAGGCACACCGCCGCCCCGATCCCCGCGACGAACCCGCCGGCCACGGGATAGGGGATGAAGCGCACGACGTTGGCGAGGCCGAACCTGCCCACCAGGACGCAGAACGCGCCGGTGCCCGCTGCTCCGATCACGAGCGCGGCCACGGTCGTGACGAAGCGCGCGTGCCCTTCGGCGTCCATCGTGGAGCCGACGTGCGCCATCACGATCACGAGCGCCGGAGACAATCCCGCGATCGCGCCGCGGTAGCCCCCGGCCAGCGCGACGATCAGGCAGCCGGCAAAGCAGCCGAACAAGACGAGACCGATGCCCTGGGAGGCGTACGGCGCGAGGGGTCCGGAAAAGACGAGCGTCGCGAACGCGACGTGCGAGACGAGCAGGCCCAGTCCGGACGTCGCGCCGGCCGACAGGGCGGGGATCGCCTTCGCCGAGCCCAGGTCCTCCCGGATTTCCCCGACCAGGCCGCCGATCATCTCGCGCTCATCGCGAACCGAATGGGGACGAGGCCGGCGGCGGCGCCTCAGCGCGAGCCATGGGCGCCCACGGCTTCGTATCGCCCCGCGATCGCCGCGCGGGCGCGCAACGGGTCCGTGAGGATGCGCTTGCGGGCGGCGCCGACTTCCTGCGCATCCAAAGGCCGAAATCCGGCCGGCAACGTTGCCGCGCTGAACTCGCGCAGCATCCAGTTCAACACGCGTGCAAGATCCTCGTCGTCGAGCGGCGCCTGCGCCGCCTCGGGCACGCGGGCTACGTAGTCGCGGCCCGTGGGGGTGCCGACGATCTCTCCGATGGGGCCCCTGAGCGACGGTACCTCCGGAGGAGCCCCCGCGCCGTCCGGTCGATGACAGCCGGAGCAGTGCAGCAGATAGTCCACGCGGGCTGCGCCGTCGGCCGCCGTTCCTCCCTGGTCCGCCGCCGGCGCGACCCCGACCAGCAATCCCACGAACGCCAGGACTACATACCGGGGCGCGGGCAACGCGGTCATCCCGTCGCTTCCGCCTCCCCGGCCGCTTCCTCCGTGACCTCGCCGATCACGGCCGCGACGGTGCAGTGGTAGGCGTGGCTCTCGACGCCGAAGCACCACAGGATGTTGTTGCTCTTGCTCGCGAAGTAGACGGGTTTCGCGCCCTCGGAACGATGGCAGAAGCACCGGGGGCAGACCGCCTTCCCGCAGCAGTCGTTGTAGGAGATGAGGTACTGCCGGTCGTCGACCGGGTTGCGGCACGTACCCACCCAGGTGATCGGCGAAGGCTCGGCGCCCGGCGGGCAGGTGCTCTCGCTGCCCCCGCAGCAGGCGCACAAGGTGCCCCCAAGGCCGCAGTAGCGCCAGTAGTCGCAGCTCTGCGGGTCGCCGAACTCCGCAAGGCCCGCCATCTCCGGCGCGTCGCCCTCCGGCATCGGCGCATCGTCCGCCTCCTCCGCCCCGAATGCCCGTTCCACGGGAAGCAGCGGCAGCGTTCCCGCACCGGCGAGGACACCGCCCATGCGACCGAGGAAGCCGCGGCGCGAGGTGCGCTCCGCGAGCCCCGTCGTGGTACGCCGGGTCACGGAGTCGAACCAGCGCGCCACCTTCGCCTTGCCAGCGTCCATGTCGTTCATCCTGTCTCCTCCCTCCGGGGGAAAGGCTCGGGCGCCGCGGGGTCGTAACGGGCGACACCGTCCGTCCCCCCCATCGCCTCCGTCCCGAGTACATAGTCCTGCAGCGTGGCGACACCCGTACGCCAGGACTCCAGCAGGCTCTCCAGGTGCTCGCGCGTGTTGACCAGTCCGCGTCCCCGCAGCACCCCGTCCTCGCCGATCAGCACGGCGAACGGCAGCCGGCTCACGCCGTAGCGCATGCCGAGCGCCTGCGAGAGCACGTACGGAAACCGCGCGATCCCGACGTCCCCGGCGAACGCGCGATGCCGCTCCGTGTCGAAGCCGTCGCTCGCGAACACGAGTTGCAGCCCCTCCGCGGACGCCAGCGACTTCGCCGCCGGCAGCAGCGACTTGCACACCGGGCACGTGGGCGACACGAAGAGTACCAACGTGTTGGCATCCTGCGCGGCGCCGCCGATGCCGACCCGCCTGCCGGCCAGGTCCTCGGCCTCCACCGTCTCCGTCAACTCGCCGATCTTCGGCCCGCGCGTCGGCATCAGGGCGCCGGCGGGGGCGACCCGCTGGTGCAGCACCCCCACCTGCCGGGCCAGGGCCAGCACCGCGAGGGTCAGCACGCCCACCACCACCCAGAGCAGCACGTCGAGGACGAGGGCGCCGCTCACGACGGGTCTTCCGCCCACGGCCGCATCGCGGCGGCGTTGGCCCCCAGCGCGCCGGTGGCGAGATAGAGGCACGCGCCCGCCGCGAACACCGGCAGGGCCATCGCGAGATCTCCCCAGGCAGGATTGCCGGCGCCGGTGAGCGCGAGCGGAGCGAGCGCCAACGTGGCAAGCGCCGCGTTGCGCCCGACGAGGATCCAGGAGAGCTGTTCGCCGCCGCCGCACCCACAGTCGATCCACGAGCGTCCACGCGCCAGGTTCGCCGTGATCGCTGCCCCGTAGCCGATCATCAACGCGGCCGTCGCGACGCTCGCGAGCAGCGCCGCGTCGTCGCGCCACGGAGCGACGATCCACGCCGCGGCCAGGCCCGCCTCCACCAAGGGAACCACGGCCGCGGCCGGACGCACGAGCGATCCGGGCAACAGCCGGTAGTCCGCCAGGATCGCCTCGAACCCCGCCGCGTCGCGGAACTTGCCCCACGCGGCAGACCCGAGGAGTACGGCGAAGCCCCCCGCGACGGCCAGCATGGGAGAGTGCTCCACGGCCCCCTCAGTAGGCCAGCAGTCGGCCGCTGCCGCCGGTGTCGACGACGTGCCGTCGTTTCCCCGTACGGAGTTCGAACACCTGCACGCCCGCACCGATCGACGCCACCAGCAGCGGTTCGCCGCCGTCGACCACGAGCAGCGACGAAGCCGGTTCCTCGAAGGCGATCTTGCCGATGCG
>JAJDTI010000093.1 GCA_022827245.1 Pseudomonadales bacterium | reverse complement strand
CAATGTTTCTCAGCACGAGCATGGGCGAACCCGGCAGGCGGCGCGCCCGGGTCACAGGCCGGGGCGAGGGCGGACATTGACGAGCGGGCGCATCCCATGACCACGCATAGCAATCTACCGAAACGCCTGTGTCGTCTTACGTGTCGAGCGTCTTCATGTGTCCCGGCAGATGGCCGATCACCACCCGTTGCGCGGCGTCGTCCCACGCGAAATATATCCTGAGGCAGCGCCTCGGGTCGCGCGTCCCGGCGTTGTTCTTGAGGTGCCGGTCGAGGGTCAGCCTCCTGCCCTGCCACTCGACGGTGAAGTCGTCGCGCGCCTTGGCCTGGCGGTCGCGGCTGCCGCTCGACGTCTCCTGCAGGCGGAGCGCGCGCAGCGCGCCCTCGAAGGCCTCGCGCAGCTCCCGGCCGCCCTCGGTCTTCATCCGCCAATAGGCCGTGCCGAGCAGCGCGACCGCCTCGCCGACCAGCGCCACGTTGTCGAACCGCGCGCCCTTGAGCGACCTCAGCGCGCGCCCCGCCAGCGCCACCCGGCCGGCGAGATGCGTCTCCGCCCAGGCCGGCAGGTCGGCGTAGCTCCCGAGCGGCGGCGGATCCGGGGCGGGCCCGCCGTCCGTCCCCTCCAGCGCGGCGATGCGTTCCAGCAGCCGGTGCCGTTCGCCGCGCAGCGCGTCCCTCTCCCCGGCCGCCTCGCCGAGCGCCCGCTCCAGCTCGACGATGCGCGCCTCCGCGTCGCGCACCGCCGCCCGCGCCTCGGCAATCTCCGCCGCATACGCGCGCCCGGGATCGCGCGGCAAGGGGTCCGGGGCCGGAATCTCGGCCGCGTTCCGTTCGGCCACCGTGCCGAAGCGCTCCGCAAGGCCGGCGAGGCAGGCGGCGATGCCGTCGAGCGCGGTTATCGCCGGTTCGGTCGAACGCGGATTGTCGCGCTCCGCCGCCGCGGCCGCCTGCAGCGCGTCCCGGTTGGCGGCGTTCGGCGTCTCGGCATAGCGCCGCGACGCGTCCCTGAGCGCGAGCTCGTATTCGTCCGGCTCGGCGAGCGCGGCGCGGACACGTTCGGCCCGGTCCCGGCAGTCCCGCCACTCGGGATCGGGGAAGCCGAGGGGAACGCCCCCTTCCAGCAGCGCCCCGATGCGCTCCCTCACCGCCGGCGCGTCCTCCGCCAGCGTCTCCGGCATGGCATCGACCGCGCCCTCCAGCAGCGCGCGCAGCCCGGCATGGCGGCAGCGCGCCCTCGCGCCGTCGCGCGCCCCGGCGATCCCGTCATGCTCGTCGGCGCGCATGTCGAGGTCGAACAGCAGGTACGACAGCTCGTCCGCCGCGGAGTTGAAATCGGCGCTGCCGGCGACATGTTTCCGCAGACCGGCCCAGCGCTCGGCGATCTCCTTCTCCAGCGTGCGGCATTCCGCGTCCGCGCGCTCGACCAGCTTCTCCAGATGCGACCCCGCCGTCTCGCCGCGCAGCCGCTCCTCAAGGTCCGCCCGATCCGGGCGTTCGGCCACGCGGGCGCGGCGGACCGCATCCCCCACCAGGGCGTCGATCTCCGGCTCCGACAGCCAGTACGAGACCATCGAGCGGCTCTCCGGCTCCTCCAGGCAGGACAGGACCCAGACCGCCTGCGCGACCAGCCCGTGCTCGCCCGCCTGCCACAGCGTCTCCAGCGCTTCGAGCAGATGGGGCTCCGTCTCGCCCGGGGCGGGCGGCCGCAGGACCAGCGCCCGGTCCCAGCAGGCGTTCAGCAGCCGCGGCGCGAGCTGCTTCTTCGCCGCCTTCGCCCGCCCGAAGGTCTTCAGGATGCGCGCCTCGAACAGCCACAGGAACCAGCTCCAGCGCCCGGCGTATTCGTGCACCGCCCGCCAGAACGCCGCCTCGTCCGAGCCGTCCGCCGGCCAGCCCGCATACTCGTCGGCCAGCGCCGATGCCAGTCGGCGCCGGTCCGCCTTCATCAGGTGGTGGTTCTCGCGCAGCCACTCGGGCGTCACGAACCCGGGCAGCGCGACCAGGCGGGCGGCGACGCCGTTCGGAGCCGCGCTCACGGCCGGTTCGACGGCGGTCGGTTGCGTCGCGATCGGTCGTTTCCCCCCTTGAATCGCGAACCTGTCGGGCGCCGCCAGCCGGGATGGCGACGCGCAGGATGGAAACAAACCGGAACCCGATCAAGCCTCATCGTGGAAAAGATTTCCGGGAAACGGTGCGCCGCGGAAACACGATCTCGTGGAGAGCGAACCCGGCAAATCGAACGAAATGTTTTCGCATCGATCCTCATCGCCCCACGCTCCCCCCCATGCGGGGTGCTGCCGTTATCGCTCGGGCTCCATCGCGTGTGGGAGACCGCCGCGCCGTCACGAATTCCGGCATCTCGACGAGAAACTACCCTATGCTCGGGGAACCAGCGGAACCGGAGGACGACGATGGACGCCGATCTGCTGTTTCTCCTCGCTTCGGTCGCGGCCTGGACCTATGTCGCGTATCGGCTCGGCCGCTGGGTGGAGCGCCGCCGCAACCTCGAATAGACTTTCCCTCATGTCCGACAGGCCGCGCCTGACCGTCACCCTGGAACCCGCCGCGGAGCTCGAACACCGCGA
>JAJDTI010000048.1 GCA_022827245.1 Pseudomonadales bacterium | reverse complement strand
GTCAACTGACGACCGGCCGCGACGCGGGTCAACTGACGGCCCGCCGCTCGCCCCGTCGCAGCAGCGGCCACTTCGCCGCCACCACCGCGAGCGCCACGAGTCCTTCGAGCGCGACGATCGTGCACGCCGGGGCGGCGCCGAGCCACGCCGCGAGCAGCCCGAGATGCGCGAAGCCGATCGGTCCCGTGCCGATGAACACGGACAGCAGCCCCATCATCCGGTGACGGCTGGCGTCGGGCGCGCTCAGCATCGTCAGCGTGCTCTGCATGGCCGCGAACGCCGCCATCGACAGGCCGAGCACGAACAGCAGCGTTCCGGCGAGCAGGGCGTCGGTGGCGTTCGCGAAACCGACGGCGACCACCAGGTAGAGCAGCACGCTCAGGACGAACAGCGCCCGGAACTGTCCGTGGCGGGCGAACGCCGCGAGCCCCAGTGCGCCGAGGAGGGACCCGAGCCCTTCCATGCTCGCCAGCACGCCGACCTCGAACGGCCCGAGCCGGAGTTGCTCCGCACCCAGCACCGGCACCATGGAGATCACCGGGAAGCACCAGACGTTGAACACGACGGTGACCGCCAGGATCCCCTGGACCGTTGGCAGTCCGCGGAGTTCGGACAGCGCGGTGCGCAGGGCCCCCACGACGCCCGCGGCGCGCGTGGATGCATGTCGCACCGCCGCGGGGAGGCCAAGCAGAATCAGCACCGCGAAGCCCTGGGCCACGGCCATGAGCATGAACGCACCGTCCATGCCCGCGGCCGCGTAGAGCCCGCCGCCGAGCAGCGGTCCCGCCATGCGCGTCCCGGAACTCGCGACCGTATCGAGGCTCATCGCCGCACCGAGGCGCGCGCCGCCCGCGACGTCCGCGAGCAGCGTCCGCCGCACGGGGAAGTCCATCGCCCAGGCGATGCCCGTCAGGAATGCCCCGACCGCCACATGCCAGACCTCAAGCCAGCCAAGCAGGGCGAGCGCCGCGAGCGCCCCGGAGAGGACGGTCAGACAGCCCATGGTCCCCAGCAGCAGGCGCCGTCGGTCGAAGCGGCTCGCGATCTCCCCGCTGAACGCGCCGAAGAGGGCCAGCGGCAGCATGCGCAGCATCAGCATCGCGGCCACCAGGAGTGGCGATCCGGTGACCTCGAACACGAAGATGCCGACCGCGAGCATCTCGAGCCACCGCGCCGTCGCCCCGCACGCACCGGCCAGCCACAGGCGCAGGAAGTCCGGATCCGCCAGCAGCGGCCGAGGCGCGCTCCCCGGCGCCGCGGCGCCCGAGGCGGTCACGTATGACGCAGGTAGTCGAGTTCCGCCTCGAGCCCACCGACCGATGCACCGGCGAGGGCGACCACGATCCGCTCCAGGGACTGCCACGCGTCCCCGCGGAGCATCCCCTTGGCCTGCAGGTCGAGCAGGGCGCACTCGGACACGGCCGCCTCCAGGCCGGCCTTGCCCATCCGTCCGGCGAGGCGTTCCAGCGTACGGGCCCGCCGCGGGGGCAGCCGCAGCCGCTCGCCGCCCGCCAGGCGCAACGCGTTGCGTAGCTGGCTCGCGAGCGCACCGAGGATCATGAACACCGGCACGCCCTCCTGGCGCAGCACGCGGACCATCTTGCGCGCGCGCCGGGCCTCCCCGGCACAGGCCGCGTCGATCAGTTCGAAGGTGTCGAAGTGCGACGCGTCGCCGACCGCGTCCGCCAGCGTGTCGGCGTCTACCGGAGAACGCACCCCGGCGAGCTTGAGCTTCTCGATCTCCTGCACGGCGGCGAGGAGGTTCCCTTCCACGCGCTCGGCGAGCAGCGCCAGGGCGTCGCGGGAGAGTTCGAGGCCGGCCGCGCGGCAGCGGCCGCCCAGCCAGCGGGGCAGTTCGCGCGCGCCGAGGGGCCAGACCAGCACGACGACGCCCGCCGCGTCGATCGCCTTGAACCACGCGCTCGAGCGTTGCCGGGCTTCGAGGCGCTCCGTACGCAGGAGCAGCACGGTGTCCTCGAACGGGGCGGCGACGTACTTGCGCAAGGCATCCGACGCCTGGCGGTCGAACCCCCGGGGCGGCAGGCGCACGTCGAGAATGCGCCGCTCCGCGAGCAACGACAGGTTCCCGGCCGCCGCGAACGCGCCGCTCCAGTCGACCTTGGGCGTGCCTTCGACCACGTTGCGCTCGCCGTGCCCACGCTGCCGCGCCGACTCGACGATGGCGTCGCAGGCTTCCTGCACCAGCAGGGTCTCGTCGCCGGAGACGAGGTAGACGGGCGCGAGGCCTTCACCCAGCCGGCGCTGGAGGTCTCCGGGTCTTACCTGCACGCGACGTCCCCTACGCGCCGGCGTCCGGCGCTTCGGCGCCGCGCACGCGCTCGGCGGCCCGTCCAAGGCTGCGCACCATGCGCTGCACGAGGTCCGCGCGCAGTTCGCGGACGATCAGGGTCTCCTCCTCGCGGCTGCCGATGAGGTTGTCGAGATCGAGGCGATAGGTGCGCTCGGCGCGTAGCGTCCGGGTCGGGACCAGTTCCTCACCCTCGGCGTCCTGCGCACCGAAGGAGACGGCGAGGCTCATCTCGTATTCCGCCGCCCGCGCGCCGCCGCCGACCGACGCCGTGCGCCGGGACTCCCGTTCGTCGGACAACTCGACGACCACGTCGGCGTCGCCGCGCGCTTCGGTCAGCACGACGCCGGACTGCGTCAGCGCCCGGGTCAGTTCGCGGCGCAGTACCGGGGCGTCTCCCCCCACGACCTGCACGCGCTCGAGCCCCGCGAGGTCCCAGGTGCGCAGGTGGAAGCCGCAGGCGGCGACCAACAGCCCCGCGGTCATCACCAGCGCGGCGCCGTGCCCGCGGGTCATCCCACGACCAGGTTGACGAGCTTGTCGGGGACGACGATGGTCTTGCGCAGCGTCTTGTCCGCCAGGTGCCGGGCCACGTTCTCGTTCTCCGTCGCGGCGGCGATCACGGCGGCCTCGTCCGCGCCGACCGCCATGGAGATGCGGCCGCGGAGCCGGCCGTTCACCTGCACTGCGATCTCCACGGTCTCCTCGACCAGCTTGCCCTCGTCCCACGTCGGCCACGCCGCGCCCTCGAAGATGCTCTCGTTGTGGCCGAACCGGGCGTACAGCTCCTCGGCGACGTGCGGGACGAACGGCGCGAGCATGACCAGGAGCGGTTCGAGTTCCGACCGCCGTGGCGTACGCCCGCCGGCGCGTACCGCGTTCAGGTACTCCATCATCGCCGCGATGGCGGTGTTGTACTGCAGCGCCGGGACCTGCTCCGTGACCTGGCGGATGGTCCTGTGCAGCGCCCGGTCGACCGCCGGGTCCGGGTCCCCCTCCACGGCGTCGGCGGCGCTCTGCCAGAGACGGTTGAGGAAGCCGTACGGGCCCTGGATGCCCTTGTCCTGCCAGTCGCCGCCGTGTTCGTAGGGGCCGAGGAACAGGAGGTAGAGCCGCATCGTGTCCGCGCCGAAACGGGCCACGATCTCGTCCGGCAGCACCACGTTGCCCTTGCTCTTCGACATCTTGCGGCCGTCGCTGATGAGCAGGCCGTGCGCGCGGAACCGGTCGAACGGCTCCTCGAATTCGAGCACGCCGAGGTCGTGCAGCGCCATGGTGAGGAAGCGTGCGTACATCAGGTGCAGGACGGCGTGCTCGTTGCCGCCGATGTAGCTGTCCACGGGCAGCCACTTCCGCGTCAGCTCGGGGTCGAGGGCCGTGTCGTCGCGCAGGGCGCTGGGATAACGCAGGAAGTACCAGCCGCTGCAGAGGAAGTTGTCCGTGACGTCCGTCTCGCGGTGCGCCGCGCCGCCGCACCTCGGGCAGGTCGTCTCGTACCAGTCCGTCGCGCGCTCAAGGGGGCTGATGCCGGAGTCGTCGGGCCGGAAGTCCTCGAGGTGCGGATGCAGCACGGGCAGCTCCGACTCGGGCACGGGGACCGGTCCGCACGACCGGCAGTGCACGATCGGGATCGGCGGGCCCCAGTACCGTTGCCGGGACACGCACCAGTCGTGCAACCGGTAGTTGACCCGGGTACGCGCCGCGCCCCGCTCGTTCGCGAGCCACTCGACCACGGCGCGCTTGCCCGCTTCAACGGTCAGTCCGTCGAAGCGGCCGGAGTTCACCATCACGCCATCGCCGGCGTACGCCTCGGCGAGGGGCGTCGACGCGTCCTCGCCGGGACCGGCGATGACCCGCACGATCGGCAGGCCGAACGCGGTGGCGAAGTCGAAGTCCCGCTGGTCGTGGCCCGGCACGGCCATGATCGCGCCCGAGCCGTAGCCCATCAGGACGTAGTCCGCGATCCAGACCGGGATCTCCCGGCCGCTGGTCGGGTTCACGGCGTAACCGCCCGTGAACACGCCCGTCTTCTCCTTGCGTTCCTTCTGCCGCTCGACGAGATCGCGGGTGGCGACCTCCGCGCGGTAGGCGTCCACCGCCTCCCGCTGCCCGGGCGTCGTGAGCCGGTCCACGTCCGGAT
Source organism: Pseudomonadales bacterium (assembly GCA_022827245.1). Lineage (GTDB taxonomy): Bacteria > Pseudomonadota > Gammaproteobacteria > Pseudomonadales > Azotimanducaceae > VXNE01. Next base: position 870 of record JAJDTI010000048.1, on the reverse strand, counting down.
GCTCCGGCGCGAGGACCATGTACGTCGCCCCGAACAGCGTGTCCGGGCGGGTGGTGAACACCTCGATGACCCCGTCACCGGCCTCGAACGTGACGTCCGCGCCTTCGCTGCGGCCGATCCAGTTCGCCTGCGCCTTCTTCGTGATCTCCGACCAGTCGATCGTGTCGAGGTTGCCGAGGAGCCGTTCCGAGAACCGCGTGATCTTGAAGAACCACTGGGGCAGGCGCCGCTGCTCGACGGTCGTCTCGCAGCGCTCGCAGAGACCGCCGATGACCTGCTCGTTGGCGAGCACGGTCAGGCACGAGGGGCACCAGTTGACCGGCGCCTTACGACGTTCGACCAGCCCGCCCTTGAAGAGCTTGAGGAACACCCACTGCGTCCAGCGGTAGTACGACGGGTCGGTCGTGTCGACCGTGTGGTTCCAGTCGTACATGCCGCCGAAGCGCTTCAACTGGCGCGTGAAGTTCGCGATGTTCCGCGGGATGAGGTCGTTCGGGTTGGTGCCGACCTTGAGGGCGTAGTTCTCCGCGTGAATGCCGAACGCGTCGAAGCCCATGGGCTCGAACACGTCCTTGCCGCGCAGCCGCCAGTACCGGCCGTTCGCGTCCGCGCCGACATATGCGTACACGTTCCCGATGTGCAGCCCCTCCGCGGACGGGTACGGGAACATCATGAGGTTGTAGTAGGGGTCCTCGGCGGCCCGGAGGTCTTCGTCGGTGAAGAGATTGGTGCCGCGGCGGTCCCACTCCTCCTGCCACTTGCGCTCGACGCGCTCGGGGTCGTAGCGGTCCGTCCTGGCGCTCATCGGATCCTGCCGGAATGGGAAAAGCGGCGTACCGTATCACCAAAGGCCGTGCGGCGGAACCGCGC
>JAJDTI010000090.1 GCA_022827245.1 Pseudomonadales bacterium | reverse complement strand
GTCCTCGGGCGCCGGGTCCTGGAGCATGGCGTCGGTGACGGGGACGATTTCCGCGGCAGTCTGCGCCCCGGCAGCGGAGGGCGCGAGGGCAACAGCGGCGACGACGACGAAGAGCGTGAACCAAGCGACGGAAGCGGCGGGCCGGGATCGATGCATGACGGTGCTCCTGTGAGTGGCGCCGTTCCTGCTCCGCCGCGCCCGCGTTGCAGCGCGCCGCCGAGCCGAACGGTGCCGAACGGTGCCGAACGGCCGATTCTACCTGCGCCGCGACCGCGGGTGTCGAGCGGCTATGATGAGCGTAGACCGGTCCGGGGAGGCCGACACCGCCACCGTATACACCGAGCCCGGCCCCGACGGATACGCGAAGCAGGGGACCTGGCAGCGGGGCGACGAGATGTCCGCGACTGCGGTGCCGGATCTCGTCGTCGCGGTGGACGATGTCTTCGGCTCGTGACACGCGTTCGCCCGGTGTGCCCGGTCTGTGGCCGGCCTTCCGGCTGTCAACGCGTGACCCCGGAGAAGAGCGACCCCGGAGAAGAGCGAGTCCGGAGAAGAGCGACGATGGACCGACGAATCGAGACCGCGCGCGCGATCACGACGATCGCGGCGGCTACGGTGCTGGCTACGCTGACTTCCTTCACGATCGCCGCCGCCCCGGCCGGCGCGCAGCCGGCCCGGATCACACCCGTCACCGACGCCGTGCTGCAGGATCCGCCCCCCGAGGACTGGCTGATGTGGCGGCGGACGCTCGACTCGTGGGGCTACAGCCCGCTCGACCAGATCGACCGCGACAACGTCGGCACGATCCGCATGGTGTGGACGCGCGGCTTGAGCGCCGGCCTGCAGCAGGGAACGCCGCTGGTCCGCGACGGCGTGATGTACATGCCGAACCCGCGCGACGTCATCCAGGCGCTCGATGCGGTCACCGGCGACCTCCTCTGGGAGTACCGCCGCGACCGGCCGGACGACCTGGCCGACTACATGATCGGGAGCCTGGTCGACACCAACCGCAACCTCGCCATCCACGACAACCTGATCATCGACACGAGCGGCGACGACTACGTCTTCGCCCTCGATGCGGCAACCGGCGAGCTGGTCTGGGAGACCGAGATCCTCGACTACCGGGTGCACCCCGCCAACCAGACCTCGGGCCCGATCATCGCCAACGGGAAGGTGATCTCCGGCCGGAGCTGCGACCCGCGGGGCGGTCCCCACGCCTGCGTGATCGTCGCCCACGACGCGGCGACGGGCGCGGAACTGTGGCGCCGGCGGCTGATTCCGGGGCCGGGCGAGCCGGGCAACGAGACCTGGGGCAGCGTGCCCTTCGAGGAGCGCGGACACGTCGGCGCGTGGATGGTGCCGGCCTTCGACCCGGAGCTGAACCTCGTCTACATCGGGACGTCGGTCACCTCGCCGGCCCCGAAGTTCTTTCTCGGCGGCATCGAGAACACGCACCTCTACCACAACTCCACGCTGGCCCTCGACGCCGACACGGGCGACATCGTCTGGCACTACCAGCACCTGAACGACCACTGGGACCTCGACCACCCGTTCGAGCGACTGCTGATCGACACCGCGGTGCGCCCCGATCCGGCGCTCGTCACCTGGATCAATCCGCGGCTCCGGCCCGGCGAAGAGCGGCGGGTGGTGACCGGCATCCCCGGCAAGACCGGCATCGTCTACACGCTCGATCGCGCGACCGGCGAGTTCCTGTGGGCGACGCCGACGGTGGCCCAGAACGTCGTGTCGCACATCGACGGCGCCACCGGGGCGGTGACCGAGAACGCGGAGCTCGTCTTCACCCGCGAGGGCCAGGAGAACCTCGTCTGCCCCGCGTACGTCACCGGCGGCAAGGACTGGGAAGCGGGAGCCTACAGCCCGCTGACCGGGCTGATGTACTTCCCGCTGCGCAACACCTGCGCCCGCATGATGGCCAGCCGCGCGCGCGGCGGACGGCTCTACGCCATCGCCAAGCGCGACCAGATCGCTCCGGGAACGGAGCAGGTCGGGACCGTGCAGGCCATCTCGGTCGAGACGGGCGAGATCGCCTGGGTCTACGAGCAGCGCGCGGGCACGACGTCGCTGGTCGCCACCGGCGGCGGCCTCGTCTTCGGCGGGGACGGGAACGGCCGCTTCCGCGCTCTCGACCAAGAGACGGGCGAGGTGCTCTGGGAGATCAACCTCGGCTCGATGGTCACCGGCTTCCCGATCACCTACGCCGTCGACGGGGTGCAGTACGTCGCCGCCAGCACGGGCTCGTCGCTCAGCTCCCAGGACAACATGCGCCTGACCCCGGAGCTCAGGCCGAGCCGCGGCAACAATCTGTTCGTCTTCGCGCTACCATGAACCCCAATAGTGTTCCGAGGTCGGCTGCCGAACACCGAGAGAGTCCGGTTTATTGAGCGCTCTCCGGTCTGCTAGGCGATCCGTGGTCCGAGCCGTTCCGTGGATAGTCCGCTTTCCAGCTCCCAACGTGGTATGTTCGTGGGGTGGCTTCTTGGCGGAGATCGCGGTGGCAGGACGACTCAGAGCCAAGCAGATCCCGACCTTGCGGCCAGGACGTCACGACGACGGCGGGACGCTCTTCCTCGTCGCGGAGCCCGGCAGCCGGAGCCGCAACTGCGTGCAGCGGTTGACGGTCGACGGCAAGCGTCGCGACCTCGGCTCGGCGGTACCCGTACGTCGGGCTCGCCGACGCGCTTGCAGCAGAATCCGCCAACTGTTCAGGTGGCGCCCCGCGGTGGTGACCCGACGGCGGCCGTGCGGCCGTCGCCGGGCCCCACGTTCCGCACGGCATACGAGCGGGTCGAGGCGGGGCGGACTGGAAGGACTCGGACCCGTGAACCGGCGTCGCGCCTTGGAGTGATACTGCCGTTCCATCCTGGACCGGCGCCTCGACAAGATCCGCCGCTCCGACGTGCGCGTCATCGTGGCCCCGGTCATGTCCGAGAAAACGGGCCACCAGGCCGACGCTTCACGGACGGATCCGGGCGCCGCTGGCATGGGCGTGGCCCGAGTGCACCTGAAGTTCAAACGGTGCAGAGGGCATCGGCGCGGCGGTTCCCGCGGCCCCGAAAGCGACGAAGCCCCACGCGGCGCTGCCCTACGCCGAGGTGCGAGCCGCGTTGCACGTCATCGAGGTCTCAAGGACGAGCGAGGCGGTGAAGACGCGTCCTCCGTTCACGGTGCTGACTGCGGTTCGATCGGGCGTGGCGCGAGGTGCCACCTGGAAACGAGATGGACATGTAGGCAGCGGAGTGGCGCCTACCGGCCGAGGGCATGAGGGTCGCGGTGAGCGCCGGGTCCCGTTGTCGGCTGCCTCCGTCGAGCCCCTCGAGCGTGCGAGGAACCTGCGTAGCTCGGCCGCCTGTGCTTCCCGGCCCCTGGCGCGCGGGCAGGAGATGCACGCGACGACTCTGCCGTACGTCGTGAAGCGGCTCTGCCGCGACCGCTGCACGGTGCACGGCTTCCGCTCCTCGTTCCGCGGTCGGGCCAGCGAGCCGACAAAGGTCCCGACGCGGTCGCGGAAGCAACGCTGGGTCACCAGGTGGGAAGCGCGGTGGAGCGGTCGTACGCCCGGTCCGACGTGTTGGAGAAGCGCCGCGACCTGATGAACCGCTGGGCGGAGTTCGTGACCGCGCCGCAGTAGGCCGGGAAGGCTTGGGCTTCGACGTGGTCCAAGGATCCAGGGGAGGCCGCAGCCGCAGGCGCCGCCGACGTCAAGACGAGGCGGCCTACGCGCAGTCAGACCTGTTCGACCCCCGCGTACGGCTCCTGAACGAATGGGGCGCCTAGATGAGCTACGCGAACAGCCCTTGTTTCGCTGTTCGTTCGTCTCCGGAGTACAATCGCTCCAATGTCCGATCACGAAGCGGTCGGCGCCGCGCTCATCGCCCACAACGATGCCCTGACCGGCCACCGAGCCGCCGTCGAGCGTCTAACCGCGATCGGCAAGATGATTGGCCGCCTGACGGACACCAAGCTCGCCGTTGAAGACTGGAAGACCGCATCGGAGGAGGTAGACCTGCGCCGGGCTGGCGGCACCCTGTGCGGCGACGACAACCCCATCGTGCCGCACAGGTGCCCGATGTTTGAGCAGGTTGCCCACGGGATCAAGAAGCGGGATGTCAGCGCGGCGGTTCGCAAGGTCGCGCTGAAGCACCTCAAGGATCTCGGGCTGGATCCGGCGCACTGGAAGTAGACCCCGCCATGAGCAAGTTCGCGCAGCTCCTACTGATGTCCACTGCGTTCGCACCGATCCTCCTCACTTACGCAGTCGTATCGGCGCTCAACGATAACTGCTGCCACGCCGCATGGTTCCTCGCCATCTGTGCGGCACTAGTGCTCCTGTGCGACTTGTTACTGCACTTTGCCAAAACGCGACTAGAGTCCATGTCCTATCGGACCGCTACCGTCGAGACGGCTGACCAAGAGGTTCTCGGGCTCCTTCTCATCTATATGCTGCCGCTCATCACCAGAGATCTGTCCACTTACAATTGGTACGTGTGGATCATAGTCAGCCTCCTGTTCTGCCTGATCGTTGCCATCGGCTACGGCTATCACTTCAACCCGCTCCTCGTCTTCTTCGGCTACCACTTCTACAAGGTAACGGAGGTGGGATGCGTATCCCATATTCTCATCACCCAACGTCGCATCTACAAGACCGGCGAGACCCTACAAGTTGGTCGCCTTGCAGAGTACATCCTGATCGAAAAGTGTCCCCCTGGCAGCAAAGCTAGAACGCGGGCCGACGCGAATTCGTGATGAACGCCTGTCGCGATACAGGGCCAACGTAGCGGCCGTCGTTGAGAAAGCGCATCAGCTCCGTGATCTCTCCACCATTGCTTGGCATCACGATTCTGTCATTCCGGACCGTGATCGTCAATCCGGTCGGCTCCGATGCATCTCGCAGCGACGTTGCGGTGTGGTCCTGCAACACACCGCTGCTCGCCAACGACGCCATGTACTTCCGAGCATTTCGGCTGGATCTGTCCACGAAATGACCTACATCGTCGAACTCGAACAGGGCCGCGTACGTGTCAGCGAAGGCCACGATCTCATTGTCGGTCGCGGCCCTGAAGATTCGCGACGTATCGATCACACGGCCGAGGTTGTGAAGACTACGGAACTTGATCAGGCCGTCTTCGATGATGCAGACAAGCTTGTCCCCCAATTGGAACCCGGGCGCCTCTAGTCGCGTGTAGGTTCCCGCTTCCATCAAGATCAAGGAGAGCAGATTGCCTCTACTGAGGACCTGGACCGGTGCGAACACCTGCACCAAGATCCGGGCACCCATCTCTGGCCTCATGGCCAGAGCCCGGATCTCTCCGATGTCTCCGACCGGTTCAAGGGCTGCATCGGGCGCCTGTGTGATCCGGTTGAACACCTCCACATTCTCGGGAATGGGAGTTGTGGAGATCTCATTGTCCTCGTTCTGCCAGTTCTGGTCGAAAGGTCTTTCCTCACCAGCACGAAACGCCGCCTCTTGGCCAGCGAACACCCCGTCGACGGCCTGATAGGCGATTTCGCTAAGTAGCACTCTCCTGATCGCGAGTTCGTCCTTCGCGCCGCACAACGCCAATAGAGACATAGACGCGCTCCCATTTGAGATTCCGTCATCCTCTGTACCACCGAGTCTGCTCTACGTTCGGAGTCTTCTGCAGAATCTGTGGGCGGAAATCGAACTCATCGTCAGACCCCACAGCCTAAGCGTCTGCTCGCCGCGCACGCCGGTCCCGGCTCTCGTTCGGGGGGCAGACGACCCCGTTTCGCACGACAGAACGCGACCGCGACGGCAGAGGTGCATCTCGTCCGGAATTCCGCAACAATTTGGTGTTGGAGCACCCAAGTGACGCGGAAGGAGAACGGGACGCAACTCAAGAGTATCCTGAATCGGATTCAGAAGCACTCGGCGTTCGTCTACGAGACCGTGCCGCCGATAGAGGACGACGACTAACCCTCGAGGTCCGGGTGCGGTTGCGTGCCGGGGCCCGCGCGACGTGCTCGCAGTGCCGGCGCCCGGCCCCGGGCTACGACACGCTGCCGCCACGACGCTTCGACTTCGTGCTTCTGTGGCACATCCCCGCGGTCTTCGTCTTGCGATGCGCCGCGTGTCCTGCCCCCGCCGCGGGTGAAGGTCGAGGCCATCGCGTGAACTACCGGCAAGCGCCGACTGACCGGCGCCTACGCCTGGTTCCTCGCCGGGTGGAACATGCGCCTGTCGTGGCGGGAGGTCGCGGGGGGGTCCCCACCTCCTGGGACACTGTCTATCGGGCCGTGCGCATGGCCGTCGGCCGGGGACTCGCGCACCGCGACCTCAACGACATCGAGACCATCGGCGTGAACGAGCCCTCGCGCCGCCGCGGACGCCGCTACCTGACTCTGGTCTACGAAATCGACAGCCATCGGAGGCGTCTGTGGGTCGGACGAGACCGTCGTGCCGAGACGCTGGACGGCTTCTTCGGTGGCTCGGCCCCGCTCGCAGCGCGGAGCTGTACTTCGTCTGCTCGGACATGTGAAAGCCCTACCTGACGGTGGTCGTTGACCGCGCCCGGCAGGCGGTGCAGGTGCTCGACCGCTTCCACGTCATGAGCCACTTCTCCAAGGCGATCGACGAGGTCCGCGCCGCGGAGGCCCGGAGGCTCCTGGTCCTGAACTGGTTTCCGGGCCCGGGGGCAGTTTGCGGCGTTGTCGAAGGCGTCAACGGCAAGGCCAGAGTTCTTCTGACAGGGAATGCCGACCCGCTGCTGGCGGGGCAGCCACGGTTCGGACGCGCTATGGCGATCATCGACTCCCCGGCGTGTCCCCGCGCGTCGTCGGGACCAGATCAAAGCGCTGGTCCGGCCGCTTCGGGGCAACGACGGCATCGCGAACCTGCAGGCACAAGGAGCGGGGCTGGCGGGCGGGTCGACGAGCGCACCCGGAAGCCCAGGGATCGGCACGCCAAGCGATCTACCGTTCGCGGGCGCCCCGGCTGATTGAGGCTCGTTCGTGGCGGGACGGTAGGAGCGTCTCCCTATTGCGACCGGGCGGGCGTGTGGCGCGCTCCCGCCATCGTGGGGTACAGCGTGGGGCACCCGCTCGCGGCTTCGCCGCAAGCCCTGAAGAGTAAGTTGCATAGACTCGGAGTGGTGTTTCGTCTTCGCGCTCCCGTAGCGAGGTTCGCGTCCCGGACCGCGCCCGACTCGTACGCAGTGCCGACGCGGGAGCTCGGCCCGCCGGACGGCGGCGTGCGTCAGCGCTCGAGCAGACGCTGGGCGAGAACGCGCGCCTCGTCGACGGTGTCCACCACGTGGTCGGCCGGCACCTGGCGCAGCGTGTCGAGCGCGTACAGCGTGCCGGCGACGACGGTCGACATGCCCATCACGATGCACTCGGTGTCCTGCTCCGTGGCGACGCCGATCAGACGCCGCACGACCATCGCGGCGCTGTCGTCGACGTAGACCGTGTCCCGGAAGTCGAAGATCACGACGTCGTGATCGCGGATGTCGGCGCTCACCATCCAGGTCAGCGACCTCGAAGACGCGACGGTGAAGTAGCCGCGCAGGGCAAGTAGCCCGACCCGCGCCGCGAACTCGTCCGTCGCGCTCTCCCTGTCGGTCGAGCCGAAGAAGCCCTGCTCCACCAGCGGCACGGACACGACGCTGTCGAGCTCCAGCTTCTCGAGTTGGCGTGCGTTCGTGAGGCCGGCCGCGATCAGCCCGATGGCGACGCCGGTCAGCAGGTCGACGAGCACGGTCAGGGCGATGGTCAACAGCAGCACCACGAGATGGTGGCGCTGGAGCCATCGCATGCGCGCGAGCAGATGCCAGTCCACGAGGCCCCAGCCGGCCCTCATGACGATGGCGGCGAGAGCCGCGTGGGGAATCGGCTCCGCGTAGCGGCCCAGGCCCAGGAGCAACGCGACCAGCACGGCCGCGAGCAGCGCACCCGCGACCGGCGTCCGGCCTCCGGCGTGGATGCTGACCATGGTCCCCTGGTTGCTCCCGGCGCTCGGCAGCCCGCCGATCAGCCCTGCCACGATGTTGCCGAGGCCCTGGCCCGTCAGCACGCGCCCCGCGTCGTGGTGCGAGCGGGTCAGCGAATCGGCCGCCAGGGCGGTCAGCAGGCTGCTCACCGAGCTGATCATGGCGAGCAGGAACGCCGGCTGCAGGGCGCCCGCCAGAACGCCCGGGGCGAGCACCGGCGCCTGGATGACCGGGAGCCCGGCCGGCACCTCGCCGATCGTCGGCGCGCCGCGGAACACGAGCACGCCGGCCGCCGTGCCGACCAGCAACGCCGCCAGGGGTGCGGGCAGGAACCTCCTGAACCGGCGGGGCCAGCACACGGTTGCCGCGAGGGATATGGCGGCCACCGAGACCGCGTCGACGTTGACCGCCAGAACGGCCGCCGGCCACGCCCGCATCGCACCCAGCGCCCCGCCGGGAACGGCGGATGCGCCGACTGCCGGCAGGGTCTGCATCAGCATGATGATGATGCCGATGCCGGACATGAAGCCGGTGATCACCGCATGCGGCGTGTAGGCCACGTACCTGCCCAGCCCGGCCAGCCCGAGCAGGATCTGGATCACGCCGGCCAGCACGACGATGGTGAAGGCCTGTTGCAGGCTGACTGCGTAACTGGCGACGATCACCGCCATGGCAACCGTCATGGGTGCGGTGGGTCCGGAGATCAGGCCCGGCGAGCCCCCCAGGGCGGCAGTGACGAAGCCGGCCGCGATGGCGCTGTACAGACCGGCGATCGGCCCCACCCCCGACGCCACACCGTAGGCCAACCCGACCGGCAGCATCACGACCGCCGCCGTGACGCCGCCGAGCAGATCGCCGCGCAGGTTGACGGGGTCGTAACGCACCGGTGCGAGAACCGTACAGAATCGCGATCGGCACGTCCAAGCGGCGCGACCGGTGGTTGGCCCAGCCCCGGCCTCGGCCGGCTGCGGCCGCGGGCCCCGCCGTTCGATCGTGCGAGGTCGAGGCCGTCTCGTCTGATAGAGTGCTTGAGCGTTCTCGCCGACACTCCCGTGAGGAGGCTCCCCGTGCATACCACCCTGCTCGGTTCGGCCCTTGCCGTGGCAACCCTCGTCGCCGCCGCTCCCGTCACCATGCCGGCCGCCGCGGCGCCCCAGGAAGCTGTTGCGGCCGAGGAGGTCGTCCCCCGCCTCGAGCGCCTGAAGGAAGAGGCCATCGCCGGCGTCGACGACCGCGGCGTCCTGATCCAGCGCATGGTCGACAGCCTGTACAGCTTCTCCGAGCTCGGCTTCCAGGAGTTCGAGACCCAGCGCTACATCACGGAGCTCCTCGAAGCGGAGGGCTTCGACATCGAGCTCGGCGTGGCCGGCATCCCCAGCGGCTGGATAGCGCGCTGGGGTTCGGGGCGCCCCGTGATCGCGCTCGGCAGCGACGTCGACGGCATCCCGCAGTCGTCCCAGGTGCCGGGAGTCGCCTACCGCCAGCCGCTCGTCGAAGGCGCGCCGGGGCACGGCGAGGGCCACAACTCGGGCCAGGCGGTGAACATCGCCGGGGCGCTCGCCGTGAAGGACATCATGGAACGGGACGGCATCCCCGGCACACTGATGATCTGGCCGGGGATCGCCGAGGAGCAGCTCGCCGGGAAGGCGTATTACGTTCGGGCCGGCATCTTCGACGACGTCGACATCGTGCTGTACAGCCACATCAGCAGCGAAATGACCACGACGTGGGGCGACGCCCGCGGCAACGGGATGGTGTCGGTCGAGTACCTCTTCGAGGGCGAGTCGGCCCACGGGGCCGTCGACCCCTGGAGCGGCCGGAGCGCGCTGGACGCCGTCGAGCTGATGAACATCGGGTGGAACTTCCGCCGCGAGCACCTGCGGATCCAGCAGCGCTCGCACTACGTCATCACCAACGGCGGCGACCAGCCCAACGTGGTGCCGCCGACGGCGAGCGTCTGGTACTTCTTCCGCGAGACCGACTACGACAACATCATGCGCATGTGGCGCATCGGGGACGCCATCGCCGAGGGCGCGGCCCTGATGACCGGCACGACGGTCAGCTCGCGGGTGCTGGGGGCGGCGTGGCCGCAGCACATGAACCGCGTGGTGGCGGAGACGATGTTCAGCAACATCCAGCGCGTCGGCATGCCGGACTGGTCGGAGGACGACCAGCGTCTCGCCCGCGCCGTCCAGCGCATGCTGGGCGTGGAGGAGCGCGGCCTGCCGACGACCGTCGCCGCACGGCTCACCGGCGCCGAGCGCGTCCCGGACAGCCAGCGGCGGGGCGGCGGCTCCGACGACATCGGCGACGTCTCGTGGGTGGTGCCGACGGCGACCCTGCGCTTCGCCTCGAACATCGGCGGCGGCGCGTGGCACAACTGGAACAAGGGGATCGCGATGGCCACCCCCATCGCCTACAAGGGCGCGGCGGCCGGCGCCAAGGTGCAGGCCCTGACGCTCCTCGACTTCCTGCTGCGGCCGGAGCTGGTCGAGGGCGCGCACGACTACTACGAGAACGTCCAGACCCGCGACCGGCAGTACGAGACGTTTCTACGCCCCGACGACGAGCCGGCCATCTGGCTGAACCGCGACATCATGGAGCGCTACCGGCCGCAGCTCCGCGAGCTCTACTACGACCCGTCGCGCTACGACACCTACATGGAGCAGCTCGGCGTCGAGTACCCGCAGTTCGAGCGCCCCCAGGATCCCGCGCCGTAGAGTTGGCGCTGCCACAGCGCGCAGCAGTCTCCGCGGCGGCCGGCGTCTTCGCCGACAAGGTGACTTTCGACGGGCTGCCCGGCGTCCGTTCGGTCCCGGCCCCCACCGCCCCAGGAGCTTGCGCCGCGGCACTCACTCCGTTGGTGTTCTGCGGCGCAAGCTCCTAGAATGACGCCACGGTGTCGGCTCCCATGGTCGCCGTGAACGACCGTCGGATCCGGCACCCAGAGGGAGGGATGAACGATGAGACGCTTCGCAACTCTGGGGGTTCTGGCATTGGCCGGCGTCCTGTTGACGGTGGCGACCTTCGAGGCGCAGGACGAGCGGGTGCCGCTCGAGGTCCAGGACGTCGCCGACAACCTCTACATGCTGGCCAACGCCTCGTCCGTGCAGGGCATGGGCGGCGGCGGCAACACCGCGATCTTCGTCACCGACGGCGGCGTCGTGCTGGTCGACACCAAGATCAACGGCTACGGCCAGGACATCATCGCGGCGGTGGCGGAGATCACCGACAAGCCGATCACGACCGTCATCAACACCCACACCCACTTCGACCACAGCGGCGGCAATACGGAGCTTCCCGATACGGTCGACTTCGTGGTCCACGAGAACACGCGCGCCCAGATGGCTCGGCCGAACTGCCAGCCGGTGACCAACTGCAGCGCCTTCCAGGGGGCCAACGCGAAGTACCTGCCGCAGACCACCTACTCGGACCGCATGTCGCTCTTCGCGGGCCCGGACCAGGTGGATCTCTACCACTTCGGCCGCGGCCATACCGACGGCGACACGTTCATCGTCTTCAAGGAAGCGAAGACGATGCACACCGGCGACATGTTCCAGCGCAAGGGCCTGCCCTTCATCGACGTGGCCAACGGCAACGGCAGCGCCACCGAGTTCGGGAGCACGCTCCGGAAGGCGGTCGCCGGCATTCCCGACGTCGAGATCGTGATGCCGGGCCACAACCCGACGCCGGTCGCCTGGGCCGAGTTCGTCGACTTCAGCGGCTTCTACAACGACGTCGTGAGCAAGGCCCAGAACGGCAAGGCGGCCGGGCGCTCGGTGGATGAAGTGGTCGCCGCCTACAGCGTGCCGGACGAGTACAGCGACTTCGCGGCGCCGGAGCAGAGCCTGCGGACGACGGTGCAGTACGTCTTCGACGGGCAGTAGAGCACGCGCGCCGTGGCGCGCGGTGGGTCGGGTTTGCACAGGGCCTCGTCGGGCCCCGAGCTCGGGTAGGCCGGCACGCACCGATGGTCGTGCCGGCTTCCCGCGGCAGGCCGCCACCCTCCAGACCGACGGCGGAGGAGACGGGAGGAGACGAATGACACCCTCACCCAGGACGGGCGTGCGCGGCGCTCCCCCCGGCTTCTCGACACCGGCCGCGACGGCCGTCCTCGCAGGGCTGCTGGCGCTCCTCGGCGCGGCGCCGGCCGCCCAGACCACCGACGACCCCTTCCCGGCCCCCATTCCCCGGACCGAAGGCGTCGTCACCGTGGGCCTCGAGGAGTTCGCCACGCTTCCCGACGCCGACGGCGAAGCGGCGCGCATGATGCTGCTGGTCGACGAGCCGGGGACGGGCCGCCTGTTCGTGAACGACATGCGCGGCATCGTCTACGCCGTGAGCTACGATGGCGCCACGGTCACCGAGTACCTCGACCTGCGCGAGCCTCGCTGGGGGCTCGACGTGGAAGCCTCGCGGCGCGAGCGCGGCTTCCAGAGCTTCGCCCTGCACCCGCAGTTCGGCGTGCCGGGCGCGCCCGGCTACGGCAAGCTCTACGCGTACACCGACTCCAGCAACACCGCTCCGGTGGCTGATTTCGTGCCAGGCGGCGGCGGTGACGCGCAGGACACCATCCTGCTCGAATGGACGGCCGGGGACGCCGCCGCGGCGACCTACGACGGCGGTCCGCCGCGCGAGCTGCTGCGGGTGGAGCAGCCCTTCGGCAACCACAACGGCGGGCAGCTCGGCTTCAATCCCCTCGCCTCCCCCGGCGATCCGGATTTCGGTCTCCTCTACGTCGGCTCCGCCGACGGCGGGAGCGGCGGCGATCCGCTCGACGTGTCCCAGAACCTGGCGTCGATCCTCGGCAAGATGCTGCGCATCGACCCGCTGGGCACCGACAGCGCCAACGGACAGTACGGCATCCCGGCCGACAATCCCTTCGCCGGCGACGGCGACCCCGGCACGCTCGGGGAGATCTACGCCTACGGGGTCCGCAACCCGCAGCGCTTCGCGTGGGACGTCCGCAACGGCAACCTGTTCGTGGCGGACATCGGGCAGAACATCGTGGAAGAGGTGAGCCTGGTCACCGCGGGCGCCAACCTCGGCTGGAACGACTGGGAAGGGAGCTTCCGCTTCCTCAGCCGCCGCGCCGTCAGCCTCGTCGACCCCCGCGGAGAGCCCGGCCTCAACTACCCGGTGGTCGAGTACGGCCAGCTCGACCCGCTGCTGCAACGGAGCTCCGCCGCCACGGGCGTGGTCGTCTACCGCGACGACGCCGTCCCCCAGCTCACGGACCAGCTTCTCTTCGGCGACGGGCCGAGCGGAGAGGTGTTCTACGTCTCCGCCGACGACCTGCCGGACGGCGGTCAGGACGCCATGCGGCGCGTCCTGTTCCGCCACGACGGCGAGAGGAAGACGTTCCTGCAGGTGATTCAGGAAAAGGTCGTCGCCCAGGGGCGAGAGTCGGCCACCCGCGCAGATCTGCGCTTCGGAACCGGACCCGAGGGGCAGGTGTTCCTGCTCAACAAGCGCGATGGAGTCATCCGGCGCCTCGTGCCGTGAAACACCAGGCGCCCTGAAGAACGACTCGGCCACAACCGGCGACGCGGGCGGCGAAGAATCCCTGCAGCAACACCTGCATAGGCGTCAATCCCGCGACAGAGCAAGAGGTCCTCACATGCGCCGTTCCATTCTCGTCGCGACGCTCTGCCTGCTCCTCCCCCTCGGCTCCGCGTTCGGCCAGACGGCGCCGGAGCTCGAGTACGACGCGTCGGCGCCGCTCCGCATGCCGCCCGATCTCTACCTGGGCGAGGCGGCCGGAGTCGCGGTGGACTCGCGGGGTCACATCTTCGTATACGCCCGCACCGGGACGGACGCCACCATCATCGCTCCCCGGGCGGCCTCGCTCTACGAGTTCGCGCCGGACGGCACCTTCGTCCGGGAGATCGGCGGCAACCTCTACTCGAAGGCGTGGGCGCACGCGGTCCGGGTGGACGCCGGCGACAACATCTGGCTGGTCGACAACGGCTCGAGCATGGCGGTCAAGCTGAGCCCGGGCGGCGCGGTGCTGCAGGTCTTCGGGCGCCGACCGGAATCGACCCACGCCCGCTACCCTCGCTGCACGGGACGGAACTGTCCGCCGCACTCGCTGCGCCCGCCCTACTACGCAACGCCGGACGCCCCGCCTCCCCCGGCGCGCGACGGCCTCTTCGACGAGGTGACCGACGTGGCCTTCGACCCCGAGGGCAACATCTACTTCAGCGACGGCTACAACAACTCCCGGGTGGCCAAGTACGACGCCGACGGCAACTGGGTCGGCTCCTGGGGCGAGCGGGGCAGCGAGCCGGGCGAGTTCCGCCTCCCGCACGGCATCGCGGCCGACGACCAGGGCCGGGTCTACGTGGCGGACCGCTCCAACAACCGGGTCCGGGTGTTCGAGTCCGACGGCACGTTCGTGCGCGAGATCACGCTCGCGGACCTGCGCCGGCAGGCGCCGGTTCCCGACGACTACGCGCCGCAGATCGCCAGCTTCGGCCGGCTGCCGGACGGCAGCTACAACTCCCTGTGGCCGAACTCCATCTGCATCACGCCGGGCCCCGATCCGGTCATGTTCACGCAGGACATGTTCCCCGGCCGCATCTACAAGATGGCGCTCGACGGGACCGTGCTCGGCTACTTCGGGCGGGACGGGCAGGCGGTCGGCCAGTTCGGCTGGATCCACGCCCTGGCGTGCCCGTCGGCCAACGAGGTCTGGGTCGCGGAGCTCCTGACCTGGCGCGTCCAGAAGGTCACGCTGCGCGACTGACGGCGCTTCGCCTCCCGCGCAACCCGCACCGGTGGGCTCCCGAGTGGGAGCCGCCGGTCACGGGAGGGCCGACGCGCGGCCGGGCGTGGACACACGGAGGAATTTCCTATGAGCCACAGCCGTTACCTGGCCGCCGCCGTGGCGGTCGGCGTGCTGTGGAGCACCAACCTGCGCTCCCAGCCGGCAGCGGACCTCCTGCTGGTCGGCGGTCTCGTGTACGACGGCTCGGGCGAGGCGCCGCGCCGGCAGGACGTCGGCGTGACGGGAGAACGGATCAGCTTCGTCGGCGACGCGGCCGCGGCCGGCCTCGATGCACCCGAGGTCGTGGACGTCGACGGACTGCTGGTCACGCCGGGCTTCATCGACATGCACTCCCACGCGGAGTTGACGGAGGACCATGGCCGGGACGCGCTGCCGTTCCTCCACCAGGGCATCACCACGGTGGCGATCGGCGTGGACGGCGCGGGCACGCCGGACGTCGCCGAGCTGTTCGCCGGGCTCGCGGGCCGCATCGGGGTGAACACCCTCGCCTACGTGGGTCACGGCGAGATCCGGCGACGCGTGATCGGCGAGGTCGACCGCGCACCGACGGCCGCCGAGCTCGACCGGATGCGCGCGCTGGTCGCGCAGGCCATGAACGAAGGCGCGTTCGGCCTCTCCACCGGGCTCTTCTACGTTCCGGGCTACTACGCGACCACCGAAGAAGTCATCGAGCTGGCGCGGGTCGCCGCAGCATTCGACGGCATCTACGACACGCACGACCGCGATCTCGGGGCCAGCTACCGGGGCGTCGGCTACCTCAACTCCATACGGGAGGCGATCCGCATCGGCGAGGCCTCCGGCGCGCGCGTCATCTTCAGCCACTTCAACGCGCAGGGCGCGAGCAACTACGGGCGCGCACCGGAGGGAGCGCGGCTGATTGAAGAGGCACGCGCGCGGGGCGTGGAAGTCGCGGCGGCGCAGCACGTCTACACCGCGACGCAGTCGAGCCTGGCCGCCTATACGATTCCGCGGTGGGCCTCGAACGGCGGACGCGAGGACATGCTCGAACGATTCCGCGACCCGGAGACCGTCCGCCGGCTCGACGTCGAGACGCTGGAGATGCTGGCGATTCGCGGCGGCGCCGACAAGCTCCTGTTCGCCGATCCGCGGCCGGAGCTGAACGGCCGGACGCTCGCCGCGGTGGCGGCCGGGTGGGAACTGCCGGTCCCCGCCACGGTGCGGCGCATCCTCACGGCCGGCAACGCGGCGGTGATGAACCTCGACCTCTACGACATCGAGAACACGCGCTACCTGGCGCGGCAGCCGTGGATGATGACCTGCACCGACGGCCGCCCCCCGTCTCCCACGCAGAACATCACGCACCCGCGCGTGTTCGGAGCCTTCACGCGCAAGCTTCGCCGCTTCGTGCTCGACGAGCGGATCCTCACGATGCCGTTCGCCATCCGCAGCATGACCGGTCTGGCCGCCGACTTCCTGCGCCTCGACGACCGCGGCTACCTGCGCGTCGGGGCGGTCGCCGACATCGCGGTGTTCGATCGCGACCGCATCCGCGATCGCGCCACCTACGAGAGTCCGCGACAGGCGGCCGAGGGGACGGTGCACGTGCTGGTCAACGGTCGCTTCGCGATACGGAACGGTGACGCCACGCGGGCGCTGGCCGGGCGGCCCATCCACCGCACGACGCGGACGGCCGACAACGCGCCGGGCCCGTGACGGCTCCCAGCGCATTGCAGGAGGTTGACATGAAGCGTTGCGCCCTGGTCGCGGTTTGCGTATGCATCGGCCTCGCCGTGGCGACGGGTCCTGGCGGTCGGGCGCAAGTGCAGGGCTTTGCCCAGGACGGGGCCCAGGACGGGGCCCCCGTCACCGACGCGATGCTGCAGGACCCCGACCCCGCCGACTGGCTGAGCTGGCGGCGCACCCTCGACGGATGGGGGTACAGCCCGCTCGACGAGATTGACCGGAGCAACGTGAACGAGCTCCGACTCGCCTGGTCGTGGGGCCTGGAACCCGGCGTGTCGCAGACCACGCCGATCGTGCACGACGGCGTCCTGTACGTCGCGAACCCGGGCAACGTGGTCCAGGCCCTGGACGCGCGCACGGGCGACTTCCTCTGGGAGTACCGCCGCGAGATGGACGAGGGACGCCGTAGCGCGGCGCAGATGCGCAGCCTGGCCATCTACCAGGACCTGGTCATCCTGAACACCGTCGATGCGCACATCGTCGGACTGGACGTCCGGACCGGCGAGGTCCGCTGGGACACGCCGGTCGCCGGCGACCAGGAGGGCTACACCTTCTCGAACGGGCCGCTCGTCGTCGACGGGACGGTTGTCGCCGGAATGACGGGCTGCGGTCGCTTCCGGGAAGACACCTGCTACATCGTCGGCGTCGACGGTCGCAGCGGCCGCCTGCTCTGGCGCACCTCGACCATCGCGCGTCCCGGCGAGAGCGGCGGCGACACCTGGGGCGACCTGCCGCTCCTGTTCCGCGCGGGCAGCGACGCGTGGATGACGGGGCGCTACGACCCGGCCACCGGGCTCGTCTACTGGGGAACGTCGCAGCCCAAGCCGCACAACCGCGACGCGCGCGGCGCGGAAGGGGACGCTCTCTACAGCAACTCCACGCTCGCCCTCGACCCCGCCACCGGAGAACTGCGGTGGTACTACCAGCACATCCCCGGCGACTCGCACGACATGGACGAGTCGTTCGAGCGCATCCTGATCGACTACGACGGCCGGCGCTCCGTGTTCACGATGGGCAAGCTCGGGATCCTGTGGGAGCTGGACCGCGTCACCGGCGCCTTCCGGCGCGCGATCGATCTTGGCTACCAGAACATCGTGGACGTCGACCCGCGAACCGGCGCCGTGACGCACCGCGACGGGATGCTCTCGGACGTCGGCGAGGAGCTCTTCTTCTGCCCCAGCACGGGCGGCTTCAAGAGCCTCCGGGCAATGGCGTATCACCCCGGGACGGAGGCCCTGTACGTGCCGCTCAACCTGAGCTGCGAGACCGCGGCCTTCGCTCCCGTCGAGCGCCGCGCCGGGGGCGGCGGAGGCGGCGCGGTTCGCGGCCGCTTGAACCACTTTCATCCGCAGGCGCCGGGCCAATTGGGCGAGTTCCGAGCCCTGGACGTGCGGACCGGCGAGACCCTCTGGCAACACCGTCTCCGCGTGCCCTACAACACCTCGGCACTGACGACGGGCGGCGGCCTGGTGTTCATCGGCGACTGGGGGCGGCGCGTCTACGCCTACGACGCGCGGACCGGCGAGCCGCTCTGGCAGAGCCGCCTCTCGACGATGGCCAACGGCTTCCCGATCACCTATGCCGTCGACGGCCGGCAGTTCGTCGCCTTCGTGGCCGGCCCCTCGATAGGCGGCTCGAGCTGGGCGACGATTCTCCCCGGCGACCTGCTCCCCGACGAACGCAACCCGCGCGGCGGCAGCGGCGTCTTCGTGTTCGCATTGCCTTGACAACCCGCAGACCCAAGGCGCCCGACAGGCTCCTCGTCACGGCCCGGTCGGGCACGGGCGGCTCTCGACCCGCCGCCGCCATCGGCGCATGACCTTGCCAACCACGTTCAGTACCGTCCCGCTTGGCCGCGGTTCCTGTGAGCGGCGTGGCGAGGCAATCCCCGTCACCGCCCCAACCCGTGCTCACCGGCCGCCGTCCGGGTTGATCGGTCGCATGCGGAGTGCCAGAATGGCATGCTTGGAATGGCGACTTTCGACAGGAGACGACGGATGAACAGGTGGTTGACCGTGGGGTGTCTGGCGGCGGTGGCGGCGTTCGTCCTGGTGGGCGGTGCGGCGGTCGAAACCTCGTCGGGGGCCGGTGCGGGGCTCCCCGCGGCGGTTCAGGAGACGACCAGCTCGACGCTCGACGGCGTGTTCACGCCCGCCCAGGCGCGCCGGGGGCAGCGCGTCTACGACCAGAACTGCTCATCCTGCCACGGACACAGCCTGCGGGGCGGCGAGATGGCGCCGAGCCTCGCCGGCGCCGATTTCATCGTCTTCTGGACCGAGGTGCCGGTGGGGGTCCTGTTCGATCGGATCAAGCTGACGATGCCCGAGGACGGGCCGGGCCGCCTGTCGGACCAGGAGTACACCGACGTCGTGGCCTACCTGCTCGACCGGAGCGCCTATCCGGCGGGAGAGAACGAGCTCTCCACGGACAAGGCCGAGCTCGACAGGATCATGATCGTCGCCGCCGAGTGACGCCGGGCGGCCGGGCGGCGACCCCGGGGGTGCCGTCTGCGGACCGCGCCGGCGTCGTTCCGGACCGCTGGCGCGGGTCCCGGACCGCGCCGGCTCCGCCCCCCGGACTGCCTGCCGCCCCGACCGCCCGCTCCGGCTGCGGGAGCGACCAGCCCGGCGAGCGTCGCCCGCGGCTCCGCTCACCGCCCCACCGACCCTGCCAGGAGTCCGCACCGTTCTACGGCGCAGACTCCTAGCCCACCCAACGTCCGACCGACCGAAGCCGTTCCTCAATTGCAGCCGCACTTCGCGACTTCTCGTCGTCGAACTGCACCCGTACCTGGAAGTCTTGTACGGTGTCTGCCCTCGCGTTCCGGTCGAACAACTGCCCGTTGATGACGAATGGCAGCGACGAAGCCTGTATCGTAGCTCCGCAGTTGTTTCTCAATCTCCCACGGGAGCGACGACCTAGCTTGATGGCCGTGATTCCCGAAACGGACGCCGCGATGTTCTGGAAGACCTCGCGCGCTTCTGGAGAGCCGACGTCCCGGAGCTTTTTCGACCGATTTCCCCCAGATCGTCTCGTGTCTTCTTGAGGAGATCGGCACCTCGGTCTCGCGGTGCTCAGTACGTCCCATGGCTCGGACCGGCGGGTCTGTCGGGGCGGGCAAGCCCGGCGGAGCGGCGGGCGCTAGTTGACGGTGCGGTTCCGGCAGGTGCTGGACCATTACGGGCTGCGCTCGTCGCGGATCCAGCCGGGGAAGGCGCACGAGGACGGCGTCGTCGAGCAGGCGCACTTCCGGCCGCCGTGAGGCGGTAGGGGCTCGTTCCGGTCCGGCGTTCTTGACTCGTGACAGGCCCGCGAAGGCGGGCCTGAGCAGGCCCGGACCAACTCGGTGGCGGCGCACGACGTAGTAGCTGGGACCGCCCTCCGACTTGCGTGCGTGAGCACGGTGCCGATCGCGAAGCTGCCGCCACTGCGCTCGAAAATCTGCTCGGAGACTAGCTGGTCGATGCGATTGGCGCGCAGGAGACGGTAGGCGACCATGGTCCGGCTTAGATTGCGCGCGTGGGCGAATTCGCCGATGTGGCAGTCGGAGGTGGTACCGCAGCTGGTGGCCGACACCGACGGACGGCTGCAGGTGCTGACGCTGTTCCGGGCGCTGTGCGGGCGGCACCCGGGTCGATTTCACCCCGGGCAGCTGCGGACGTTGCAGCGGCGGGTCCGTGAGTGGCGCGTGCAGTACGGCCCCGAGCGCGAGGTGTACTTCGAGCAGGTGGCGGTTCCGGGCCGGGAAGCGGCGTTCGACTTCAGCCACGCGAGCGACCTGGGGGTGACGCTGGGGGGCGTGGCGTTCCCGCACCTGCTGTTCGAGTGGGTGCTGTGTCGGCGGGCGATGGAGGTCCTCGATGCGGCGCGGGCGCTCGGCGACGAGCCGCTGGTGCTCCCCACGCCGCGGGGCCGGCGCCTCGACGTCAAGCCGTTGCGCCGGCTGCTCGAACGCTGCGGCATCGCCTGCGTGCCTCATGGCTTCGCTCGTCGTTCCGGGATTGGGCGGCCGAGGAGACCGACCACCCGCGGGTAATCGAGGCAGCCCTGGCGCACGTCGCCCCGAACAAGGTCGAGGCGGCGTATCCGCGGTCGGACCTGTTCGAGCGGCGGCGGCTGCTGATGGACTGGCGGCCTTCCTGGGCGGCGAAGCTTCGGCGGGACGAGGCACGGGCCGGCCAAACGAGCATGGTGCGGGTCGGCGACCTGGACTCAGGCGATCCAGTTTCGATCGCTGATCGACTACGATCGCAACGTAGCGGGCGCTAAACTCAGCACTCGCGAAACGACATTGGACCGAAAGGAGACAGACGGCCCATGCCGGTCCAGCAGGATTTGTGGAAGATCAAAGCGGCGCCGGAGCGCCTGTCCACCAGCCTTCTCGACAGCGAGAAGCAACTCGAGGACATGATCGTTGCTGCGCCGGAAATCCTGTCGAGCGACTGGATGCTGATCGGCCGTCAAGAGAGGACTTCGTACGGGAAAATCGTCGACCTGCTAGCCGTGGCGCCGGATGGATCGCTGGTGCTGATTGAGCTAAAGCGAGGCCAAACGCCTTGGGAGGTTGTCGCACAGGCGCTGGATTACGCCTCCTGGGTCGAGCGGCTTGAGGTGGGGGACATCGCCGATATGTACAGGCGGTTCACTGCAGGGCGCGATCTGGCCGAAGACTTCAAGGGCCGCTCTGGTATCGATCTGGATGAGGACCAGTTGAACCAGACTCACCAGATCGTCATTGTCGCCGCGGACTTGGACGACTCCACGGAGCGGATCGCACGCTACCTGAATCAACGTGGTGTCCCCATCAATGTCCTGTTCTTCCGCGTGTTCAAGAACGGGGACGAGAAGCTGCTGAGCCGAGCATGGCTCATCGATTCCGACGACGCACAGCCGGACGTAGCAGGCGGAGGCAAGGTCAGGACGGACAGTCACCACACCTGGAACGGCCAGTACTACGTCTCGTACGATGGCCGCTCGTGGGAAGATGCTCGCAAGTACGGATTCATCAGCGGCGGCGGAGGCCAGTGGTACAGCCAGACCCTCAACCTGCTGTCTCCCGGCGACCGTGTCTGGGTCAATATTCCCAGGAAGGGCTACGTGGGCGTCGGCCTCGTCACGGACAAGCGGCGACGAATCACCGAATTCGAAGTGGACTCGGAAGGAAGCCGGCGACCGGTGCTCGACGTGTTGAGCGACGCCGAAAACTACAGACCGCTGGCAGACGACCCCGAAAAGGCCGAGTACTTCGTTCCCGTTCAATGGCTCGACACCAAGTCGGAGTCCGAGGCTGTCCACGAGGTGGGATTCTTCGGCAACCAGAACACCGTCTGCCGCCCCAAAACGCCGAAGTGGAGGCACACGGTCGAACGTTTGGAGGCGCACTTTCCGAGGCACAAGGAAGAGTAGCGTCACGGTGACGACCGGCAAGGCGCTGCGCACCGCTGCCTCGTTCGGCAACGACGCTCCGACGACGACCGGCGGTGGGCGCGGTGCGCGACGACGGCGCAAATGGGGCCGGGCCACGAGCGGACCGACAGCCATGAGCGGCGGCCAGGCGTGAACGGCGGCAGCGGGTTCGAGGGGGCGCAGCCCCTCTCGCCAGCCCCTTTGTGTACACAGAGGGTCGGCTGGCTCATCACTATCAACGGTGGTGATGAGCCAGCCTGTTCGCCCTCTGATCGTACCATCGTCTTCTCCTCCCCGGCCCGGTTCCTCGTCGTCGCTCTCCCGGCACTCCTCGTGTGCGCCGGCCCCCGCTCGACGTCTTCCCGCTCGATCTGCCGTGCACCTGCTCTCCGCCCCCGATCTCGTGTTCCCGCCTGACGCGTCTGTGAGGCCGCTGCCGTCGATCGGAAAGGCGGGGTTCGGTTCGGGTCGTGGTCGAAGTGCTGCGCCGTTCCCGCGACCGACCATCTCGCGGATCCCCAGCGCGATGACCTGGTCGCTGGGCGGGAAAGCGCGAGATCGAAATGAGGCATCGTCGGAAGAATTGCCGGTCCATAGCGCGCGCGGACCCGGCGCCAAGGCCGACAGCCGCGAAGCGGCCGGCACCTAGCGACGGGCCTTGACGGCGGGAAGCACGCGGATGCCGTGCTGGCCGACGATGCCGTCTACAGCGAAGGCCGATCCCGCGGCGATGGCATGCGGCGACCCGTCCGCCGTCCGGATCAGCCCGCATGGAAGAGGTAGTCATGTCGGGCTACCCTGAGTCCGCGCATCGCGGGGCCACGGATCCCGCAAGAGATCGCTGGGAGGCACTCATGCTCGATAGAAGCCGATTCAACGAGGAGTTCGAGTGGTTCAGAAGGCTGATTCCGAGGCGCGACGAAGGTCGCGCCTTCACCAGCTTCGACGAGGGAGTGGTGGAGCGTTGGGAAGGGTACAAGCCGCGGGTGCGCCGCCGCGCTCGTGACATCCTCGCTTTTTCTGCCTGGACCGAAGCCGAGATCGGTTCCGGCATGATCCTGCAACGCATGATCGACGCGGTCGAGATAGAGGAAAACAATCTGGTCACCTGGCAGGATCGTCGCGGTCCCGGCAGCAGTGACCATCGCGTACTACTGGACGCTCGCCGGGACGCTAATCTACGGCTTGAACTGGAGCGGCGTCTGTTCGACCTCTTCAGGGGTGTCGCGGACGAGGGCGCCACGTTTGGCCTTCTGAAAGACGCGCTCGGCGCCAAGTACCCACTGCTCGCCTACATCTTCTTTCTGAAGGACATGCGCCGGTTCATGCCGATCCGACCCACCTTCTTCGACAGCGCCTTTCGCGACCTTGGGATCGACCTGGTCACGGCGCGTAAGGACAGTGATCGATATAGATCTTCCAACTTCATCGAGGGACGAGCTTGTAGTTCCAGTCGCCGTGAAATTCATCGGGAACGAGCGCGAGGGCGTCCATCTGCGACTTGGTCACCTTCACGCCGGTAGGATACTCACCGGTGTCGAGTTCCGCGTGTACCCGAAGCCCGGCCTCGGTTCGTGTGCTGCCGATGCGGTCCACGATGGTCTCGAAGGTCGTCAGCGGGGTACCACGCCAGTTCAACGTGATGTGGCAGAAGAGTCGGTGCTCGACCTTGTTCCACTTGCTCGTGCCGGGTGGGAAGTGACTCACGTGAATCGTCAGGCGGGTCTCGTCCGCCAGCTTCTGAAGCTCGTGCTTCCAGCTTCGCGAGCGATACCCGTTGCTCCCGCCGGCATCGGCCGTGATGTACAGGGTTGTGGCTTCCGGGTAGGCGCTCTGACCCATACGCTGCCACCAGTGCCGAATCGAAGCCACCGCGAACGTCGGCGTATCGTGGTCGCATCCCACGCTCACCCACGCTTCATTGCGAGCCATGTCGAAGACGCCGTACGGAATCGCCTTCCCCTCCGCGTCGCTCGGGAAATCGTGCACGCGCACGGCCGGCGGGGTCCCCTTGGGCTGCCACTCGCGGCCCGAATTCGCGAAGTTCCCCACCAACTCCTTCTTTTTGGTGTCGACCGAGACCACCGGCTGTCCGCTGGCCAGGAACCGATCCGCCGTCGCATTGATGTGCTCGAACTGCTTGTTGCGGTCCGGATGGACGGTGCCTTCCTGTCGCTTACGCACCGACTGCAATCGGTATCCCAAGCGGTGGAGCAGGCGACCCACCGTGGTCGAACTCACCCGCCATCCCTGCTCGGCCAGCGCCGCCGCCAGTTTCGCGCGGCTCTTGCACGTCCACCGCAGCGGCGATGTCGGGTCCCCGCGCGTCAGCGGATCTACGAGCGCTTCGAGGGCGGCCACCACACCCGGCTGCTCCTGCTCGATTCCCGGACGTCCGGCGCCCGGCGCCCGAATGCGGCTCGTCGCCGGTTCACCGCGTGCGATCTCACGGCGTCCCCGGCGGATCGTCTCCCGCGCCAAACCGGTCGCCGACGACACGAGCGCGTCGCCACCATAGCCAATAGCGGCCGACTCGGCTGCCGCCCACAGCCGGCGACTACGCTCGTCGAGCACCGGCGCGACCGCGCTGTACTTGCCGACGATGGTGGCTTCCAACTCCAGGTCTCGCCTCACGCTGCGAGTATGACCGGTACCGCACAAGATGGCAATCTAACTCCGCTCACCGTCCTAACCCGGATTATTCGGGAAGGGTGGGGTTTCGGTAGGAAGCAAGGGCCTCCGTGTGCTAAAACACTGCTGACAACAGGCGTTTTTGGCACGACGGAGGCCCCTGCATGACGGACCCCACGATACCACAGCGTGTTCTGT
>JAJDTI010000002.1 GCA_022827245.1 Pseudomonadales bacterium | reverse complement strand
CAGCACGAACGCGGCGATGCCGGCACGGTTGAGCCACCGCGCGACCTGCAGGCCTTCGTGATCCGAGGCCAGGACGCGGTAGCCGCCCCCGGGATTGACGATGACGCCCGCGCCGTTCGCGCGCTCCGGGTCCGGCAGGTGTACCGTCAGCGCCGGACGGTCGATTGCCTCGTCCCCGGCCGCTTCCGGCGCGCCCCCGTGCCAGAGCAGGCGCCGGTCGACCGCGACGTCCGTCACCGGATCACGCCGGAGACAGGGAGACGGAGGCGGTAAGGGCGGACAGCGCTTCCAATGCCTGGTTCAGCGTCGTGACGCCGTGCACCTCGATCCCGCCGATCGCCGTCTTCGGCAGGTTCGCCCGCGGCACGACCGCCTGCGTGAAGCCGTGCTTGCGCGCTTCCCGGAGCCGTTCCTGCCCGTTCGGCACCGGACGCACCTCGCCCGTCAGTCCCAACTCGCCGAAACAGACGAGATCCCGCGGCAGCGCGCGGTTGCGGAAGCTCGACACGACCGCGGCGATGAGCGCGAGGTCCGCGCCGGTCTCGACGATGCGCACCCCGCCCACCGCGTTCGCGAAGACGTCCTGGTCGGACAGCGACAGCCCGCAGTGTCGATGCAGGACCGCCAGGTGCATGCCGAGCCGCTGCGCGTCGAGACCGACGCTGATGCGTTTCGGATGGCCCCCCTGCAGGTCGTCCACCAGGGCCTGAAGCTCGACGAGCAGGGGCCGCGTGCCCTCCCAGGTCACCGTGACGACGCTTCCGGGCGACATCTCGGCGGGACGGCGCAGGAAGATGGCCGACGGGTTCGAGACTTCCTTCAGGCCGTCCTCGGTCATCGCGAAGACACCCAGTTCGTTGACGGCGCCGAAACGGTTCTTGTGTCCGCGGAGCGTGCGGTACCGCGTGCCGGCCGGGCTGTCGAGCATCACGAAGCAGTCGATCATGTGCTCGAGCACCTTGGGTCCCGCCAGGTTGCCCTCCTTCGTCACGTGGCCGACCAGCACCATGACCGTCTGCGTCTGCTTGGCGAGGCGGGTGAGCAACGCCGCCGCTTCCCGCACCTGCGTGACGCTACCGGGCACCCCGCTCGCCGCCTCCACGTGCATGACCTGGATCGAGTCGATGACGACGACGCGCGGCGCGAGCCGCGTCACGAGGTCCGCGACGGCCTCCGCGCGCGTCTCCGCCGCCACCGTCAGGCCGTCCCGCGGGAGGCCCAGCCGCCGCGCGCGGTCCGCGATCTGCTGCAGGGACTCTTCGCCGCTCACGTAGAGCACCGGCATGTCCCCCGCCAGCTTCGCCGTAACCTGCAGCAGCAACGTGCTCTTCCCGGCGCCGGGATCGCCTCCCATCAGGACGACGGACCCGGGCACGAGGCCTCCGCCGAGCACGCGGTCGAACTCCCCCATCCCCGTGGGGAACCGTTCGAGTGGGGCGGTCTCGACCTCCGCAAGGCGGGTCACCTCCGGGGCCGCGCCGCCGAAGCCCGCCGAACGCCCGGCGCCGGCGGCCTTCGGCACGGACAGTTCCCGCAGCGTGTTCCACTGTCCGCAGGCCGAGCACTGTCCCTGCCACTTGGCGTGCTCGACGCCGCATTCGTCGCAGACGAAGGCGATCTTCGGCCTAGTGGACATTGTGCTCGTAGGTGTCTTCGTACGGAGCGTCGTCGACGTAGGTCTCGAACTTGGTCAGGTTGCCGGTGAACGTCAGCTCGATCGTGCCGATGGGGCCGTTACGCTGCTTGCCGATGATCAGCTCGGCGAGTCCCTTCTTCTCGGTGTCCTTCTTGTAGACCTCCTCGCGGTAGATGAAGAGGATCACGTCGGCGTCCTGCTCGATCGCCCCGGACTCGCGCAGGTCCGACATCCGCGGCCGCTTGTCCTCGCGGCTCTCGAGGCTCCGGTTGAGCTGCGACAGCGCGACCACCGGACAGCGCATCTCCTTCGCGAGCGCCTTCAGGTTGCGCGAGATCTCCGAGATCTCGAGGGTCCGGTTCTCCGCCTTCTCCGCCGTGCGCATGAGCTGCATGTAGTCGACGACGATGAGCTTGACGCCGCCGGCCTCCCGGGCGACGCGCCGCGCGCGGGTGCGGATGTCGTTCGGCGTGAGCGCCGGCGTGTCGTCGATGTAGAGGGGCCGGCCCTTGAGCTGACCGAGCGCGGACGCCAGCAGGGTCCACTCGTCGTCGCCCAGTTGTCCCCGGCGCAGGTGCTCCTGGTCGATGGGTCCGAGGGACGAGAGGATGCGGATGACGAGTTGCTCGGTGGGCTGTTCCATCGAGAAGACGATGACGGCCTGCTGGTCGCTGCCGTTGTGCATCACCGCGTACTCCGCGATGTTGACGGCGAGCGCGGTCTTGCCCATGGCCGGCCGACCGGCGATGACGATCAGGTCCGACGGCTGGAACCCCGCGGTCTTCTCGTCGAGATCGGCGAACCCCGTGGCGAGGCCCGTGATGCGGCTGCCGGATTTCGCCAGGCGGTCGATCCGTTCCGACGCCTCGGTGAGGAGCGGCGTGATGGGCCTCGGACCGCCGTCCTTGAGGCGCCCTTCCGAGATCTGGAACACGGCCTGCTCCGCCTCGTTGAGCAGCTCCGCGCTCGTCCGTCCTTCCGGTGCGAAAGCGGACTCCGCGATCTCGTTCGCCGCTCCGAGGAGCTGGCGCAGGGTGGAGCGTTCGCGGACGATCTCGGCGTACGCGCCCACGTTGCTCGCCGCCGGCGTGCTCTCGGCGAGTTCCGCCAGGTAGGCGGCGCCGCCGCTCTTCTCGACCAGGCCCCGGGAGCGCAGGGCTTCCGACAGCGTCACCACGTCCAGCGGCTGCAGGTCATCGGCGAGCTCGCGCATCGCGCCGAAGATCACCCGGTGGTTCGGCCGGTAGAAATCGCTCGGCTCCAGCCTGTCGGCCACGCGCTCCCAGGCGGCGTTGTCGAGCATGATGCCGCCGAGGACGGACTGCTCGGCCTCTATCGAGTGCGGCGGAACCTTGAGGCGGGAGGTTTGGGGGGCGTCGGGTGCGGGTTCAGCCATGGCCGCCAGTTCGCCGGGAGTTCGAGGCTCCTAGCGTCAACCGGTCAACCCCGCCGGTCAACGGGAACGTGCCTCCAGAGCATCGGGAAAACGCACATTCGCACCGTAGGCGAATGCCCACGGGTGGGCAACCTGGGGATTACCCCTTGGCGACCGGTGGGTGAGCGGCTTCGGCGGCAGGGGTCTACTCGGCGACGACGTTGACGACCACCGAACGCACGACGTCCGCGTGCAACTGCACTTCCACCTCGTACTCGCCGACGGACCGGATCACCCCGTCCGGCATGCGGACTTCGGACTTCGCCACCTCGACGCCGCGCTCGGTCAGCGCGCGGGCGATCTCGACGGTCCCGACGGAGCCGTAGAGCTTGCCCTCCTCGCTGGCGCGGACCATCACGGTGAGGAACACGTCGTCGAGCCCTGCGCCCCGCGCTTCGGCGGCGGAGAGCTTTTCCCCCGCCACGGCCTCGAGTTCCGCGCGGCGCTGTTCGAATGCCTGGCGGCTCTCCTCCGTGGCACGCACCGCCTTGCCGGTCGGAATGAGGTAGTTCCGTGCGTAGCCATTCTTGACGGCCACCTCGTCCCCAAGGTTGCCGAGGTTGCCGATCCGTTCGAGCAATATGATCTGCATGGACGCCGCCTACTTGTGCTGGTCCGTGTAGGGCAGCAGCGCCAGGTAGCGCGCGCGCTTGACCGCCGCCGCGAGCTGGCGCTGGTAGCGGGCGCTGGTGCCGGTGATGCGGCTCGGCACGATCTTGCCCGTCTCGGTGATGTAGGGGCGCAGGAGATCGAGGTCCTTGTAGTCGATCTCCTCGATGCCTTCCGCCGTGAAGCGGCAATACCGCTTGCGTCTGAAACCTCGTGCCATCGTACGCGTCCCCCTCAGTCCCTGCCGACCGCGGCCGTCGCCGGCCGTGCCGTCGCGGCTTCGCCCTCGCGCTCGCCCCGACGCGCCGCCCGCGCCGCCGCCTCCTCTTCACGGCGCCGCTCGCGCTCGCGTTCCTTCTCCTGCTCCTTGAGTTCTTCCTCGTAGATCTTGGAGACCTCGGTCACCGCCTTCTTGCGCTGGATGATGAGGTTGCGGAGCACGGCGTCGTTGAAGCGGAAGGCGCTGGTCAGTTCGTCGAGCGTCGCCGCGTCGATCTCGACGTTCATCAGCACGTAGTGCGCCTTGTGGATCTTGGAAATCGGGTAGGCGAGCTGGCGCCGCCCCCAGTCTTCCATGCGGTGCACGACGCCTTCGCTGCGTTCGATCAGCGCACGGTAGCGTTCCATCATGCCGGGGACCTGTTCGGACTGGTCCGGATGCACGAGGAACACGACTTCGTAATGTCGCATCCTGGTCTCCTCTCGGGTTCGCCGCCACGCGCATCGCGGTGTGCGGCGAGGAGCTGTTGTTTCTGTCTGGTCCGAGCCGCCTCGCGGGACGGGGTAGCCGGACCGGGCGCATTTTAAGGTCGCGAACGCGCCACTTCAAACAGCATGAGGGCGGCGGCGACCGAAACGTTGAGACTCGACACCTCGCCGGCCATGGGGATGCGCACCAACGTGTCGCATCGCTCGCGCGTGAGCCGGCGCAGGCCCGTGCCCTCTCCGCCGAGCACGACCGCCACGGACGCCGGCACGTCGAACCCGAAGAGTTCGGTCTCCGCCGCCGGGTCGCCCCCCACCAGCCACACGCCCCGGTCCGCCAGCCAGCCGAGCCGCCGCGCGAGATTCGTGACCGAGACGATGAGGAGACGATCGAGCGCGCCGCTCGCCGCCTTGGCCACGGTCCCCGTGAGCGGCGCGCTCCGGCGTTTCGGCAGCAGTACCGCGTCGACGCCGGCGGCTTCCGCAGTACGCAGGCAGGCTCCGAGGTTCCGCGGATCCAGCACGCCCTCGAGCACGAGCACGAACGGGTTCGCGAACTCCTGCCAGCGCCGCTCGAACTCGGCCTCGGTGACGGGCGCGATCACGTCGCACTGCGCGGCGACCCCCTGGTGCACGCCGGGCGCGACCCGGTCGAGGGCGCGCCGGTCCACGGTCTCGACGCGCACGTTCGCGGCGCGTGCTTCGTCGAGCAGCTCCGCCGTGGCCCCGGCGCGGCGGCGACCCTGCACGATCCAGATGCGACGCACGCGTCCCGGCGCCGTCGCGAGGGCATTGCGGACGGCATGCACGCCGTACAGCCAGGTCCGGTCAAGGTCATCCACGAAGAGATTCCCGCTGCCGACTTCGCCGCCTTTCCCGCCGTACGGGGACCAGGTCGACGCGGCGGGTCTCCACGGAGACCTCGGCCAGTTCGACCAGCAGCTCGTCACCGAGGGTGTAGCGCTCGCCGGAGCGTTCGGCGACGAGGCTCATGGTCTCGGGGACGAAGCGGTACCAGTCGCGCCCGAGGTTGGAGACGTGCACCAGGCCACGCAGGAACAGCCCTTCGAGTTCCACGAAGAGCCCGAACTCGGTGACCCCCGTGACGGTCCCCTGGAACCGTTCGCCGACCCGGTCGACGATGAAGGCGCACTTCAGCCACTCCTCCACGCCCCGGCCGACATCGTCCGCCCGGCGCTCGGTGACGGAGACCGCGCTCGCCGTCTCGCCGAGCCAGTCGGCGTCCTGACCCGCTCCCGACTTGATCATCCGGTGCGTGACGAGGTCCGCATAGCGCCGGATGGGTGACGTGAAGTGCAGGTACTTCGGCAGCGCGAGCCCGAAGTGCCCGCGGTTGACCGTGTCGTAGCGGGCCTGCGAGAGCGACCGGAGGACCAGCGCCTCCACGATCCACGCGGGCACGCGTGCGTTGCGGCGCGCGGCCTCCATGGCCGCCTGCAGAGCGGCCGTGGACGTCCGGTCCGCGGGCAGGCGGACGCCGCCGAGGGCCAGGGCCTCGGCGAGCTGTTCGCGCTTCTGGCTCTGCGGCGGTTCGTGCACGCGGTAGACGGGCCCGAGCCGTTCCAGGTGGCGCGCGGCGCAGACGTTCGCCGCGATCATCGCTTCCTCGATCACGCGATGCGCGTCGTTGCGCTCTTCCGGGACCACCTGCCGGACCCTGCCGTCTTCGAGCACCAGCCGCGACTCGCGCGCGTCGAAGTCCAGCGCGCCGCGTTCCTCCCGGCACCGCCGCAGCGCCCGGTAGACCTCGAACAGCGCGGATCGGGCAGCGGGCTCCCGCGCGACCTCGTCGTACGTCAGCCGCGCGTGCGACTCGATCACCGCCTCGTCGAACCGATAGCGCGACACGCGCCCCGCGGCCGAGACCTGCATGTCGCAGACCAGGGCCAGCCGCCGCTCCCCGGGGACGAGCGAGCAGATGCCGTTCGACAGCGCCTCCGGCAGCATCGGCACGACCCGGTCCGGCAGGTAGACGGAGTTGCCCCGGCGCCGCGCCTCGCGGTCGAGGGGCGCACCGGGCCTGACGTAGTGCGCCACGTCCGCGATCGCGACCACCAGCCGCCAACCGCCGCGCGGCCGCCGCTCCGCGTACACCGCGTCGTCGAAGTCGCGGGCATCCGGGCCGTCGATCGTGACGAGCGGCAGCGCGGTCAGATCCACGCGGCCCGCGCTATCCGCCGCCGTGACGGCCTCGGGACCTCCGAGGTCGAGGCCTTCCGGCCACTCCGTGGGCACGCGAAAGCTCGCAAGCAGCGCCCGCGCCGCCCGATCCGCTTCGTTGCGCGCCTCGAGGACGGAGACGATCCTTCCCACCAGGCGGCCGCGACCGGCGCGGCGTCGCCGTTCCTCCCACAGCGGCACGATCTCGACGATGTCGCCGTCGGAGGCCGCGTAGTCATCCCCCTCGATGTCGATGCGTCCCCTGATCCGGGGGTCGACGGACTCGACGAAACGCGTCCGGTAACCGTCCACGAGACAGCCGACCACCGGTTCCGGAGAAGGCTCGACGACCCGCACGACCTCCAAGCCGGCGATGCCCGCCCGGACTTCGACCCGGTCCCCGGGACGTACGCCCGCGTCCTGCGGAAGCGCCTCGCCCGAGCCCCGCAGGACGAGGCCGCCGTCCGCTTCGATCACCTCTTCGATCTCGTTCGTCGCGCCGGGGTCGAGCGCGTAGCCGCCGTTCGGCGTCCGGACCACCTCGCCGAGGTGCTCGAGCCCGCGCAGCAGCCGGCGCAGCCGGTGATGGTCCCGCTTGTCGCGGAAGCCGAAGTACGCACACAGCCCCCGCCAGTCCGTCGCCTGCCCCCCGGCCAGGGCCCCACGGACCTCCCGCGCCGTCAGCGGAACCTGCGGCGTCCGTCCCCGCGGCCTGCTCCTACGGGCCAAATTGACAACTCCGGTGGCGTGAAAGAACATTGCGCGCCCGGCCCGGGAGGCCCGCCCGCCCGCGCCCGGCGACAGGCTGCAGCCGCTTCATGCCGAGGTGGTGAAATTGGTAGACACGCTAGCTTCAGGTGCTAGTGGGGGTAACCCCGTGGAGGTTCAAGTCCTCTCCTCGGCACCACACAACGTATACAAGGCGTTGATTTAATTCTATTCCTAGGAAGGACGAAGGGTCGCGTAGCGCCTTTCGTAGCATCTTTCCGTCGAGCCCATCATGGGGACCATTGTAACCCCGCGAAATCCTCGCACATGGGAGTGGCAGTTCCAGCTTGAGGTAGACGCGTCGAGGAAGAGGTTTGACTGCGCGTCATCGGAACAGTCTTTCGAGTGCGCCGCGCTGCGCTGCATGCTTGGCGGGGTTAGTGTCCCTGAGGTTCGTCAGATTGACTACCTTCCATCGAACGGCCGGAAGGTCGCCCGCCTTGGGGAGGCCGAGCAGGCGGAAGTCCGGCTCGGCGTCGTGGAGGGAGAGCAGGAAGTCCGCGACATCGCCGTGGAGGCGTGACCTGATGTCGGCGTGCAGGGTCCGGGCAGTGTCCGCCAGCGCATCAGGCGAGACCGATTCGCATGGCTAACAACCATGCAACACCGAGAGTTTCAAAACCGTGGGTGATGCGCATGCTGGCCCGATAGGTCCGGCAGCAAAACGGCCCTGGCAGGGAGTTCCTGACGGTCCTCGTCGGGCTCAGAGCGGTCTGCGTTTCCGACGACGGGGCGGGGAAGCCTCAGCCGGGAAGCGCAAGGGGAAACCCCTCGCAAGGAATGGTGCCGAGGAGATTCGACACCGCCCTGTCACGGAATCGGCAAGTAACCCCGCTCCACGCCCTTGGTGAAGATCGACACCGCGTTGTGGCGGTGGAGGCTCTCGTGGTGCTCGACGCGCACCCAGAAGTCGACCAGGCGCGGGTCGTGGCCCAGCGCCGCCTTGAGCCGCCGGCCTGCGTCCTCGCAGAACATCAGGTTGGAGGCGTTGAGGCGTGCGAACTCCTGCTCGTCCTCGCGTTTCACCGCGGTCTGAACGGGTGTCTGAAGCGCCCCTTCGACGAGGTCGACCAGGTCGGTGATGGGGAAGTCGGGCAGGGAGTCCTCGAGCTTCACCAGTACCTTGGCGATGCTGCGCTGGCTGTGCGGCGTCGCGGCGATGCCTTCCTCCGTCCCCAGCCAGGCCTTCACGTCCGCGACCCTGACCTCGCCGCGGTGACCGAAGTCCTGTTCGAAGTTCTGCTGGATCACCTGCCGGGCCAGGGCGGCCGAACACGGACAGGTGCTGGAATAGAACACGCCGAGCGCGAGTTCGAGGTGCATCTCGCCGTCGATGAAGGTGCCCTTGATCGACACCGGGTACGCGTTCCAGCCGGAGTTCTCGCTGACGAGCGCCGTGCGGCGCAGGTAGTAATCGAAGTCGAACTGGACGAAGGCGCGCCCGGACAGCCCGCGGTGCGACTGGAGCAGCGAGGCGAGCAGCAGCTTGAGACCGGCGACGCTCAACGGGCGGGTGTCGGAGTGTTCATCCAGGATGAGGTACAGGCGGGACATGTGGATGCCCTTGGCCTGCGTGTCGGCGAGGTCGACGTAGATCTGGACCTGGGACTGCACCTCGCGCACGGTCCCGCCGTCGCGGATCTTGAGCGGCTGATGGACATCGCTCATGCCCACCCAGTCGAGCGTGCCTTCCGGATCGCGCAGTTCGCGGCTCGCGATGTCCGGCATGTCGCTCACCAGCGCCAGGCCGGGGTTCGTCAACGCTGCTCTTTCCACCGTACTCTTTGCCCTTGTCCTTTGCCCTTTGCTCTTTGCCCTTCTCGACTCTTCTCGCTCCGGCGTCGGGCTCCGTCCCGACCGAGCGCGTCGCAGGCAAGCCGACCGATTCTATCGGAAATCGACAAAGCGCCACCAACGGCGCCGGTCCTCCACCGGGTGCCTCACTTCAACGAATCGCGCTCTTCGTCGGTCAGCGTCCGCGCCTCCTCCTCAAGGAGCACCGGCACCCCGTCCTCGACGGGGTAGGCCAGGCCGGCCTGCACCGACCAAAGCTCTCCGGCCTCCCGACGATACACGAGCGGGCCCCGGCTCACGGGGCACACCAGGATCTCCAGGAGCCGCGCGTCGATCACTCGTCCGCCTGTTCGTCGAAGGGATGCCGGACCACGATCGTCTCGCTCCGCTCCGGCCCCGTCGAAATCAGGTCCACCGGGACTCCCACCGCCTCCGCGACGGACCGTACGTAGGCCCGCGCGTTGGAGGGCAGCGCATCCAGGTCGCGCGCGCCGGACGTCGACTCGCTCCAGCCCGGCAGCGTCTCGTAGACGGGGACGACATCCTTGTAGGACGCCCCGTCGAAACGCGGACCCGCCGGCGCGCCGTCACGGGTCCGGTAGTCGACGCAGATGCGGATCTCCGGCAGCCCGTCGAGCACGTCGAGCTTCGTCAGGCAGAGCCCCGACAGGCTGTTGATCTGCACCGCCTGGCGCGTCGCGACCGCGTCGAACCATCCGCTGCGGCGCGCGCGCCCGGTCGTCGCCCCGAACTCGGCCCCGCGGGTCGACAGCCGCTTGCCCGTATCGTCGAAGAGTTCCGTCGGGAACGGCCCGGAGCCCACCCGCGTCGCGTAGGCCTTGGTGCTGCCGAGCACGTAGTCCAGGTAGCGCGGGCCGAAGCCGCTCCCGACGGCCGCGCCCCCCGCCGTCGTGCTCGAGGACGTCACGTACGGATAGGTGCCCAGGTCCACGTCGAGGAGCGCGCCCTGAGCGCCCTCGAACAGGATGTTCTCGCCCGCCTCGCGGAATTCGTGGAGCAGCGGACCCGTGTCGTCCATCATCGGCAGCAACGCTTCGGACAGGTCCGCGACGTCCGCCAGGGTGCGCCCGGGATCCAGCGGCGGCGCCTCGTAGTACTTCTCGAGCATGAAGTTGTAGTAGTCCATGACCTCGGACAGTTTCGCCGCGAACCCCTGCCAGTCCGACAGGTCGACGAGGCGCACGGCGCGGCGCGCGACCTTGTCCTCGTACGCGGGGCCGATGCCGCGCCCGGTCGTCCCGATCTTCCGGCTGCCGAGCGACCGCTCGCGCGCGTGGTCCATCGCGACGTGATACGGCAGGATCAGCGGGCACGCCGGCGATATGCGGAGCCGGTCGCGCACGGCGATACCGCTTTCTTCGAGTCGCGTGATTTCCTTCAGCAGGGCGTCCGGCGCGACGACCACGCCGTTGCCGATGATGCACTGCACGTCCGGACGCAGGACCCCGGACGGAACCAGGTGCAGGACCGTCTTCTCGCCTTCGACCACGATCGTGTGCCCGGCGTTGTGGCCGCCCTGGTAGCGCGCCACCGCGGCCGCCCGGTCCGCCAGGAAGTCGACGACCTTGCCCTTGCCCTCGTCACCCCACTGCGTGCCGAGCACGACGACGTTGCGGCCCAATGTTCCGTCCCTGTCGGTGAGGCAGGCGCACGCCTGCCGGAATTGCTCCCGCGAACAGCCCCCGGGAGGCGGCTAGCGCGCGCCCTCGCCGCTCTTCAGGTACTTGAAGAACTCGCTGTTCGGATCGAGGATCAGCATGTCGCCCTTCTCCCGAAACACGTTCGAGTAGGCGTTGATGCTGCGGTAGAACTCGTAGAACTCAGGGTCCGCCCCGTAGGCGCTGGCGTAGACGTTCGCCGCCCTGGCGTCGCCGTCGCCGCGCAACTGCTCGGCTTCCCGGTAGGCCTCCGCCTCGATGACGACGACCTGGCGGTCCGCGTCGGCGCGGATGCCGAGTTCGAGCTCCCGACCCGTCGCCCGGTGCTGCTGGGCCTCGATCTCGCGCTCCGAGTTCATCCGGTCGTAGACCGCGCTCGACACTTCCGGGGGCAGGTCGATCTTCTTCACGCGCACGTCGATGACCTCGACGCCCATCTCCTCGGTCATCTCGGTGTTCAACTGCTGGGTGAGCTCCGCCATGAGCTGGTCACGCTGGCCGGAAATGACCTCGTGCATGTCGCGGCGGCTGATCTGGTTGCGCAGACCCTCGTTCACGCGCTGCGACAGCAGGTTCCTCGCCCGGTTCTCGTCCCCGGAACTGGCCGTGTAGTAGCGCTCCACGTCCCCGACCCGGAACTTCACGAAGGAGTCCACGATCAGCGGCTTCTTCTCCAGGGTGAAGTAGCGCTCCGGGCGAGAGTCCAGCGTCAGGATGCGGCCGTCGAACTTTTTCGCCTCTTCGGCGATCGGCAGCTTGAAGTGCAGGCCCGGGTCCAGATCCGCGCGGGTGACGGCCCCGAAGCGCAGCACCAGGGCGCGCTCGCGCTGGTCGACGGTGAAGATCCCGTCGATCAACAGGAGTACCGCCAGGACCAGGACGATACCCACCAGGACGATCCGAAAGCTCATGTCACGTACCTCGAGACGGTGCGGTGCCGGCTATCCCGCTATCGGGAATCGCGCCGGCGGTTGGTGTCGAGCCGCTCGCTCAACGCGTCGTCGACCAACTGGCGGAGATCGCTGGCGCTGTCGGTGCCGCCGAGGGCCGACGATCGCGACGCGATACGGTCCAGCGGCAGATAGAGCATGTTGTTCCCGCCTTCGACGTCCACCATCACCTTGGTGCTCTGGCTCAGAACGGACTCGATGGCGTCGATGTACAGGCGGTCGCGCGTCACGTCCCTGGCCAGGGCGTATTCCTCCAGCAGCTTGCTGAACCGCTCCGCCTCGCCTTCGGCGCGCGCGATGACCTGGTCGCGGTAGGCGTTGGCCTCCTCGATCTGCCGCTGCGCCTCGCCGCGGGCCTTCGGCACGATCTCCTCGGCGTAGGCGTTGGCTTCGTTGACGTACCGCGCCTCGTCCTCCTTGGCCTTCTGCACGTCGTCGAAGGCTTCCTGGACCTGCTGGGGCGGGCCGCTCTCGTCGATGTTGACGGTCGACACCAGGATGCCCGTCTCGTACCGGTTCAGGTAGCTCTGCAGGCGATCCTGCACTTCCGTACCGAGCGCCGCGCGGCCCTCGGTGATCACGAGGTCCATCGTCGAACTTCCCACCACGTGGCGCAGCGCGCTCTCGGTCGCGTGGTCGATGCTGACGAGGGGGTTCTTCACCTTGACCAAGTAGTCGACCGGATTGTCGATGACGTACTGGACCGTCATGCCGATGTCGACGATGTTCTCGTCCTCCGTCAGCATCAGGGCCTGGTGTTCGTGGTCGTTGACCCGCGTGACGTTGACTCTCTCCACGCGGTCGATGATGGGCGGGTTCCAGTGCAGACCCGGCAAGACCACCTCGTCGCGCACTTCGCCGAAGCGGAACACCACGCCCCGCTCCTGCTGGTCGACCTGGTAGAGGCCCCAGAAACCGTACCCGAGGGCGAGCACGGCGATCGCGATGCCGAACACCGACAGGTTGATCCCGCCGCCCCGCTTGGCGCCGCCGCCCCCGCCACGGCCGAAGATCCCCGAAAGCTGCCCCTGCAGCTTCCGCAGCGCCTCGTCCAGATCGGGCGGACCCTGGTCGCCACGCGTTCCCCAAGGGTCCTTGTCTCTTCCTCCGCCGGAGTCGTCCCAGGCCATCTCGCGCCGATCTCCCATGTTCGGAACGGCCGACGGATTCTATCACCCCGCTGGGACCGTGGAGGCGTCAGCCGCCGCGGTTCCAGCGGGGTGAGAGGTCGGCTTGGGCTGGGGCCCGAGGCGGCGCCCGCAGGGCGACGGCTCTGGTGGCGCTATCACCCCGCTGGGACAGCGGAGGCATCAGCCGCCGCGGTTCCAGCGGAGCGGCCCGGGCTGGCGAGCGGTATCGATGGGAGGGTCAGGGGAGGCCGGATCAGGAGGGCGGCGCGACCAGAAAGAGCCTGGCGAAGAGCAGGGCGAGTCCTATCGCGGTGACCATGCCGCCGGCCACACCGGCGAGGACCCACGCTTTCGTCGCGACATGGTTCATCCGTTCTTCGAGAGTGGCGAGCCGCTCGCCGTGGTCTCGGCTACGCCCGGCTTCCTTGGCGGTGTCGGTCATCCGGCATGCTGCAGTGCTTCGTCGCCCCTGTAGGGGGCGTCCATGAAGTCCCACATCTTCTTGTGGCCGTAGCCCCAGTAGCCTTCGGCGGGGACGACGAGGCCGGAAGCGTCTTCGATGCCGCTCGGACCCGCGCCGAGCTTCAGGTTTTCTGCGACGTCATAGGCGCCCGCCCCGGGCGGGGCGGCGATGACCCAGACATGGCCGGGCACGAGAGGATAGTTGTCGGGGTAGACGGCGGCGACATCGATTCTGAAAGGGGCGTCGTCCTCGTCCATCTTGGCGATCACGACGAAGCAGTTTTTCATTGCTGTCTCCTCAGCGGCGCAGGAGGCGTGCAAGTTCGCAGCCGCCGCCTTCGATCACCTCGCGCCCGCCTACCGGGTACTAGTACGACGCTGCCCCAGCCACAAATGCGTGTCAAGAGCATGGTGATTGACTCTCCCCAATGGGGGCCGGATGCCCCAGTCACGGTGCTAGTCAAACGCTTGACTCTCGCGCAACTCCACCCCCTGCGCGCGCAACCGCGCGGCCTCTTCCCCGTCCAGCCGCACGCACAACGATAGCCGGCCGTCCTCGGCGGTGGTCTCCGAGATCACGGCGCCGCGTTCATACAACCGTGCCCGGACCTTGCCGGCGGACGGGTCGAGCAACACGGTCAGCGGGCGCGCCGCGACGCCGACGGCGCCGCCGATCATGCCGCGCAACGCGTCCAGGCCGTCTCCACGGACGGCGCTGACGGCCACGCGTGGCGCGTCCCCTGGCGCCAGCGCCGGAGCGTCGCCCGCGTCGATCTTGTTGAGGACTTCGACGGTCGGCACGCCGGATGCGCCGATCCGCTCGAGCACGTCCCGCACTTCCCTGTGCAGATCGTCGACGTCGGGCGCCGTGGCGTCCATGACGTGCAGCAGGAGGTCGGCCTGCCGTACCTGTTCGAGGGTCGCGCGAAACGCTTCCACCAGGCTTACCGGCAGGTCGCGGATGAACCCGACCGTGTCGGCGAGCACGACGTGTCCGGCCCCTTCGATCTCGACGCGGCGCATCAGCGGATCGAGCGTGGCGAACAGCCGGTCGGCGACGAGCGCGCCCGACCCGTTTCCGTCCGACCGCGTGAGCGCGTTGAACAACGTCGACTTGCCCGCGTTGGTGTAGCCCACGAGGGCCACGGTCGGCACCCCGGTGCGCTGGCGCCGGCGGCGACTGCGTTCCCGCTGTCCGTGCACGGACTGCAGGCGTTCCTGCACGCTTCGAATGCGCATACGCAACATGCGCGCGTCGAGTTCGATCTGTTTCTCGC
The DNA here is from genome assembly GCA_022827245.1 of Pseudomonadales bacterium. GTDB lineage: Bacteria > Pseudomonadota > Gammaproteobacteria > Pseudomonadales > Azotimanducaceae > VXNE01. The sequence continues at coordinate 737 of JAJDTI010000002.1, read as the reverse complement.
CCGCGCCGCGCATCGCGAGCCCCCCGCGCTGCCGGTCCAGGTGCGTCCAGCCCCGCACGATCCGGGTCCGTGCATGGGTGAGCTGCGCGAGTTCCACCTGCAACTGGCCCTCGCGCGTCCGGGCGCGGTCCGCGAAGATATGGAGGATCAGTTCCGTGCGCGTCATCACCCGGCAGCCTAGCCGCTCCTCGAGGTTGCGCTGCTGACCCGCCGTGAGTTCGTGGTTGACGACCAGCAGGTCCGCGTGCTCCGACTGCAGCGCCGCCGCCAGTTCGTCCACCTTGCCGGCCCCGGCGAACCACCGGGGATGCGGCCGCGGCCGCGCGCCCGCCACGAGCCTGACCGGCCGAATCTCGGCGGACTCCACCAAGTGGCGGAACTCGTCGTCCACGGCGGCGCGGGAGCCCTCAGCCGGGGAGCGCGACGGGCCTGCCCCTCGCAAGAGAGAGCCCTCAGCCGGGGAGCGCGAGGGGCCTGCCCCTCGCATGAGGGAGGATCTCGGTTCCGGGGTGCCGCCGGCGGCCAGGCATGCGGCCGTCGGCGCGTTCCGGGCGCGACCGTCGCCGAGCCGCAGGCTCAGCAGGACGGCGCGGCGGCCGGGTTCCGGGCGGTCAAAGAACACTGCGGGTCGCCTCCATCGGACTTCCCGTCACCCGGGCGCGCGGCGGTCGGTGCGCCACCGGGGAGACGCGCTCAGTCGCTTTCCTCTGCCGCAGGGGCTCTCTTGCGGGGAGGAA
>JAJDTI010000009.1 GCA_022827245.1 Pseudomonadales bacterium | reverse complement strand
CCCTCAAGACGCGCGACCGTGGGCTGGCTGGTCCCCATTCGAACCGCTAGCTCGCTTTGGCTCAGGCCGGCCTGAATCCTGGCTTCGATGAGTTCTCGGGCGAGGCGGAACTCGGGACGGAGTGCCTCGAGTTCTTTCCGGAAGCTGGGGTCTTTCTTCCACTCGAAGCGTGAGGCCACTTAACTCCGGCTACTCGCGAGCGACGCGGGCCGGACCGCTGACGATCAGCCTGCAGAACCCGGCGCTCCCACCGACCCCACCGCAGCCCCCTCCCGGCGCCGCCCCAGCTCCTCCAGGATCTCCGCATGACGCTCCCGGGTCAGCCGGTAGTGCGTGTAGCACCAGACCGACACGAACCCGAAGGCCGCGACGACGGGCCCGTACACCAGCCCCAGGTTGACCAGCGTCTCCGGCGGCACGTCGGCGGCGGTCCGGATGTGCGCGCCCCGGGGCCAGGCGATGAGGTCGAGGGCGATGCCGGCGATGACGTTGCCGATGCCCGTCGTCGCCTTGGCGGAGAAGGAACTGGCGGCGAAGAAGATCCCCTCCTGGCGCTTGCCGGTCTCGTGCTCGTGCTCGTCGATGATGTCGGCCACCATCGAGCCGAACGCGACGTTGGCCTGCACGGTCGAGGCGCCCTGGATGACCTTCATTCCGATCAGAAGCGCGATCAGCAGCGGTTCGCCGTTCGCGGGGAGCCAGTCGAGGAGGCGGGCCACGATGGGCAGCGTCTGCCAGAACGCCCACGAGAGTGCGCCGAACATGAGGCCCGCCTTCTTGCCGAACCTGCGAAAGAAGGGGGCGCAGAACAGGGACCCCACCAGCACGCCGACGGGGTACGCGCAGATCACCAGCAGGATCGCCGCGCGGTCGAGTTCCCAGAAGTAGGTGAACACGTACAGGTCCAGCCCGCCGTTCACGCCGACCATCACGAAGATGACCAGCACGCCGAAGAACAGCCAGCGGAAGGAGACGCTGCGCATCGCGGCCGCGATGTCGAGGACGACGCGCCACAACACCCTCCCGAGCCCCAGTCGGGGGGCCTCGGGAGCGACCGGCAGGAACGGGATCGCGGTGCGGGTCCCCCAGCCGCTCCAGAAGATGGTCGCCCCCATCAGGACCGCGAGCAGCAGCGCGAAGCCCGGGTAGGCGCCCGCGTCGAGCTGGCCGTTCTCGAACTCCGGGGTTGGCGTGAAGAAGTAGAGGAACCCGGCGGCGAACGCGAACAGCACGCCCACGTTGGCGAAGAACATGCGGTACCCCACGAGCTTGGAGCGCTCGTCGTAGTCCTCGCTCATCTCGGCGCCGAGGGCGATGTGGGGCACGTGGTAGAGGGACATCGAGGTCCGCGTGGCGTTCGAGAAGACCACCAGCCAGACGAACAGGCCGAACTCGGTCGTCACCAGCGGGTGGAAGAGAAAATAGAACGACAGCGCCAGCGGCAGGATGGACGTGTACATGAACGGGTGGCGGCGCCCGAACCGGGAGCGCCAGTGATCCGACAGCGATCCGGCCAGCGGATCGGTGAAGGCGTCGACCACGAGCGCGATCCCGACCGCGGCGCCGGCCAGCGACCCCGGCAGGCCGAGGACCTGGTTGTAATAGAAGATCAGGAACGTGCCGTAGGCCGCGCCGAAGAGTCCCTCGGCCGCCTGCCCGACGCCGAAGGCCAGCTTCATGTCGAAGCGCAGTTTTCCCGGTATCGGCATGGGGCCCGCTCCCGCGGACGTCAGGCGGACTCGTCGCCCCGGACGCCCTCGTGCATGCGTCTTCGTACCCACGGCGCGACGGCCAGCACGGCGATTCCGACACCGAGCGCCACCAGCGCCAGGTACTCGAAGGTGTCCGCGTAGATCGCGAGCGAGGCGGCGCGGTCGAGGCCGTTGCTCATGTCCACGCTGGCGCCCGCCGCGATGATGCCGGCGACGTAGTTGGAGAATGCCGCCGACAGGAACCACACGCCCATCATCATCCCGGCGATCCGGGCGACGGAGAGCTTCGTCACCATGGAGAGCCCGACCGGGGACAGGCAGAGTTCGCCGAACGTGTGGAGGAGGTAGGCGAACGCCAGCCAGCCCGCGGCCACCAGGCGGTCCTCTCCGGCGACCGCGCAGCCGTACACGAGCACGGCGAAGCCCAGGCCGACCTGCACGATGCCGAGGCCGAACTTGGCCGGGGTACCCGGCTCCCAGCCGCGGCGGGCGAGCATGGGCCAGAGTCCGGCGAAGAGGGGCGCGAAGAAGATGATGAAGAGCGGGTTCAGGGACTGGAACTGCGACGCCTGAGCGGTCACGCCGGCGATGTCGCGATCCACGTTGCGGTCCGCGAACAGGCTCATGGAACTCCCGGCCTGCTCGAACAGCGCCCAGAACACGACGGACACCGAGGTGAGCCCGAGGACCACTAGCGTGCGGTCGCGTTCCACCGGCGTGCAGCGCGCGAGCGAGAACCAGATGAGCCCCGCCACCACGGCGCCGCCCGCCACGAGGAGCATGCCGCCGACCAGGCCCTGGTACTGCAGGATCTGCCACATCACGAGCACCGCGACGAGGGCCGCGCCCCAGATGGCGTGCTCGCGGGTGATCCCCCCGAACATCGAACGGTCCAGGCGCGCGCCTTCCGGCGGCTCGCCGGCGCCGAGCAGGAGCCGGCGGCCGCGCACGAACGTGAAGAGCCCTGCCAGCATGCCGATGCCCGCGAGTCCGAAACCGTAGCGCCAGCCGTAGGTCTGGCCGAGGTAGCCGCACACGAGTCCCGCGACGAATGCCCCGAGGTTGATGCCCATGTAGAAGAGGGTGAAGCCGCTGTCGCGGCGCGGATCGTCGGGACCGTAGAGTTCGCCGACCATGTTCGAGATGCTCGACTTGAGGAACCCCACCCCGATGACGATGAACGCGAGGGACAGGTAGAGCACCTGCAGCGACACCGAGTCGCGAATGACGACTCCGTCCACCGTGCGGGCCGGGTCGCCCTCGAACGCCATGCCCAGATGGCCGCAGCACAGGAGTACCGCGCCGACGATCACGGCCTTGCGGAAGCCGAGGTACCGGTCGGCGATCATGCCGCCGAGGACCGGCATCAGGTACACCATGGCGCCGTAGGTGGCATAGATGCCCGCCGACATGGCGTCGTCGAAGAGGAAGTGCTGCGTCAGGTAGAAGATGAGCAGCGCGCGCATGCCGTAGAAGCTGAAGCGCTCCCACATCTCGGCGAAGAAGAGCACGGCGAGTCCGCGCGGATGGCCGAGCAGGTCCCGGGGCTGGGCGGTGGCGGCGACGTTCAAGAGGTGGCCTCCGTGGTGGCGGCCCGCATGTTACCAACGACGCGTTGCGTCAAGCGTCAGGTGGCCGCGTCCCCAAGCATCGAGCGCCGCCAGGATCGGTAACCCCACACGGCCATGCCCAGGTAGACGAAGTAGAGGAGGGCATAGAGCGGCAGGCCCTGCGCGAAGTAGACGCCGACCGAGATCACGTCGACCACGAACCAGACGATCCAGTTCTCGAGGTGCTTGCGGGCGCTCAGGAGGAAGGCCGTCAGGCTCATGACCAGGATGCCGCTGTCCCAGAAGGGAAAGGCGGCGTCCGTGCGGCTCGCGAACCAGGCGCCGAGGCCGGCGGTCCCGGCGGCGCAAACCAGCGCCAGCGCGACGAGCAGGGCGATCCGTGCCCGGGTGACCGGGACGTCGCCGTCGTCCGCGCCGCCGATGCGCCAGTAGTACCAGCCGTACAGGTTCATGGAGAGGAACCCGACGAGGTGCAGCACGAGGTTCGCGTACAGGCGCGCCTCCAGGAGCACCGTGATGGACACGAACACGTAGGCCACGCCGACCGGCCAGGTACGCCAGTCCTCGCGTACCAGCAGCCACACGGCGAGGAGCCCGAGGACGACCCCGACCCACTCGTCGGCGACGAGCCAGGCCTGCCAGGTGCCGGAGAGGATGTCCACGATGCGGGCGCCGCGTCAGCGGCTCAGGTGCTCGACCAGCAGCTTGAGCCGGCCGTCGTGGCGGACGATCACGCTGGTGCCCCTTCCCACGATGTGAAACGGACCGTTGTCGCCGCTGCCCGACCAGTGGAACCGGAAAGTCGCCGTAGCGGAGTTCGAGTCGACGTGCAGGACCTCCACGTCGGTGAGGTAGTAACGCTCGTCGTCGACGTCGAGGGCCCACGTACTCTCGAAGGCGCCCCGGGCGGCCTCGAGGCCGCGGTAGTCGCCGTCGTTGAAGCGGAACAGGACGTCCGGGTGCAGGAGCGGCCGCACGGCGTCGAAGTCCTCTGTTCCCTGCGCCCGCTCGAAACGCTGGAGGAACTCGAGGACCTGCTGCTCGCCAATCTCGTCAGCCATGCTGCCGACCGCCGCCACTACGCCGAGGGCAGCGCAGTGTAAGGCAAGCGTCCGGGAAGCGGTCACGTCGCCGCGGGCTCGGGCAGGTGCAAGGTCCCCGTCATGACGGGTTGCACCCGGCCGCCGACGCGGATCGTCTCGCCGATGTCCAGGTACAGCCGGGACGGCCGCCCCATCTCGACGCCCTGCGCGACGGTCACCCGACCTGTCCTGCCCGCGGATCGGAGCAGTCCCGCGAACGCGGCGTTGGCGGAACCGGTGGCGGGATCCTCGCGCCAGCCGTCGGCCTGGAAGAACATCCGTGCGCGGAAGTCGCAGTCGGCGTCGGGTGTGCCAGGACCGTAGAGGAACACGCCCATGGCCCGGGCGCCGATCGCGCGCCCGTGCACTTCCGGGTCCACGCGCGCCGCTCGCAGCAGTTCGTCGTCGCGCATGCCGATGCACGCGAAGCCCAACCCGCCCGCGCTTGCGAAGCGTGGCGGAAGGAACGTGTCGATGTGTTCCGGCCGGACGCCGACGAGTGCCGCGGCCTCGGGGAGATCGAGGACGGCGCCGAGTTCCACCGCTGGGGAGGTCAGCCACGCGATGCCGTCGTCCCCGAACCGTACCGGCACGCGGCCGGCCTCGAGGCAGAGGCTGTAGTCCCCCCGTTCGCGCCCGAGTACCCAGGCGGTGCCGAGGGTCGGATGTCCGGCGAACGGCAGTTCCTGCGCCGGCGTGAAGATGCGCACGTCCGCTTCCCCGTCGCGCTCCGCGATGACGAACGTGGTTTCCGAGAAGTTCATCTCGAGCGCGATTGCTTGCATCGCCTCCGTCGACAGGTGGCCGCAACTGCGTACGACCGCGAGCTGGTTGCCGGCGAGGGGCCGTTCCGCGAAGACATCGACGATCGTGCAGTCCATGCGGCTCTCCGCAGACTCGAGGTGCTGCCGTGTTGCGTGGTGAGGTTGCGTGCAGTCGCGCGCCGCCTGTACGGTAACACGCACCCGCTCCTTGCAGGAGAACCCACGGATGGCCCTGCACATCCCCGCGGACGACGGTCTCGCCGGCAGGGTCGCCATCGTCACCGGCGCGGGCGCGCAGGAGGACGGCGTTGGCAACGGCCGCGCGGCGGCGATCCTGCTGGCGGCGGCCGGCGCGCGCGTGCTCTGCGTGGACCGCGACCTGGCGCTGGCGGAACGCACGGTGGCGATGATCGACGAAGCCGGAGGTACGGCCGTGGCCTTCGAGGCGGACGTCACCGCCGGCGTGGACTGCGAGGCGATGGTGGACGCGGCGCTCTCCCGCTGGGGCCGCCTGGACGTCCTCGACAACAACGTCGGCATCGGCAGCCGGGGCAACGTCGTCGAGGAAGAACCGGAACGCTGGCGGCGGGTCATGGAGGTGAACGTGGACAGCATGTTTCACGCGAGTCGGGCGGCGGTCCCGGCCATGCGGGAGGCGGGCGGCGGCGCGATCGTGAACGTGTCCTCCATCTCCGCGCTCAGGCCGCGGGGGCTTACCACCTACAGCGTCTCCAAGAGCGCCGTGATCGGCCTGACCCGCGCCATGGCCGTCGACCACGGCCCCGAAGGAATCCGGGTCAACTGCGTGGCCCCCGGCCCGGTCTACACCCCGATGGTGTACAGCCGCGGAATGGCCCCGGAGGCCCGGGAACGGCGCGTGCGCGCCTCCGTGCTTGGCATCGAAGGGACCGGCTGGGACATCGGCCACGCCGTGCGTTTCCTGGCGTCCGACCAGGCCCGGTACATCACGGGGCAGGTGCTCGTGGTGGATGGCGGAACTACGCTGCGCGGGCCGGAGCGAAGCACATGAACACGCCGTCCAGAACTGTGCTGGCGTGGTGCCTGACGTGTTTGTGCGGCGCGGCGGCAACGCAGCAGGCGGGCTTCCCGTACCCGCCCAACCTGCCGGACGCCACCGAGCACACCTACAAGACGGTCGGGGACGTGGCCCTCAGGCTGTGGGTCTTCGCGCCGGACCGCCCGGCCGATGCCGACGCGCGACCCGCCGCGGTGTTCTTCTTCGGCGGCGGCTGGAGGACCGGTTCGCCCGCGCAGTTCGCGCGACAGGCAAGAGCGTTGCGGGAGCGCGGCATGGTCGGGATCGTCGCGGACTACCGCGTCTCGTCGCGTCACGGAACCCGTCCCTGGCATGCAGTGGCGGACGCGCAGGATGCGTTGCATTGGGTACAGTCGCACGCGCCGGAGCTGGGCATCGACCTCAAGCGCATCGCGGCGGGGGGCGGCTCCGCCGGCGGACATCTCGCGGCGGCCACGGCGACCCTGGCGCACCCCGCTGGACCGGATCACGCCGTCGCGCGGCCGAACGCGCTGCTTCTCTTCAATCCCGCGGTGGTCATCGCGGATATCGAGGGCTCACAGCGCAGCGAGGCCCTCGCCGGGCTTTTCGAGCGACCCCTTCGCACCATGTCGCCGTACCACCACGTCGCGGACGGACATCCCCCGACGTTCGTCGTGCACGGCAAGGCCGATACGGTCGTGCCCGTGGATGACGCCATCGCCTACTGCGAACGTGTCCTGTCGGTGGGCGGCGATTGCCGGCCCGTGTTGTATGACGGCGCGGGACACGGGTTCTTCAACCGCGAGCCCGACTTCGAGTCGACGCTGGAGGAGATGCTGGGCTTTCTGGAAAGGCTCGGCTGGCGCTAGTCCGGCAACCCCAGCACCCGCTTCGCGATGATGTTGAGCTGCACCTCGTTGCTGCCGCCCGCGATGGAACTCGCTTTCCCCGCGAGCCAGGCGCGGCGGATTTCCGCTTCGGTCTCGCCGGAGTAGAGCCCGGAGTCGCCGGCGCTCGTCCCCATCATGGCCACCTGCAGGTCGCTGTTGCGCTTGCCGAGGTTGGCGCCGCAGTACTTGAAGATCGAGGTGGCCGCACCGGGCGTGTTGTCGGCCTCGGCTTCCTGCACCGCGCGCTGCTGGGTCAGGGCGAAGGCGAGGGAGTCCATGCGATGTTGGGCGATGTCGTGGCGCAGTGTCGGGTCGGCGATCCGCCCGTCGCGCTCGCCGGCGTAGGCGCGCGCCATGTCCGGCAGGTCGGGTCCGCTCTCGCGGGTGCGGCCGGAAGCGAGGGACTGGATGCCCGCGCGTTCGTGCTGCAGCAGCCGCTTGGCGATCGTCCAGCCCCGGTTCGGTTCGCCGACCAAGTCGTCCTTCTGCGCCACCGCGTTGTCGAAGAAGGTCTCGCAGAAGGGCGAAGCGCCGGAGATCAGGCGGATGGGCTTTACGGTGACGCCAGGCTGGTTCATGGAGAAGAGCAGGAAGCTGATGCCCTGGTGCTTCGGCACGTCGGGGTCCGTGCGCACCAGGCAGAAGATCCAGTCCGCGAACTGGGCGCCGGACGTCCAGATCTTCTGGCCGTTCACGAGGAAGTGGTCGCCCTGGTCCTCGGCGCGGGTGCGCAGGCTCGCCAGGTCGGACCCGGAACTCGGTTCCGAGTAGCCCTGGCACCACCAAACCTCGCCGCGGGCGATGCGCGGGATGTGACGCTTCTTCTGCTCTTCGGTGCCGTACTCGAGCAGCGTGGGGCCGAGCATCGCGGTGCCCATCCCGGCCACCGGCGGCCGGGCTTCGATGCGGCGCATCTCCTCCAGGAGAATGAGGTTCTCGTCCTGGGACAGTCCGCCGCCGCCGTACTCGGCCGGCCAGGTCGGCACGGTGTAACCGCGTTCGGCCGCGCGCTCGAGCCAGGTGCGCTCGTCGTCGGTCATCGGCGCCTTGGTGCCGCCGCCGGGGGTCTCGCCCGGACCGCGGCAACTCGCCGGGCAGTTCTCCTCCAGCCACGCCCGTGTCTCTGCGCGAAAGCTCATCCGTCCCCCGTGTCCCCTGACGACGACGGAAATGGTACTGCGGTTGGAGCGGTCCGGGAACTCGACGCGGGCCGCGCTACGCGTCAGCCGGCCCGTCGCCGTCCGGTTCGAGCAGGTTCTCGGATTTCCGCCCCTGGAGGTAGTTGCCGTGGAGGCCGGCCCGGTAACCGAGGAGCTGGATGGCCGCGAGCGGAAGCGTGCGGGCGAACTCCGGCGGGGCGGCCAGGTACTGGTTTTCTTCCTGGGCGAGCCAGTCGGCCGAGAAGCCGAACAGGACCCCGTGCCGTGGCGTTTCCGTGCGATTGGCGCCGTAGCCGTGCAGCGTCCGGCCGAGCCAGGCGACCGCCGCGCCGGGGGGCATTTCGGCGTGGGCGACATCCTCTTGCGTCGCCAGCAGCTCCTTCGGCCACATGTGGCTCCCCGGCACGAAGCGCGTGGCGCCGTTGGCCGCCGTGAAGTCCATCAGGGCCAGGTGGAACACCAGCTCGTACTGCGGAGTGCGCGGATCGTTGGGGACGTGGGGTTCCCACAGAGTCAGGTCCCGATGCAGCGGTTGGTCCTTCGAGCCGGGGTGCACGCGAATCGAAACCCCCGCGGTGATCCGGTAGTGGTCGCAGTTGGGACCGCGTGCCGGATCCCAGTCTCCCTCGGAAACGAGCTGCAGGCAGCCGTCGCCCGGGTCCACGATGCGCCGGCCGTAGTCGGGCTTCGGTGGTGCCGTGGCCGTCGCCGCCATGGGATTGCGCGGGAGCAGAATCGCGTCGACCAGCTCGAGCACGCGCTGTCGGAGTAGCTGTTCGCTGAACATGGCGTGCAGTCCCCAGACACCTCCCACGCTCGAGTTGCCCGCGGCCAGGAACGCGCCTGGCCGGGGCGATACGAAGTGGGGCGCCAACTCTGCGTTCAGGCCGTCCACGGCCTCTTGGGGCAGGAGGTCCTCGAGGATCACGACCCCGTCCCGCAACAGCTCCTCCGCTACGCTCGGGGTGGGCTCGGCTGCTCCGAAGCGTTGGATCCGGGATCCTGGCATGGCGGGGCCGGGAGTGCGCGACGGGGCCGCGCTAGAGGCCCGTCTCGGTGGCGGGGTCCCCCGCGACACGCACGTGGAACATCTCGCGCGGCTCGGAGGAATCCCATGGCCGAGCCCGGTGCAGTACACGGCGGTTGTCCCAGATCGCGACGTCCCCCACGCTCCAGCGGTGTTCGAGGACGCGCGGTGGACGGCACGCGAAATCGACCAGTTCCTGCAGGAGACGCTCGGAAGCCTCCTCGCTCATGCCGGGAATGCCGTAGGCGTGGCGTCCGATGTAGAGGGCGGGGCGCCCCGTGACGGGGTGCGCTTTCACCAGGGGGCGCAACGGTGGCGCCTGCTCGACTTCCGCTTCGTACCGCGGCGTATCGCCGGGCGACATGCCGGTTCCAGCGCGTCCGTCCGCCTGCATCTGCGCCAGACCGTTCACCATGCTCTCGCTCCCCTGGCCGACCTTGGCCTGGGAGTGGAACAGGGAGTGGTACGCCCTGAGGTTCGCGATGCGCTCGCGCATCGCGGGCTCGAGCGCCTCGTAGGCGGCGCGCATGTCGGCCCAGCCGGTCTCGCCGCCCCGCGACGGCAACTTGCGCGCCGAGAGGATGGAGGCCTTGGCGGAGATCGGCTGGAAGGAGCTGTCGGTGTGCCAGCCTTCGTTGCCGCGCAGGAGCTGCACGGTCGGGTCGTCGGGCGGACGCACGCTGCCGTCGGGGTTCTGGTTGGTGAAAGGCTGTCCCTCGATGGAGAGTTCCCCGAAGCGGCGCCCGAAGGCGGCCTGGTCGTCGTCGGAGAGATGCTGGCCGGGGAAGATCAGCACGGCGCGTTCATGAAAGGCCGCTTCGATGGACCGCCATTCCCGTTCGGACAGCTCGGCGAGTCTCACTCCCGTGACGGTGGCTCCGAGGGTCGCGTCGGCGGGCTCGATGCAGAGTCGCTCGTTCATGCTTGATCCTGGCCGTGTGCGCCGCCATCGCGACGCCCGGCTGGGGTCGAGATGCGTTGAACTGGGGTAGCATACCGCGCCATTGCGTCATCCTGCGGGAGGCTCCACATGACCGTCGTACAGACCAACAGCGGGCCGGTGCGCGGCGCGCGGGATAACGGGCTCGCCGTCTTCAAGGGCATCCCGTACGCCGCGCCGCCCGTGGGCGACCTGCGCTGGATGCCGCCGCAGCCGCCGGAGCCCTGGACGGAAACGCGGGACGCCCTCGAGTTCGGCAACATCGCCCCGCAGGAGAAGAGCCCGCTCATCCCGCCGGCCCTCCTGATCGACCAGCCGGAGTCGGAGGACTGCCTCTATCTCAATGTCACGACGCCAGGCACCGACGGCGGGGCGCGGCCGGTGATGGTGTGGATCCACGGCGGCGGTTTCTACATCGGGTCCGGCTCGCAGGATCTGTACGACGGCGCCGGGTTGGCTTCGCGCGGTGTCGTGGTGGTCACGATCAACTACCGCATGGGCGCGTTCGGCTTCGTGCGGCTGAAGGAGTTGACCAACGGCGAGATCCCGTCGACCGGCAACGAGGGCATCCTCGACCAGGCCGCGGCCCTCGAGTGGGTGCGCGACAACATCGCGGCGTTCGGCGGCGACCCGGGCAACGTCACGATCTTCGGCGAGTCCGCGGGCGGGATGAGCGTCGTGTCGCTGCTGTCGATGCCGGCCGCGCGCGGGCTCTTCCACAAGGCCATCGTGCAGAGCGGTCCGGGGCACACCCACTTCAGCGTCGACGAGGCGCTGGACTACATCGCGAAGCCGATGCTCGAGGCCTTCGGAACGCGCGACCCGGAGGCGCTGCGCGCGGCCAGAACGGAGGAGATGCAGGCCGCGGTCCCGGCGTTCATGGAGGCCGCCGCGAACCCGGATCCGGCCATCCGCAACCGCTGGGCAAAGCCGGTGATCGATGGCGAGACGATTACCGGCTGGCCGGAGCCGATCCTCGGCTCGGGCACCCATGCGGGCCTGCCCCTGATGGTCGGCACGACGCGGGACGAGATGTCTACGGCGGCCCTCGCGGGCTTGGGTGACGGTGACCTCGCGGAGCGCGTGCGCTCACTGGTCCCCGGTCATGATGCCAACGCGCTCATCGAGGCTTACCGGGCGGCCCGGGGACAACGCCTGGCGCCCGTCGACCCGGCTTCACTATACGCGGCGATCGACACGAGCCGCATGATGGGGGTGCCTTCGACACGGCTGCTGGACGCTCACCGGGCGCACGGCCCGGTGTATCACTACGTGTTCGACTGGATCAGCCCGGCCATGGACGGGGCGAGCGGGGCGCAGCACGGCGTCGACATCGGCTTCGTGTTCGGCACGCACGACGTGACCCCGGACACCGCCGGCATGTTCGGCCGGGGCCCGGCGGCGGACGCGCTGGCGAACGCCACGATGGACGCCTGGACGGCGTTCGCGCGCACGGGCGACCCGAGCACCGAGACGCTGGGAGCGTGGCCGCCCTACGGCGAGACCCGCGCCACGATGATGATCGGCCCGCTCGCCGGCGTGCGCGAGGCGCCTTTCGAGGGAGAACGGGCGGCGTGGGACGGCATCGCCACGTCGGACATGCGCTGACGGCGGAGCGCGACGGGATTCCGCCATGACGATCGTGCGGACGCGTAGCGGACCGGTACGCGGCGCCCGGGACAACGGCGTCTCCGCGTTCAAGGGCGTTCCGTACGCGGCGCCTCCCGTGGGGGAGCTGCGCTGGATGCCGCCGGAGCCGCCGGCGCCCTGGACGGAGACACGCGACGCCCTCGAGTTCGGGAACGTCGCCCCGCAGGAGCGGAGTCCGCTGGTGCCCCCGGTCCTCGTCGTCGACCAGCCCGAGTCCGAGGACTGCCTCTACCTCAACGTGTACACGCCGGCCGCCGACGACGGCGCGCGTCCGGTGATGCTGTGGATCCACGGCGGGGGGTTCGCCCTGGGCGCCGGCTCCCAGGTCCTCTACGAGGGCAGCCGCCTTGCCTCGCGGGGCGTCGTGGTCGTGACCGTCAACTACCGCCTGGGCCCCTTCGGCTTCGTGCGGCTGAAGGAACTGACCAACGGCGAGATCCCCGCGACGGGCAACGAAGGCCTACTGGACCAGGTCGCGGCGCTTACGTGGGTGCGCGACAACGTCGCGGCGTTCGGGGGCGATCCGGACAACGTCACCGTCTTCGGGGAGTCCGCGGGGGGTGTGAGCGTCCTCAGCCTGATGTCGATGCCGGCCGCGCGCGGGCTCTTTCACAAGGCCATCGTGCAGAGCGGTCCGGGGCAGATTGCCTTCAGCGTGGACGAGGCCCTGGAACACGTGGCGAAGCCGATGCTCGAGGCCCTGGGCACGCCTGACCCGGAGACCCTCCGGGCAGCGACCACGGCACGACTGATGGCCGCGATTCCGCAGTTCATGGAGACCGTCGCCGGTTCGGACATGGCCGCGCGCCTGCGGTGGGCCAAGCCGGTGGTCGACGGAGAGACCATTCTGGACTGGCCGGAACCGGCGCTCGCGTCGGGTGTCCAGCCAGGCATGCCGTTGATGGTGGGCACCACGCGGGACGAGATGTCGCAGGGCGTGGTTGCCCGGGTCGAGAACCGCGAGCAGCTGCTGGAACGCGTACGGGTGCTGGTCCCCGACGCGGACGCGGCGGCGCTGGTCGAGGCCTGCCAGGCCGCGCGGGAGCAGCGCCTGGCCCCGGTCGATGCCGGTTCCCTGTTTGCGGCCATCGACACCAGCCGTTACATGGGCGTGCCGTCCACGCGCGTGCTCGACGCGCACCGGCCCCACGGCCCGGTGTACCACTATGTCTATGACTGGATCAGCCCGCAGATGGACGGAGCCTGGGGATCTCCGCACATGGTGGAACTGGGGTTCGTGTTCGGCACGCATGACGCGACCCCGGCGATCGCCGGCATGTGCGGGGCCGGTCCCGCGGCGGAGGCGCTGGCCGGCGCGACCATGGACGCCTGGGCGGCGTTCGCCCGGAACGGCGATCCGGGCACCGCGTCCCTGGGACCCTGGCCGCCCTACGGCGAGACGCGGGCGACGATGATGATCGGCCCGCTTGCCGGGGTGCGGGAAGCGCCGTTCGAGGCCGAGCGCGTCGCCTGGGACGGCGTCGCGACGACGGACATGCGCTGGTGAGGACAGAGGGGCCGAGCGGAGGTTTCGGAGACTACCAAGGGAGGATGTGCATTGAAGGCCGACATTGACGAGTTGCGGGCCGGGTTCCTGAACCGGGAGTTCGACGAGGTTCGGTTCGAGATCGACGGGAACATGTTCGCCGAGTACGCGCGGGCCTGCGGCGAGACCGACCCGCGCTTCACGGACCCGGCGGACGCCGACTTCCAGGCGCCCCCGACGTATGTCTCCACGCTGGTCGGCGGCCGCGCGCTGCCGTCCGACTTCCCGAACCTTGGCGGGGTCGGCATGGACGCCGGCAAGGGCGTCGAGTGGATGGCGCCGATCCGCGCCGGCGCGACACTGACCGGCAAGTCCCACATGCACGACATCTACACGAAGACCGGGCGTTCGGGCCGCATGGTGTTTCTCGTGCGACGGATGGAACTCTACGACGAGGACGGTACGCACGTCGCCAACGCGGATACGCGCACCGTGATCCGGGAGCGGTCCAGTGAGTGAGGTGGTCGGGACCATCGGCGACGTCGAGTTCGGCGCGGAACTGCCGACCTTCGCCCCGGACACAGGCCTCGAGAACGTCAAGCGCTTCGGCCGCGAGGTCGGCTGGGGTGGCGGGCGTTTCACCGATCACGAGGCGGCCCGCAAGGAGGGCTTCCCCGGAGCGATCGTGCCCGGCGTTATGAGCCAGGGCTATCTCGGGGCGATGATCCACCGCTGGGCGCCGAAGTCGGAGATCGTCGCCATCGACACCGTGTTTCGCGCGCCGGTGCTCGTCGATCATCCGCACCGCATCGTCGGCGTGGTGACCGATGTTGACGAGGACGCGGGGACGGTCGAGATCGACATCTCCATCGTGAACGAGCGCGAGGAGACGCGGGTCTTCGGTACCGCCACCGTGCGGCTGCCGGCGGGGTAGGGCCCCAACCCGCCCGACCGGCACAGGGCGCGTGGCGCTCTTCGACACCCACATCGTCGTCGACTGGTCGGCGCGGTCCAAGCCGGGTCCAAGGCGACCGACGAAGGACTCCATCTGGTGGGCGGTGGCCCGCGACGGGGTAGTCGAACCCCCGGCTTACGTGCGTACGCGCCACGAAGCCGTCATACAACTCGAGGCCCTGCTCGCGTCGGAAGCGGCCGCCGGTCGGCGCGTCCTTGCGGGCTTCGACTTTCCCTTCGGCTATCCGGCTGGGGTAGCGCAACACCTGACGGGACACGACTCCGCGTTCGCTCTTTGGGAGTGGATTGCAGAACGCATTCGAGACCGCGAAGACAACGGCAACAACCGTTTCGATGTCGCTACTGAGATCAACGGGCGCTATCCGGGTGTGGGACCCTGCTGGGGCAGGCCGGCCAAGTGGCCGTACCCGGAAGTCCCGACCGGCGGCAAGGCACGGACACGATCAGATGGCCATCCCCCCGAACGCAGGCTCTCGGACAAGCATGCAAAAGGCGCCAAGACGATCTGGCAGCTCTTCTACAACGGTTCCGTTGGTTCGCAGGCGTTGGTGGGGCTCCCGGCGCTCCAACGCCTTACGGCGGGCGACCGGCTCCGCGGACGGGTGTCCGTGTGGCCCTTGGACGGCGGCCTGCGAGTGCCTACCGAACCGGTGGTATTCGCGGAACTCTATCCGTCGCTACTGCGGCAGGCCGTGGAGACTCTGCGGGAGCCCGGCGAGATCTTGGACGCGGCGCAGGTGCGGGTGAACGCTGACGCATTCGCGCGCCTGGATGCCCGGGACGGCTTGGCGGAGCTCTTCTCGGGATCGCCCGCGTTGACGGCGGAACAGCGGCGTATCGTCGAGACCGAGGAGGCCTGGGTGCTCGGCCTCGGCCACGAAGACGCGCTGCTCGGAGCGTTGGGTTGATGGTCCGTTTCCGACTCAACGGCCGTACTGTGGACATCCCCGAGGAGGACGCAGACACGGCACTGGCCTACGTACTGCGGAGCCGGCGCGTCGGAGACCTCACGCCAAAGGTCGGGTGCGGCCTCGAACAGTGCGGAACCTGTCGCGTGCTGGTCGACGGTGCCCCGACCTATGCGTGTACGCTCGCCGCACGCGGCGTGGACGGCCGGGACGTCGAGACGGCCGCGGGCCTCGACACGCCAGTGCGGCGCGCCCTGATCGAGGCCAACGCCACCCAGTGCGGATTCTGCCTGCCGGGCATCGTCGTGGCGGCGGAAGCCCTGTTCCGGAAGGACCCGCACCCGGAGCCCGACGCGATCGCGGAAGCGCTCGACCCGCAACTGTGTCGCTGTGGCAGCCACCCGCGCGTGCTGCGTGCGTTGACCGCTTTGGCCAGGGGCGAGTCCCTGGAGTCGCCGCCCCAGTGGAACGCCGTCGAGCAGGCCGGTGACACCCTGCCGGATGACCGTCCGCTGCCTCCGGCACTCGCCGCGACGCCGTCGCTCGCCCGCTGGATCCGCCTGACGGACGACGGCGGCGTGCGGGCCATGACGGGAAAGGTCGAGATCGGACAGGGCATCCTCACGGCCCTGCGCGTCGTGGTCGCCGATGAACTCGACGTGGCGCCGGAGCGCGTCTCCGTTGTCCCCGCCCACACGGGGCGCACGCCGGACGAGGGCGTCACCGCCGGCTCCATGTCGGTCGAGACGAGCGGCGCCGCGTTGCGGCAGGCGAGCGCCTGGGCGCGGCGGCTGCTTCTCGCCCGCGCCGCAGAACGCCTCGGGGTCGCGGCCGAAGAGCTGACGGTCGCGGATGGCGAGGTCTCGGCGCCCGGCGTGAACGAGCGGATCGACTACTGGCAACTCGCGGAAGCTGGCCTCGACGCGGAGATCACGTTCCGCGTTCCCGAGAAGGCGCCGCGGGACTACCGCCTGACGGGACGGGAAGGACATCGGCGGACCGACGTGGAGGACAAGGCGTCCGGTCCGGCGTTCGTCCACGACCGGGAGGCCACCCTGCATGCGCGGGTGGTCCGGCCGCCGTCGCTGCACCACCGCCTGGAAGGCCTGGACGCCACGGTCGCCGCACCGGGAGCGTTGATCGTGGACGGCAGCTTCGTCGCCGTCGCGCATCCGGAAGAGTCCGAAGCGGTGGCGCTGACGGAACGCGTCGGGCGTGAGGCGCGTTGGCGCCTGGTGGAGTCGCCCCCAGCGGGCTTCGAGATCGATGCGTCCCGGCGACGCGACGCGATCGCTCTACCGCTACGCGGCGGTGTGCCGACAGACGGAGCGCCCTTCGTTCCGGCGACGCAGCATCGCGCCTCCTATTCGCGCCCGTTCCTGATGCACGGTTCCCTAGGCCCCTCCGCGGCGCTGGCGAAGTGGGATGCCGGCATGCTGTACGTCGAGTGCTCCAGCCAGGGCGTGGAGCCCTTGCGGCGGGTGTTGGCGCGCGCCCTGTCCGTCGACCCGGACCGCATCGAGATCCGCCACGTCGCGGGCGCCGGATGCTACGGACACAACGGCGCGGACGACGTCGCCCTGGACGCCGCGCTGGTGGCCCGGGCCAGGCCCGGGGCAACGGTGCTCCTCAAGTGGTCGCGCGCGGACGAACACGCGTTCGAGCCGCTCGGGCCCCCGATGTACCTGGAACTCGCCGCGGACCTGGACGAAGTGGGACGCGTCGCAACGTGGAGCCACGACGTCTACGGCTTCACCCACGTCGCCCGCCCGCATCCCCGCGCGCCGGGGGTGGACCTGCTCGCGGCCCGGTTGCTGGAGGAGCCGCTGGCGCCGACGCGTTCGCAACCGGCGCGGGCGCCGGAGGTAGGCATCCACCGCAACGCGGTGCCGCTGTACGCCTTTGCCGACCAGCGCGTCACGAAGCACTTCCTCCGCGACGCCCCGGTACGCACCTCCGCGCTGCGCGGGCTTGGCGCGCAGGGGAACGTGTTCGCCATAGAGTCGTTCATGGACGAACTCGCGCTCGCGGCCGGCGTGGCCCCGGACGCGTTCCGCCGGATGCATCTGGCCCACGACGCGCGCGCGTTGGCCGTGCTGGACGCCGTGCTCGAACTGGCCGGCGGCCTGGACGGCCCCAGGGGCATGGGCATCGCGCGGTACAAGAACCGGCAGTGCTGCGCCGCGGTGGTGGCGGAGGTCTCGGTAGATGCGGAACGGGCGGAGATCCGGGCCGAACGGCTCTGGATCGCGGCGGATGCGGGACGCGTCATCGACCCGGACGGCCTGCGCAACCAGCTCGAGGGCGGCGCGGTCCAGGCGCTCTCCTGGTGCCTGAAGGAGGCCGTGGAGTTCGACGAGAACGGCGCCGTGGCCAGCCGCGACTGGGAGAGTTACCCGATCCTGCGGTTCAGCGAAGCGCCACGGGTACGAACCGTGCTCCTCGATCGCCCCGAGTCCGAGCCGCTCGGCGCCGGCGAGGCGACCGTGGGGCCGGCATCGGCCGCCCTCGCCAATGCGGTCTTCACGGCCACGGGGCTGCGCGTCCGGGACCTGCCCATGTCGCCGGAGCGCCTGCGGCGGGTCGCGGCCGGACTATAGAATCGGCGCGCAACGCACGGTCGGAGGAGCCCATGACCCACGAGAACGTCCGCTACGCGGTGGAAGACCGCGTCGCCACCATCACGATCGATCGCCCCGAGCGCCGCAACGCCATGACCCACGCGATGAACGCCGAGTACGGCCGGCTCATCCGGGAGGCCGGCAACGACGATGCGGTGCACGTGCTGGTGGTCACGGGCGCCGGCGGCAGCTTCTGCGCGGGAACGGACCTCTCGGACCTCGACGAGCAATCGCCGGAAGAGCGGGAGGGCACCGTCACGGACCGGAAACCGGACATTGGCTGGTGGGCGCTGGCGTCGTGCCCGAAGCCCACCGTCTGCGCCGTCGATGGCTTCGCCGTCGGCATGGGCGCGGAGTTCACGAGCCACGCGGACATCCGCATCCTGAGCACCCGCGCCCGGATCTCCTGGATCTTCGCCCAGCGCGGCCTCGTGCCGGACACGGGCGCCGGGAGCTGGCTGCTGCCGCGCCTGATCGGCGTGCCGAGGGCGCTCGAACTGCTCTATACGGGCCGCTTCCTCCTCGCCGACGAGGCGCGGGAGATCGGGTACGCCCACGACGTCGTGGCGCCGGAAGACCTCGCGGACCGGACCCGCGAGCTGGCCGACGCCATCCTGCGCGGCTCGCCGTTCTCGCACCGCCTGACCAAGCAGCTCGTCTACGACGGGTTCTCCCGCAGCGTGGAGGAGCACATCCCCGAGAGTTTCAAGGCGCTGCAGGCGTGCTTCCGGAGCGAGGACCACCGCGAGGGCGTGCGCGCGTTCCTGGAGAAGCGGGAGGCGCGGTTCACGGGTCGGTAGGGCCGGCGCCGAATTCGACCGCGGCTTGCAGCGGGCTCTTCGGGGATGCACGTGACCTGCCTGCCCGTCCTGTCGCCGTGGGCGTTGATCGCCCTGGCCACCCTGGCGGGGCCGGCGTGGGCCGACGACGGCTCGCCGGTCATCGAAGAGATCGTCGTCACGGCTCGCGCCGGCCTGCTCGGCTTCGGCAAGACCCGCGCGAACACCACGGTCGATGCCGCGATGGTCGAGACCCACGCGCCGGCGACCGACGTCCTGCGCGTGATCGACCGCCTGCCCGGCGTCAACGTCCAGTTCGGCGACGCCGTCGGCGGCAACAACTGGTCGACGCGGGTTTCCGTGCGCGGCATGGCCAACACGCGGGATACCTCCCAGATCGGCTACATGATCGACCGCATGCCCGGAGGCGACCCCGCGTATGGCGGCGGCCAGAAGCCGAACGTCTTCGTCGACGCAGAGAACGTGGCGCTCGTGGAGGTCGCGCAGAACGCGGCCGACATCGGCAGCGCCTCCAACACGGCGCTGGGCGGCACGCTGCACTACCACACGCGGGAGCCGCGGCCGGACTTCGGGCTGAACCTCGCGTACGGAGAGGGCGGGCACGGCCTGCACCGGGCGTTCGGGCGGCTCGAGACCGGCGAACTCGCCGGAGGTTTCTCGTCGTACGTGAGCTACTCGGAGACCGGGCTGCGGCCGTGGATCGGCAAGGGCGCCGGTACGTTCGACCGCAGGCACGTGGACCTGAAGGCGGTGGGAGCGCTCGGCCGCGACTGGACGGCGACCCTGCGGGGCGCATGGAACTACCGCAACGAGACGGACTACGACTCGGTCACGCTTGCCGAATTCCGCCACGACCCGAAGCGTGACGGTCTCGTCGACGCGTTTGACATCCACGACGCCGGCCGGTGGCGGCCGGGATGGGGCGGGACGCGATGGGACAAGGCCGTTGCGCTCGAGCTGCGCGGCATCGTCGCCGGCGTCGATGTGCACCTCTCGCCATACGCGCATGCGCAGCGCGGATGGGGCTGGTGGATTCCCCCGTACCGCGTCGCCACCCTGGACGGCCGCGCCGAGGGTACCCGGGGCGCCCGGGAGTTCTTCGCCGGCACGTTCGAGCGGACACCCTCGGGCGCCCTGGTCCCGGCGCCCGGCACCGACGTCGCGCACCTGGCCTGCCTGGCGGACGTTCACGAGGACGCCCTGGTCGACTTTGCGGTCCGGCCCGACTTCGACTGCGAGGGCGCCGAGCGGATCGCTTCCCGCCGACGTTCGGGATACCGGACGAGTCGCCAGGGGCTGACTGCCGAGGCCGGCTGGCACCGCGGCAGGCATGCCTTCAAGCTGGGCGGGTGGCTGGAACGACGCGACCGTCGCAACGACCGGCGGTGGTTCGACCTGCGGTGGAGCGACCCCGGCACGCTGCGTCCGGCGCACGCCGACCTGCACTGGATCCACTTCGACCGCAGCTTCGACACCGACACGACCCGGCTGTACGCCGAGTACGGACTCGCGTTCGGTCCGGTGGAAGCGACTGCCGGAACGGTCTTCCACGACGTTGCCACGCGCTATGCAGCTCGCCTCGAAGGAGCGAAGCGCCAGCAGGTCCGCGAACGCTGGCTGCCCAAGTTCGGGGCGGTCTACCGCGTCGCGGCGGGTACCGAGGTCTTCGCCTCCTGGTCCCGCAACGCGCGCATGCTGGCCGACCGACTGCTCGCCGGGGGCACCACCGACGCGCTGGCTCCGGAACTGGCGGACAACACGGACGTCGGGGTCCGCTGGAACGGCGACCGCACAGGTCTGGTCGCGCAGGCGTTCACGCAACGCTTCCGCCACCGCCTCGGGGCGGTGAACGTGGCGGCCGAAGGCGGCGACCAGTACCTGCAGGGCGCGGTGGAACTGCTCAACATCGGCGGCGTACGCGGTTCGGGGTTCGAGCTGGTCGCCGTGTTCGACGCGACCGAGACCCTCCGTCTGTACGGCTCCTGGTCGAGGTTGCGCGCGGAGTACACCGAGGACGTGCCGGGGGAGGGCATTCGCGCCGGCGGACGTCTCGCCAACGCGCCGGCGACCATGTGGTTCGGCGAACTGACCTGGAGCCGCCGCCTGTTCGGCGCGCCGATCCAACTGAACGTGCACGTCAAGTTCGTTGGCGACCGGCCTGGAGATCCGGCCAACACCGAGACCGTGCCCTCCTACGCCCTCGTCGGTTTCGCGGCCCGGTACGAGCGCGCCCTCCCGGGATCGAAGCGGCTGACGCTGCGGTTGAACGCCAGCAACGTCGGCAACGAGCGCTACCTGTCCGGCCCGGACGGGGACCAGGGCGGCGCGCACTTCCTTGGTCCGCCGAGAATGGTGATCCTGACCGCCGGCATTGATCTCTGACCGGCCGCGTCGCCCGCGGCATCCGTTGCCGTTTCACTCCTCGAGGGACGCGATCCCTGCACTGACCCGCGCCGCCTTGCGCTCGTCCCACCACCAGGTATCCACGTACGGCACCCAGGAGAGCTTGTCGTTGCGGACCTCGCCGAAACGGTCCCACCAGGTCAGGCGCATGCCGGGCGTCGACGGTCCGGGGAGCAGGTAGAAGTTCCACATCAGCACGCGGTCGAGCGCGCGCGTCGCCGCGAAGAGTTCTTCCGCGGTGCGCGCCTGCTTGATGGACTCGGTCAGGCTGTCGACGGCCGAGTCCCGGGTCCTGCCCCAGTTCGCACCGTAGCCGAGGTCGGCGCTGGCGCTGCCGAAGCGGGCCTCGAGTTCGGGCCCCGGCATGTAGCTCGGCACGAAACCCACGCTGGTGGCGTCGAAGGACCCCGCGTGGCCGCGGTGGAGCCAGTGCGAGACGTCCAGCAGGCGCACCGTCGTGGCGATGCCGACCTGCTCCAGCCGCGCGGCGAACGGCATGATCGAGCGGGCGCTGGACGTCAGGACGAAGATGAAGTCGACCCGGAACGGCGCGCCGGTCTCCTTGTGCACCATCTTCCCTTCCCGAACGTGCCAGCCGGCCTCGTCGAACAGGGCGAGGGCGCGTTCCGTGTGCTGCCGGCTGAAGCCGTAGCCGTCGCTCGGGGGGTGGCGGAACGGCTCGGTAAAGACCCGGTCCGGAACCTGTTCGCGCCACGGCTCGAGCAACGCGAGTTCGCGGGCCGAAGGCCGGCCGCTGTGCGCCATGGCGGAGTTCTGGAAGACGCTCACGCCCTGGTTGAAGAAGCCGTGGAAGTAGACGCGATTGACGTAGCTGAAATCGTAGAGCAGCCACAGCGCCTCGCGCACGCGGATGTCGGCGAAGCGCGGCCGGTCGAGGTTCCAGTAAACCGGCCACCACAGGCCCCACACGCGCGTGCCCTTGCGCAACTCTGCCTTGACGAGGCCCTGCCGCACGGCGGGGAATTGGTGTTCCGTCTCCCAGTTCCTGGCGGTCAGTTCCTGGCGCACGTCCACCACGTCCGCCTTCTGCGCTTCGAGCATGATGTTCTCGTCGCGAAAGTAGTCGTACTTCAGGCGCTCGAAGTTGAAGCGGCCCCGGTTGACGGGCAGGTCCCGCCCCCAGTAGTCGGCGACCCGGCGGAACGTCAGGGTGCGGCCGAAGTTGGCTTCCTCGACGCGGTAGGGCCCGCTGCCGGGGGGTGGCTGGGCCGTGGTCTTGCTGACATCGTGCGCCGTCCAGTGGTGCTTCGGCAGGATGCCCATGACTCCGTAGACGAACGGCAGGATCGGGTTCGGCGGCCGGCCGGGCCGAGTGACGAAACAGAGTTCGCGTTCGCCGAACGGAACGATGCGGTCGAGGTCGGCCAGCGCCGTCAGCAACTCCACGCGACCGTGCTCGCGGATCGCGTCGAAGGTGTAAAGCACGTCGTCACGGGTGATCGGACGCCCGTCGTGCCAGCGCGCTCCGTTGCGCATCCGGAACGCGGTCCAGCGGAGGTCCGGGTCCACCGCGACGCCGTCGGCGAGGCGCACGTAAGCGGCCGCCGGCTCGTCGAGACTCTCCTCGAGCAGCCTGTCGTAGACGAAGCCCTCCGTGACGCCGTAGCCGTCCGGGACGCGGCCGATCTCGACGATGCCGTTGTAGTTGTCGAAGGTGCCCATCCTCGCCACGCGCATCGTGCCGCCCTTTGGCGCTTCGGGATTCGTATAGGCGAAGTGGGTGAAGTCCGGTCCGTAGCGCAGCGGCGCGAGGTAGGAGATGCCGTGGCGGTACTCCGGGTCGGTGCAGGGGTGGTCGGCCGGCCAGGCCGTACCGACGGCGAGGGCCAGGACCACGGCGGCCGCGCGGGGCGCTGCCATGCGGCGCATCGCCCCTCGCTACCTCCGCCTCGGGATCTTGTGCTCTTCAGGCAAGGTGCAGATGCGGTCCATCCTGGTGACGCTGCCGTCCACGTACTCCCACACGAGCTGCTCGCCGTCCATGTACCGCCGCACCACGACGGGTCCCCAGCCGAAGACGTGAAAGTCCAGGACGCCCCGGTTCCAGATCATGCTGGCCGAGGTACGCGGGCAGAACGGCCTGTCGCCGATGCGGAAGAGCACGCTGCCTTCCGTATCGTTCGTGTTCTCGCCGAGCGTGCTGTTCGGTCCATAGTCGTGGATGATCCCGCTGCTGGTGACGACCACGCGGCGCCCGCACTGCTCGATGCGTTCCACGTGTCCGACACGGCCTTCCACGCCGAGCCACAGTCCCCGGATGTCATCGGCGCCCTCGACCAGGGGTTCGGTGCACTCCGCGAGGATGGACAAGGGGAAGTGGCTGTAGCCGCAATCCGGGGTGTTGCCCTTGGGGATGTCCGCCGCCAGCTTGCCGCCGCCGTCGAGGACGGGCAGGTCGCAGTAGTCGAGGGCGCTGCCATCGCCCGCGAGGGTCGCAGGGTCCGTCGTGAGCGGCGGCCGGGGCGAGAGGAAAAACCCCCAGAAGGCGATCAGGAGCAGGGCTGCCAGCGCGGCCAGCGGCCAGAGAATGAGCTTCCTGATCATTGTGGGTATCCCTCGCCGGACCGGAGGTTCGCGTCCGAAACTCGCGGGTCCTGCCTTCGGCCCGGCGAGGCGTTCGCAGGCGTTCGCAGGATCTTCATGTCCACCCGTTCATCGGGCAGGCCCCGAACACTGTTAACACAAGACACGCGGAGGCGCGACCTGAAGGACTGGTGGTGTCGGCAGCAGATTTGCATCGTCCGCTTCTGGTGGCACGAAGTCTGTCCGGTTTAGTCGGACCCTGCCGGCGCGCGGAAGCTCGCAAGCGCCTTCCATGGATCATCGACGTGTGCGGCTGAAGGTGCGCCGTGCGTCTGTACAGGGACTGTGCCGCCGTCACGTGTGAACGACCAACGGAGTTTCTCGATGAACAAGGATGCGGGAGTCACACGGCGCGACTACCTGGGGGGCGTGTTGCTCGGTGCGGGCAGCGCGCTCCTTGCCGGGCTGACGCCCCGGGAACTGCTCGCGGCGAAGGCCGGCGTTCAACTGCCGCCGATCGACCGGGCGGCGGCCCGGCGGTTCGACGGCCCCAGCGGCGTAGGCGACTACCAGGGCGTGAACGGCAACACCTGGGACGTTTTGAGCCGCGCACACTGGATCCGCGACGGCTACTTCGACGAGGTGGACTACGGGGCCCTGCCCGTGGAGGAAGACGGCTACGACGTCATCATGGTGGGTGGCGGCGCTTCCAGCCTGGGCGCGGCCTACCTGCTCGACAGGGAGAGTTCGCTCAAGGGACTGATCCTCGAGAACCACCGCGTGCCGGGCGGCGAGGCGCGGCAGAACGAGTTCGAGGTGGACGGTCACCGCATCTTCGGTCCGCAGGGCTCGAACCTGGTGGTGTTGCCCACGGAGCCGGGGCAGGTGGCGCTCGGGGACGACCTGCTCTACGACGAGTTCACCGACATCGGTATGCCGCTCCGGTACGGGCTGGAAGAACTGCAGGGAACCGACAAGGCACTCGAGTTCGACGTTTCGAACTACATCTACCTGTGGTTGGCCATCGTCTCCGACAGCATCGGCTACTACTCGGCCCCCTCCGCCGCCAATCGCCGCCCGGAGCCCGTGCGCAACCCCTGGATGAAGGACCTCGAAGGCCTGGGGTTGCCGGAGGCGGTCCGGCAGGACTTCATCCGCTGGCAGTGGCGCCTGACCCTCGACCGGGAACGGGACGACAGCCTGGAGCCCTGGCTCGACCGGATGAGCTACGAACAACTGCTCGTCGACGTGCACGGGCTTTCCCCGGCAATCGCCCGTTTCGCCGACCCGCTGGTGGCCAGCGCGGTCGGGGCCGGCTCCGGCACCTGTTCGGCGCTGGTGGCGACGAAATTGATGGAAATGCCGGGCGCCGCGCTTGCCGGCGAGACGAATCCCGACGTGCAGGCGGACCCGGCGTTCCGGTCGCTGCCGGCGGTGGTGCGTGGCTTCAATGTCGGCTGCTTCCCGGGGGGCAACAGTTTCCCCTACCGGTATTTCGCCAAGCACCTCTGGCCGGAGGGCATCGCCGGCGGCAAGAACCCGGAGGACGTCCTCGCCGGGCGCTTCAACTCCGAGCGCCTCGACCACCGGGACAACCGGTTGCGCCTGCGCACCGGCGCCACCGTGATCGATGTGCGGCACCTGCCGGGCTCCAACGGAAAACGGGTGCGCGTCGTCTACGAGCGCGACGGCGAATTGCACGCAGCCGTCGGCAGGAGCGCCATCGTCTGCGCGGGCGCCTGGGTAAGCCGCAGCATTCTCGGCGACGCCCCGGCGCACATCCACAACGCCCTCGAGGCCTTCGTGCACGTGCCCTACCTGGTTGCCAACGTCGCGCTCACCAACTGGCGTTTCCTGGAGCGGCTCGGCATCACGGCCGCCGTCTACCAGGGCGGCGAGTTCGGGTTCACCTGCAACATCCGCCAGCCCATGCAGGTGGGCGGCTACCGGGCCCCGCTGCACCCGGACAAGCCCATCGTGCTGACGTTCTATGCCTCCCTCGTCAAGCCGGAACTGCCGGCAAAGGTACAGGGCGAACTCCTCCGCTGGGAAATGTTCAGCACGGCTTACGCGGACTACGAGCGGCGTATCCGGCGGCAGATGACGAGGCTGTTCGATGCGGGCGGCTTCGACCCCGACCGGGATATCGCCGGCATCACGCTGAACCGGTGGGGGCACGCCTACAACGTGCCGCAGCCGGGGTTCTTCTACCCCGCGGACGGGGGACGGTCGCCCTCCGATCAGTTGCGGGCCGGCTACGGGCGCATCTTCTTCGCCCATTCCGAGCTTCGCGGACTGCAGGCGTTCGCCGGCGCCAACGCGGAGGGCTATCGGGCGGCCCGCCAGGTGATGGCGCTGTAGCCGCTTACACCATCTCCAGGTACCGGGCGATCTCCCAATCGGTCACCTCGTCCGCATCGACGCCCTCCGTCGCCTCGGCGAAGCACCGGCACTCGATGCGGCGGCTGTGGGCGTAGAACCGCACGAAGTCCTCGCCGAGGTACGCGTTCGCAATCTCGCTGCGCTCGAACAGGCCGAGCGCTTCCTCCAGGGTCGCGGGCACCCGGCCGAGCCCGGTGTCCGCGTAGGCATCCCCCAGGGTGGGCGGCGGCGGTTCGAGTTCGTTCTCGATGCCGTACAGGCCCGCGGCAATGCAGGCGGCGAGCAGCAGGTAGGGATTGGCGTCGCCGCCTGCGGTACGCTGCTCGATACGGGTGAGCGATGGGCTTTCCGTGACGCAGCGGACGCCGTTCGACTTGTTGTCGAAGCCCCAGGACAACATCATCCCGGGGGAGAAGTACGGGACGAACCGGCGGTAGGCGTTGACGGTCGGCGCGTACATCAGCGTGAACTCCGGCAGCGTGCGGACCACGCCGGCGACGAAGTGCCGCATGACCGGCGACATGCCCGTCTCCGACGCGGACGAGTGGAAGGCGTTTTCGCCATCGCGCCAGAGCGAGAAGTTGAGGTGCGTGCCGTTGCCGAAGCCTGCCGGCGAGAGCTTGGCGATGAAGGTAGCGCAGACCTCCCGGGCGGCGGCCAGTTCCTTGACCGCGTGCTTGAACAGGAATCCCTGGTCCGCCGCCTGCAGGGCCGCCGCGGGCGCCAGGTTGATCTCCACCTGCCCGGGGCCGGCTTCCGCGTTCCAGGCCTCGACCGGCAGCCCGAAATCCAGGAGCGCACGGCTCATGCCGGAGAGGAGACCGTCATGGACGCCCAGGGTGGTCAGGCGGTAGGCCTGGGG
Source organism: Pseudomonadales bacterium (assembly GCA_022827245.1). GTDB lineage: Bacteria > Pseudomonadota > Gammaproteobacteria > Pseudomonadales > Azotimanducaceae > VXNE01. The sequence goes on along the minus strand of JAJDTI010000009.1, from coordinate 16,454 downwards.
CGTGGGCCACAGCGGGTCCAGGTTCCGATAGCCCTTCTCGGCCACTGTCCGGAGGGTCTCGTTCAGGAGCATGAACTCCATCTCGATGGATGCCCTGCCCTCGAACCCCAGGTCTTCCAGGCGCCGGATCAGCCGTTTGAGGGTGGCGCGGGGCAGGTACTCGAGGATGCCCCGGCCGTCCACGTGCTCGAAATCGCCGACCACCAGCCCCGTACCCGGTTGCCACGGCACGATGCGGGCGGTGGCGGGGTCCACGACCATGCGCGTGTCTGCGTACCCCTCGCTCCACGACGGCCACCAGCGATCGTCGTTCTCCGGCGGCGGATGGGGCATGCCGGCGTAGTCCAGCATGACCATCAGGTTCGACATGCGCATGGGCGATGCGTCGCTTTCGAGCATGCGGCGCGCCGGCACCTTCTTGCCCCGGGCGATGCCGTGCAGGTCGGGAACCGTCACCGACATCGCTTCCAGCTTATGTTTCCGGATGAATTGCCTTAGGCTTTCCAGGTGTGTCGCTCACTGCGGATTGGGGGAATGCGCACAGTATACGCAGGGGCGAGGGTCTTCGATCCGCCAGTCGTCTGGCGGGAGCGATGTTCGTGAGCGCCTCGCCCTTCGACGTCCACGCCTTCATCGACGAGGTCTTCGCGCCGCAGGCGGGGGAACGGGTGCTGCTCCTGGTGGACGAACCCACCGCGCAGCACCCGCTCAATGCCGACTGGGAAGCGCGCCATGCACTCGCCGACGAATGGCACGGCGCCTTTGCCGAACTCGGGGAGAAGCGGGGCTTCGAGGTACTCCCGATCCTGCGGTTCCCCGCGGCGGCCGCTCACCACGCCCCCTTCCCGGAACACGGTACGCTCGACGGCCGTCGCGTGCCTGTCGACGACACCCTGGACGAGGTCAGCCTGGCCATCGGCATGAACGAGGTTTCCATGACCTCCGGGCTTGCGATGGCGTCCATGCGCCGCCCGGGGGCCGCCAGTTTCCGCGCCGCCAGTGCCCCGCTACTGCGCAAGGACATGGAAGACGCCTGCCTCGCCATCGACTACGCGGCCCTGCGCGATCGCTGCGCGGTGCTGGAGGCCCTGATTCAAGGCGCGGTTGCCGCGGACGTCGAATTCGCCACCGGCGACCGCTGCCGGTTCGACCTGCGCCATCGACGCCCCGGTGTCGACAACGGCTACCTGCGCCGGGACAAGGAGGGCATTCCCCTGATCAACCTGCCGAGCGGCGAGGTCTGGATCACGCCCTACGAGGGGGAGATCGCCGGCGATGTGCCGCGCACCGAGGGTGTCATTCCGGTCGCGCTCGACGACGGGTCGGTGGCGTCGTTCCGGGTGGAAGCGAACCGCGTAGTGGCGGTCGAGGGCGAGAATCCCGCGCGGGACCATTACCGGCGGATCTTCGATGTGGACCCGATGCGCCGCAACGTGGGCGAAATCGCATTCGGCTGCAACCCGGGCGCGCGCGTGTCCGGGCTCTACATCGAGGACGAGAAGGCCGGCTTCCACTGGGGCTTCGGCCGCAGCGACTTCCTCGGCGGCACCGTCGGGCCCGCCCGGTTCCTGAACGAGAGCACCGTCATGCACATCGACAACCCCTACGCGCGGGACTGCCCGATCACCGTGTCCGCCGATCTGATCGATGCCGCGGGCGGGCGCACGGCGGTGCTTCAAGCCGGCAACTACGTCATCTAGCGACGCTTGCGCGATGAGTTCCTCCGGCAAACGCCCGCTGACCGCCGACTGGCAACCGTACGACCCGTCGTTCCGCAAGGACCCCTTTCCCGTCTACGAACGATTCCGTGGCGAATGCCCGGTGGGCTGGGTGGACGCCCACGACGGATTCTGGGCCGTATCCCGGTACGAGGACGTCTTTCGCGTCGCCCTCGATCCGGAGACCTTCTGTTCCTCGCAGGGCATCGCCATACCGCCCATGGAATACGACGGCCGTGCCCTGCCCATGGAATCGGACCCGCCCGAGCACACCGCCCTGCGCAGCATTCTCGCCCGGGAACTCTCGCGCGAGGCCGTGGCCGCCCGGGAGCCCATGGTGCGCCGCGCCGCGCGCAGGCTGCTGGCGGACATCTCGGAGGCCGGCGCGGCGGAACTCAGCGAGCGCTTCGCGAAGCCGCTGCCCACGACCGTCATCTGCAAGTTGCTCGGCATAGAGGGAGACGCGGCGCAGATGGGCGATCTGCAGGCGTGGACCGAGGAGATCGTCTACGAGCGCAAGGACGCCGCATCCGCCCGGCGCGCCTCCGACAGCATCGTGGCGTTCTTCGACGAACTCATCCCGCGCCGCCGGGAGAAGTCGGGTTCCGACTTCATCAGCAGGCTGCTCGCCGCTGAGGTGGAAGGCGCACCCCTTTCCGGCCGGCAGGTGATGGACTTCTGCTGGTTCCTGCTGATCGCCGGGCTTGACAACACCGCCTTCACCATCCGTAACCTGCTGCTGCAGATCGGCGCGAACGACGCCCTGCGGGAGCGGCTGCTACGCGAGCCGGCAAGGATCCCCGAGGCCGTGGAAGAAGTGCTGCGCCTTTACTCGCCGGTGTGGGGGATCGCACGCACCGCCACCCGGGATACGGAGATCAGCGGCCAGCCCATAGCCGCCGGCGAGCGAGTGATGATGCTCTTCGCCTCCGCCGACCGGGACGCCGGGCAGTTTCCCGAACCCGACCGCTTCGTCCTCGGGCGCAAACCCAACCGGCACCTGGCATTCGGTGTCGGCAAGCACCGCTGCCTGGGCCTGCACCTGGCCCGTCTCGAGATCCGGGTCGCCGTGGAAGAAGTGCTGCGCCACCTGCCGGACTACCGGGTGGTCGGCGCGGTGGACTGGAACGGCATGGGGCCGCTCCCGGTGTCCTACGCTCCAAGGGTCATCGAGCCGGACACGGTGGCGTAGTCAGCCTGAAGTCCGTTTGTCGCGAGGCCGCTCCCGGCCACGAACCGGACCTCAGCCCCCGGCATTGGCCAAGCGTTCGGTCGAAGCACGGACCAGGTCGTCGAACAGTTCCTGGTCCCGGGGCGGCGGCAGCTTCTCCGGGTGCCACTGAACGGCGACGAGATAGCCCGGCGCCTCCGACTCTATCGCCTCGACGACTCCGTCCGGCGCCCAGGCCACCGCGCGGAAGCCCGCCGCCAGCTCGCCGATGGCCTGGTGGTGCGTGGAATTCACCTGGCGCGGTCCGGCGCCCAGGATGCGCGCGAGTTCGCTGCCGGGCGCCACTTCCAGGTCGTGGCGGTGGGCGACGATCTCGTCGAGCGTTTCCGGGCGCGGGGGATGGGAATCGCTCCTCCCGAGCATGTCCTGGTGCAGGCTGCCGCCGTAAGCCACGTTGACGATCTGCGCGCCGCGGCAGATGCCGAGCACCGGAACCTCCCGGCCCACGGCCCGCTTCAGCAGTTCGATCTCGCCGAGGTCGACGGGCAGGTCCGTGTCCACCGAGACCCCCTCGTCGAGCGTACCGTAGGCTTCGGGATGCACATCGTCGCCGCCGCTGAGGATGAGCCCGTCGATGCTCCGCGCCGCCGCGCCGGCCTCCTCGATGCGCAACTGCGGCAGCAGCACCGGTACGCCGCCGGCCTTGCGGACGCGCCGCGCGTAGCTGCCGTCGACAAAGAAGGCATCCATCTCGCTGGAGTACAGTTCGATCGTGCGCCGCATGCAGGTGATGCCGATGACCGGCTTGCCGGGGCTTGGGTTGACATGGGCATCCATGGGGAAAGAGGCCCGTCAGGAGTCTTCCGATTCGGGCTTGAAGACATCGACCGACAGCGGGATCTCGTTCCCCAGCCACGCGGCCAGCGACGTGTGCTCCTCCAGCGCGTCGTCCGTCAGCGGGTGCACCAGGACGTCGAGGCCGCCGCGGTGTGCGTCGAGCCACGGAATCAGGCGGTCGAACTCGTCCGCGTCGAAGGTTAGCTGACAGCTCCAGCGCGGGTGCGGGCCGACGGGGCGCCGATGGAAGCGTCCGAGCCCCACGTGGCATTCCCGCCAGGCATCGACGCACAGGGCGCGCGCCTGGTCCTCCGTGGACTCGTCGAAGTAGACGTGGGCGTGGTAGCGCTCGTGCAGGTTTTCGGGTCGTCTGGGCATGGGGGGAGAGCATAGGGGAAGACGCCGGGGTGCGACATCCGGGTCCCCGGCGATACACTCCGTCCCTTTTTGGTGCAAGGGCACTTCGATGGCGGCGCGCACGGGCGGGCAATACCTGGAGGGCTTGCGGGACGGCCGTGCCGTCTGGGTGAACGGCGAGGCGGTCCGGGACGTCACGACCTGCACGGCTTTCCGGGGATCGCTCGCCGGGATGGCGGGCTACTTCGACTGGCAGCACCGCCACGCCGACGACTGCCTGATGGTCGACGGCAACGGGGGCGTCACCGGCATCAGCCACCTCATTCCGACGAGCCGCGACGATCTCGAACGGCGCCACCGGGGCCTCCGGAAGCTGGCGCAGTACAGCGTCGGGATGCTCGGCCGCACGCCGGACTACGTGAACGTCACGTTCGCGGGGTTCGCCGGGCAGCCGAGTCTCTGGCGCGCGGCAGGGAACGAGGAAGGCCACGACAACCTGCTCGCTTTCCAGCGGGAGATCGCCGAGAAGGACCTGGCGCTCACCCACACTATCGTTCATCCCATCGTGGACAAGCGCGTGCCGGACTACGAAGGCGTCAACCTGGGGCTGGCCTTGCGCAAGGTGGACGAAACTGCGGACGCCATCGTCGTCCACGGCGCCCGGATCCTCGCGACCCTCGGTCCGTTCGCCGACGAACTCGCGGTGTATCCGGCCCACCCGGTCCCGGCGGACCAGCCGGAGATCGCGATCGCGTTCTCGGTGCCCATGAATGCCCCCGGGCTCAGGATTCTCTGCCGCGATCACTACGGCACGGACCGGGACGCCTTCGATGCGCCCTTCTCGAGCCGGTTCGACGAGCAGGACGCGTTCATGGTCTTCGACCACGTCGAGATCCCGAAGTCGCGGGTCTTCTGCGACGCCAACCCGGAGGTGTTCAACACCGTGATGCAGCGCGGCTGGACGGGCAACATCATGCAGCAGACGGTCATCCGCGCGTTGACGAAGCTCGAGTTCGCCTACGAACTCGCGTCGCGCATCGCGGACGTGACGGGCCAGCAGAAACGCGGCGAGACGAACCAGATGCTCGGCGAACTCTGGTCCTACGCGGAGCTGACCCGAAGCGCGCTCAAGGCTGCCGAGGACGGCGCTTTCGACTACGGCGACGGCACGTGGATCTGCGACGAACGCCCGTTCATCGCGCTCCGCCCGACCCTGCCGGGCTGGATGGTGCGGGTAAACGACATCCTCAAGACCGTCGGCTCGCACAACCTGCTGGCGACGCCGGCGCGCGCGGACTTCGACGACCCCGACCTCGAGGAACTGCTGGACCACTACCTGCGGGGTGCGGACGACGCCTCGGCGCAGGAACGCGCGCGCCTTTTCCGCACGGCGTGGGACATGGTCGGCTCGGCGCTCGGTGGCCGCGTGGAACTGTACGAGCGCTTCTACCTTGCGTCGGCCCCGCGGAACTACGCGCTCGCGCACCTCATGGCGCAGCGCCTGGGGACGTGGTCGGCCGTGCCGGAGTTCTGGGAGGCTACGGACGCTATCATGGCGCGGTACAGGCGTGGCGACCGCCCTGAGAGGGAGGCAACCTGATGACTGCAGTCACGGAACTGGGTTACGTGCGGTTCGGCGTTTCGAGCCTGGAGGAGTGGCGCGCGTTCGCCACGGATCTCGTCGGTCTCGAGATAGGCGACGACAGCGAACCCGGCAGGCTCTATCTGCGCAGCGACCTGTGGCATCACCGGATCGCGCTTGAGGAGAACGGCGCCGATGACCTCATCGGCGCGGGCCTGCGCGTCGCGGGGCCGGCGGAGTTCACGGCGATGCAGGCGCACCTGTCGGAACTGGGCGTCCCCTACGAGGTGGCCGGCGACGACGTCGCCCGCGACCGGCACGTCCTCGAGCTGCTCACGCTGAGCGACCCGGCGGGCATCCCGCTCGAGATCTTCCACGGTCCGCAGGTGGAAGCGCACCGCCCGTTCCACCCCGGTCGGCCGATGTTCAGCCGTTTCGTGACCGGCGACGGCGGCGTGGGCCACGTGCTGGTGAATCACGCGGGCCTGGAGGCGACCTACGACTTCTACCGGAACCTCGGGATGCGCGGCAGCCTGGAGTACCGGATGCCCATGCCGGATGGCAGTACGGCCGAATTCCTGTTCATGCACGCCAACTCGCGCGACCACACGTTCGCCTTCGGCGTGCCGACCGACGGCAAGCACATCCATCACCTCATGCTGGAGGTGGACCACCTGGACGATGTGCTCCTGGCCCACGGAATCGTGAGCAAGAGCCAGTATCCGATCACCGTGCCGCTCGGCAGGCACGCCAACGACCAGACCTTCTCGTTCTATTTCAAGGGTCCTTCGGGATTCCAGGTCGAGATCGGCTGGGGCGGCCGGCCGGCGACGCATCAGTCCGAGTACTACACCCGCGACACGTACCGCGGTTCCCGGTAGAGCGTCGTTACATGAACGCATTGGAGGGTGACCGTTTCGAGCAGCGCCGCATCCTGCACGAGGGACGGCCGGAGTGGACGACAGTGGAAGGGGACCGTCTGCGGCTGATGGACGGCCGCGCGGTTCTCGAGGCGGAGGCGAGTTACCTGCCGCCGTGCGAGCCCACCAAGATCCTCTGCATCCACCTGAACTACGAGTCGCGCCGGGTCGAGTTCCGGGCGCCGGAACTCGTCACCCCCACCTTCTTCCAGAAGCCGGTCAGCGCGCTCAACAGCCACCGCGGCGCTCTGAACCGGCCGGCTAACTGCCAGTACCTGAACTACGAGGGCGAGATCGCCGCGATCGTCGGCCGCACGATGAAGAACGTGGCCATCGCCGACGTGTGGGACCACATCGCGGGTTTCGCGCCGGCCAACGACGTGGGGCTCCACGACTTCCGGGACACGGACGCCGGCGGGATGACGCGGGTCAAGGGCATGGACGGGTTCTGTCCGGTTGGGCCGGGGATCGTCCGGGGCGTGGACGTCCGGGAGTCCACGGTGCGGACGCTCATCAATGGCGAAGTGGTCCAGGAAGGCGCCGTGGCCGAGATGGTGTTCGGCATCGACTACCAGCTTGCGGACCTCTGCCGCCACATCACGCTCTCCCCGGGCGACGTAATCCTGACGGGCACCCCCGCGAACTCGCGGCCGATGCGTGCGGGCGACGTCGTGGAGGTGGAGGTGACCGGCCTCGGCCGCTTGACGAACCGGGTGCAGGACGTGCCGGCGCCGGCGCACGACGTCGGGCACCAGCCGACGGACACCGTCGGCGTCCGTCGCGTGGCCCTCGGCGGAGACTTCCGGAAGCGTCCGGGAGACTGACTCGGGGGCGGCTACTCCCCGGGGAGCATGATGATCGACCCGGTGGTGCGCCGGGCCTCGAGATCGCGATGCACCTGCGGGGCCGCGCTGAGCGGATAGCGGTGATTGATGTGTACCCTGACGGTGCCGTCGTCGATCACGTCGAACAGACTGCCTGCCAGGTCGAGCAGGTCCTCCCGGGTACTCGCGTACGAAACGAGCGAGGTGCGCGTGAACTTGAGGGAACCGCGCTGCATCAGGTCCATGGCGTTGACCGGCGGTGGCGGTCCGGAGGCGTTGCCGAAGGAGACGAACATCCCGAGCGGGGCGATGCTGTCCAGGGTGCCCTGGTACGTGTCCCTGCCGACGGCATCGAAGGCCACGTCCACGCCGCGCCCGCCAGTCAGTTCCCGGACCCGGGGCGCTACCTCTTCGTCCCGGTACAGGATGATCTCGTCGCAGCCGTTGGCCCGGGCCAGTTCCGCCTTCTCCGCTGACCCCGCGGTACCGATCACCCTCGCGCCGAGGGACTTTGCCCACTGGCAGAAGATGAGGCCGACGCCACCGGCCGCGGCGTGGAACAGGACGGTGTGCGAGCTGTCCAGCGCGAAGGTCCGGCGTAGCAGGTAGCAGACGGTCAGGCCCTTGAGCAGGCTCGCGGCGGCGGTCTCGTCCTCGACGCCGTCCGGCAGGGGGATGAGCGCGCGCTCGTCGATCAGCCGCGCTTCGGAGTAGCTGCCGGGCGGCGCCGTGCAGTACCCGACCCGGTCGCCCACCGCCACCAGCGACACCTCCGGCCCCACGGCTTCCACGACACCCGCTCCCTCGTTGCCGATACCCGTCGGCAGGGGCGCGGGATACAGCCCGCTGCGAATGTAGGTGTCGATGAAGTTCACGCCCACTGCCGTGTGACGTACCAGCACCTCGGATCCCTGGGGTTCGAGGTCGCGGCTGGCCCACCGCAACTGCTCGGGTCCGCCTGGCTGTTCGATCTGCCAACGGCCGTAGCTGGTCATGTTCGTCTCCTTGCCCCGGACGCCTTCACGCGGCGCTCGCGGACTCCGGGCGCGTGCCGAGCGCCGCGCGCCAGAACGCCATCATGTCCTCGTGGAACAGGCGCGCCTGGTCGCCGGCCGTGCCGATGTGCGCCCCGCGCCGCCCGTGTCCCGACTTGACGCTGTAGCGCATGACCTCGAGTTCGGTCAGGGCCGGGTCCGCCTCGCCGGAGAGGGGGTGCACGAGCGCGCCGTCCTCGCGGATGTACGTGGTCGGCGCTCCCGGGGCGACGGAGGCGTCCGGGATGAGCTCGAGCGCGGTGTCCCGGTCGAAGCTGTGCTGCGCCTCGGCGAAGAGGCGGAAGCTGGCGTCGCAGCCGAGGAGCGTCATCGCGTGCATGTGTCCCTGGACCTGTTGCGGCAGGCACCACTCGTCGCGCTCGCCGATGACCGAACGCACGATCGTGTCGCCCACGTCGGGCCTCGAGAACTGCATGCCCGACCACGGATAGGCGGCGTAGACGGCGCGGAGGGAGGGAGCGCGTTCGGGGCCGAGGAGTTGCGCCATGCAGGCGGCGGACAGCACGGCGGAGCCTCCGCGGCTGTGTCCCTGCACGCCGATGCGGGTGGCGTCGATGTCCTCCCGCGCGGCGAGTGCGGTCGCGGCGGCCAGCACGTCCCAGGCGGATGCCGCGAAGGTGTACTGCGCCTGGTTGGCGACGGTCGAGGTCACGCCCCGGGTGCCGAACGGATCGATGACGCAGCAGGCGATCCCCGCGTCGGTGAGATGGTCCGCCTTCGCGACGTGCGACGGAGCCACGCCGAAACTGCCGGGTACGACGACCACGGCCGGCCAGGGCCCGTCGCCTCGCGGGGTGAAGAGCATGCCGCGGATGTCCGTCGGCGGCATCCGGCCGGGTTCCGAGATCGCCTGGTGGAAACCCGTCGGGTTCGCGGTCGGGACGGTCACGGGTTCGCCCTCGATGCCGTTGCCGAGCAAGACGGGTCCGTCCGCAATGTCCACCGACCCGCCGGGGATGTCGTTCGCCATCAGTTGTCCTCCGCGGCCGGCGGCGTCAGTCGACGATCGCCGAGTAGATGATGTTCTTGAGTTGGCCCCGGAAGTTGAACGTCGCCGAGGGCATGAGCTGGGTCATGAAGACGGCCGAGAGGTCCTCCACCGGGTCTACCCAGAAGATGGTCGAGGCGGCGCCGCCCCAGTAGAAATCGCCCGCGCCCAACGTCCCCGCGCCGACCTCGGACAGGGTCATGGCGAAGCCGAGCCCGAACCCAACGCCCTCGTACGCGGTCTCGGAGAACGCCCCTTCCGCCATCTGCGTGAGGTCCCGTCCGCCGGCGAGGTGGTTGCGCGTCATCAGCTGCAATGTCCGCGGTCCGAGGATCCGCTCGCCGTCGAGTTCGCCGCCCCGGCGCAGCATCTCGCAGAAGCGCAGGTAGTCCGCCGTCGTCCCGGTCAGGCCTCCGCCGCCCGAGAAGAAGGTCGGGTGGACCCGATACGTGCTGGCCTGCGGGTCGTCGAGCAGCTTCAGGCTCTTGTCCGGCCGCCGCTCGTAGTTCGCGGCGAGACGGTCGACCTTGCCGGACGCGACGCTGAAGGCGGTGTCCGTCATGCCCAGCGGCTCGAAGATGTGTTCGGCGAAGTACCGGTCGAGGGGCATGCCGGAGAGGGCCTCGACCAGGTGGCCGCACACGTCGGTGGCGTAGGAGTACATCCAGCGCTCGCCGGGCGAGTAGTGGAGCGGGACGTCCGCAAGCTTGTCGACGAACGTCTGCAGGGTCTCCCCTTGTTCGCGGTGCACGCCCCGGGCGCGGTACACCTGGTCCACCGGGTGGTTCGTCGCGCCGTAGGAGAGGCCCGCCGTGTGCCCGAGGACGTGGCGGAACGTCATCGGGTTCTCGGGCGGGCGGGTCTCGATGCGCTCTCCCTCGCCGGCGACGTAGACCTCCTGGTCGCGCCACGCGGGGATGACCCGGTGCACGGGGTCGTTGAGCTGGAACATGCCCCGCTCGTAGAGCTGCATGAGTGCGACGGAAGTGATCGGCTTCGTCATCGAGTAGATGCGGAAGATGGTGTCGTCCGTCAGCGGCAGCCCGCGTTCGACGTCCCGCGTGCCGAGCGAGGCGTGCCAGGCGACGTGCCCGTGGCGGGCGACGACGACCTGGCAGCCCGCGATCTTGCCGGGGTCGACGTAGTGGCGTTCCAGGTGTTCGGTGATGCGCCCGAGCCGCGCTTCGTCGAATCCGGCCTGCCGCGCACTCGTCTCCATGTTTGCCTCCGTCCGCCCCCGCGATGACGCGCGATGTTACCCGGCGGGAGGTCAGGACTCGAAGCGGAAGTGCGTCGCGTCCTTGTAGAGCATGGTCCAGGCATGGCCGGTCCGCGGTCGGAACCGGCATGCACCGCCTCGATAGAGTTCGGCGGCATTCCCTCCGAACTCGTACTTCTCGTTCGCGGCGTCACCCAGCGCGATCGCGAACGCCTCGTCGGGGACGAAGTGCTCGACCTCGCCCTCGAGAATCACGACGTTCTCCGCGTCTTCAAGCGTCAGGCACGTGCGGGGGTTCGCGCGCAGGTTGCGCCGCCAGCGCGCCTCCTCGTGGCCGCTGAAGTAGAGGGCGCCGTCGAGCCAGACGCCGTCGATCGGGCGGGACAGCGGGCTCCCGGCCGCATCCGCCGTGGAGATCCAGTAGTGGTGGGACGCCTCGAAGCGCGACTGCACCGATTCCCAGGAGAGGGTGGGCGAATCCTCGGGCAGACCGTAGCCATCGGGGAGACGCGCGCGGCGGACCGCAGGATCGGATGGCATGTCGGAACTCCCTGGTGCCCTGACGTTCGAGGATAGCAGGGCGATCCGACGTTTCGCGCTTTCGGCGCCGCCGCGAATCGGGCATGCTTCGCGCCCACTCGAACCACCGGAATGAACCCATGATTGCGTACGTCACCCTGGGCACGAACGACCTTGAACGCGCAGCCGCCTTCTATGACGCGCTGTTCGCGGAGATGGGCGTCGGGCGGCTCATGGCCGAGGAGGGCATGGTGGGTTACGGGTCCGGGATGGACCAGCCCCTGGTCGTCGTCGGGAGCCCCTACGACGGCAATGCCGCGACCGTGGGCAATGGCGTGATGGTCGCCCTGCAGGCAGGGTCGCCCGAAGCTGTCGCGCGGCTGCACGCGAAGGCCCTCGAACTCGGCGCCGCGGACGAAGGCGCGCCGGGGCCGCGCGGAGAGGGCTTTTACGCCGGCTATTTCCGCGACCCCGACGGGAACAAGCTGAACTTCGTTGCGTACGGCTAGTAGCTCGGGCCGGCCTGTTCCCTCTCGGTGCGTGAGACACTTGCCCGCAACGGCCTGAGGCAACTCGCATGACCACGGCTGTCGGCGATACCAGACTGATCACGCGGGTAGCTCTGCGGAACTACAAGAGCATCGCGGCATGCGATGTGGCTCTCGAGCCGCTGACCATCCTCGTCGGACCGAACGGCGCGGGGAAGAGCAACTTTCTCGATGCGTTGCGATTCACCGCGCAGGCCCTGCGTTTCTCCCTGGACCACGCGCTCAGGGAGCGCGGGGGCATCAAAGAGGTGCGTCGTCGGTCGCGTGGTCACCCGAATCACTTTGGCGTTCGCCTTGACTTCCGGGTGCCGGAGGCGACGGGCTGGTACGCATTCGAGGTCGGTGCTCGTCCGAAGGGGCGTTACAGCGTGCGAAAAGAAGAGTGCTTCACTCGGTCTCACGACGGGCACGTTGAATACTTCAGCGTGGCGCAGGGCGCGGCGACGGGGTCGATCGACCATCCCCCTCCACCGAGCGGAGACCGGCTCTATCTCATGCAGGTTGCGGGGTACGCGTCATTCCGGCCTGTCTACGATGCCCTCTCGGGCATGGGGTTCTACAACTTCCATCCGGAGCAGATCCGGGAACTGCAACCGCCGGACCCCGGCGAGCTTCTGAAGTCGGATGGGAGCAACATCGCGAGCGTGTTGTCGAACCTGAAGCAGCGTGTACCGGAAAGCGCGGGCCGTGTGGACGAGTTTCTGCGCAAAGTCGTTCCGGGGACGGTGGGAGTGGAGTCCAAGGCCGTGGGTCCCAAGCTGACCCTGGAGTTTCGTCAGCAGGTGCGCGGCGACTCCAATCCGTGGCGGTTCCTGGCTGACAACGTTTCAGACGGGACCCTGCGTGTCCTTGGAATGCTGGTAGCGCTGTACCAGGGGTCGGGTGTTGGTTCGGTGAGCGCGAAACTGGTCGGCATCGAAGAGCCGGAGAGCGCCCTGCACCCGGCCGCGGCCGGCGTGCTTACCGATGTGCTGCAGGAAGCGAGTGAACGAACGCAGGTGCTGATCACCAGTCATAGTGCGGACCTGTTGGATCGCGACGCCATTCCGGTGGATTCCATACTCGCTGTGGTGGCCGTCAACGGTGAAACGCAACTCGCTCCGCTGGACGAAGCGAGCCGGGACGTGTTGCGTCAACACCTGTTCACAGCGGGTGAGTTGCTGCGCATGGACCAACTGGTGCCGGACCCTGTGCTCGCGCATCCCAAGCAGCTAAAGCTGTTTCGCGACGTTGCCTGAGGCGTGAAGTTCATAGCCGTTGTGGAGGGCGACGGCGAAGTGGAAGCCGTGCCGGTGCTGCTTCGCCGTCCGACTGCAGATCAGGCTGCGTGGTCGGCCGGGTTCGACATGCACTTGGCGCGTCGGCGGTCGCGGTCGTTCGACAAGATGTGGCGTGCGGTACAAGCACTGCTGCACTGACAGCCCGACTAACGTTCCGTTCTACGACCCAAGCCCCTACACTCCGCGCGCCATGCAGATACGCAACGTCGCCATCGTGGCCCACGTGGACCACGGCAAGACCACCCTCGTGGACCGCCTGCTGCAGCAGACGGCGTCGGACGCGCGCACGGAGATCGCCGAGCGGGCGCTCGACAGCAACGAACTCGAGCGGGAGCGGGGCATCACGATCCTCTCGAAGACGACGGCCGTCGAGTACGGGGGCTGCCGCATCAACATCGTCGACACGCCCGGCCATGCGGACTTCGGTGGCGAGGTCGAGCGGATCCTGTCGATGGTGGACGCGGTGCTGCTCGTCGTCGATGCGGTGGAAGGCCCGATGCCGCAGACCCGGTTCGTGACGCAAAAGGCGTTCGCCGCCGGGTTGGCGCCGATCCTCGTCGTCAACAAGATCGACCGTGACGGCGCTGCGCCGCACCGTGTGGTGGACGAGGTATTCGACCTGTTCGACCGGCTCGGGGCGAGCGACGCGCAACTCGACTTCCCGACGGTCTTCACGTCGGCGACGCTCGGGGTCGCCGGGCTCGATCCGGACGCCCTCGCGCAGGACATGACGCCGCTGCTGGACCTGGTGGTCTCGCGTGTGCCTCCGCCGCAGGCCGACCTCGAGGGGCCGTTCCAGATGCAGGTGAGCACGCTCGACTACTCGAGCTACGTGGGGGTCATCGGGATCGGCCGCGTCCGGCGCGGCGCCCTCGTCCCCAGGTCGCCGGTCTCGGTCGTGAGCGCCGCCGGGGAGGCGCGCAAGGGACGCGTGCTCTCGGTGCTCGCGAGCCGCGGGCTCGAACGGGTCGAGTTGCCCTGTGCGCGGGCCGGGGACATCGTGTGCATCACCGGCGTCGACGACATCGGCGTGTCGGACACCATCTGCGACGTCAACGCGCCGGAAGCGTTGCCGCCGCTCGCCGTCGACGAGCCGACGCTGACCATGACCTTCCGGGTCAACACCAGCCCTTTCGCGGGCCGTGAGGGCAAGTACCTGACGGGGCGGCAGATCGAGGAGCGCCTGTTCCGGGAGGCGTCGCACAACGTCGCGCTGCGGGTGCGGCGGACGGCGGAAGCGGACTGCTTCGAGGTGTCCGGCCGCGGCGAGCTGCACCTGTCGGTCCTGATCGAGACCATGCGCCGCGAGGGCTACGAGGTGGCCGTCTCGCAACCGACGGTCATCGCGCGGGAACGGGACGGCGTGCGCCTCGAGCCCTTCGAGTCGGTCGTCTTCGAGATCGACGCCGAGCACCAGGGGCCGCTGATGGAGGCCCTCGGCGAGCGCAAGGGAGAACTCGTCGACGTCGACCACGACGGCCAGGGCCGCGTGCGCCTGACGTGCAAGGTGTCGACGCGGGCGCTGATGGGGTTCCGCAACGAGTTCGCCTCCTTCACGTCGGGATCCGGCGTGATGACGTTCTCGTCGGCGGGCTACGACCGGGTGCCGTCCGGCCTCGAGACCGGCCGCAAGCCCGGCGTGCTGATCTCGAAGGCGACGGGCAAGGCGGTGGGTTACGCGCTTTTCAACCTGCAGAACCGGGGACGCCTCCTGGTGGGTCCGGGCACCGAGGTGTACGAAGGCATGGTGGTCGGCATCCACAGCCGCGCGAACGACCTGACGGTGAACCCGCTCAAGGAGAAGAAGCTCACGAACATCCGCGCCGCCGCGAGCGACGAGAACATCCTGCTGACGCCGCCGGTCGTGTTCTCGCTGGAGCAGGCGCTCGAGTTCATCGACGCGGACGAACTCGTGGAGGTGACGCCGGGCTCGATCCGCATCCGGAAGCAGGCGTTGCGGGAGAACGAGCGGCGCAGGGCATGATTGCATTCACAAAGGGCGATTTCGCACAGGTCAGAGAGCGATTGGCGCACGCCTGGACGGGTAACCGGGCCTTTGCGGCGCGTGGCGTCGTGCTTATCATGTAGACCTGCCCCGCAGGGAAGCGAGCGAGAACATGAGTGAGATGGAGAAGCCGGCCGGCCGACGCCGCGGCCTGAGCAATGAGCTGATCGGGACGTTGGCGGTCGGGGTCGCTCTGGGTGGCTTGATGCTTGCGTCCCTGTCGGACGTACGCTCGGAGATCAGGCATCAGACCTCGTCGTTGCGGGACGCGATCACGCGCCTCGATGATCGGGTCCGCGGACTGGAGGTAGGTCTCGGCTTGGTAGAGGTGCGGCTTGTCTCGGTGGAGGAACGCCTCGGCGGTGTCGACGAGCGTCTTGGCAATGTGGAGATACGCCTCACCGACGTGGAGATGCGCCTCGCCGACGTGGAGGAAGGTCTCAACGACGTGAAGGTACGCCTCACCGATGTGGAGGGACGCCTCACCGACGTGGAGGGTCGCCTCACCGACGTGGAGGCCGGAGCCGCAGTGGCGGACGGTGCTCTCCGCCGCGAGCAGGCCAAGGTGTCGTCCGGGAGGACCGGCGGTTTGGCGAAGTCGAGACCCGTCGTGGCGGACGTTCGCCTACTGGTCCCAACTTGCTGCGCCGCCGTGTCGGGGCCACCCGGCGTGGCTTACCCGGCGTCCTTCAGGTACCACCGCACCCCGCACACGTCGACCTGATCGTCGGACACGTAGCACCCCCGCTCCTTCGCGGCCGCGAGGATATGTCCGCGGTCGTTGACGGCGAGATCGACGCCGCCGAGGCCGGGACCGCGGTCGTCGGTCGCCTCGACGAAGCGCAGGGTCGCGTTGTTGAGTTCGATCAGGAACGCGGCGCCCTCGCGCTGCACCGGCAGGCCCGTCACCTCGCTCCATAGCTCGGCGATCTCGAGCGGGTCCACGCCCTGCAGTTCGACGCCGGTGAAGTCCTGGGTGACTTCCTGCGTGACCTTGTCCTCCCAGCCCGTGCCACCGGCCGGGTTCCAGTTGCCGGTGAAGTCGTTGCTCGCATCCCAGTCGATCTCGAGGAACGAGGCAATCATGTCCCGGGGGTGCAGTTGGCAGATGTTGTGGCGGTCCCGTTCCGATTCCATGGCGATGCGCACACCCGCGTCCAGTGCGCGCTGGCGCACGGCCTGCTGCGTGGCCAGGTTGCCGCCCTGGCAGATCACCATGTAGCCGCCGTCGCCGCCGCGCCGGTCGAGATACCGCCCGCCGGCGGTGTTCTCCTCCACCGGGGCGACCACCTCGAGGAAGTTCCACCCGACCGGCATGAGCACGTTCTCGAGCCCGAACACCCCGACGCCCTCGTCGACGAAACAGGGCTTGATGCCGAAGACGCCGCAGAGATCGTCGATCACGGGCTTGAGTTCACGGGCGACCAGGGC
>JAJDTI010000044.1 GCA_022827245.1 Pseudomonadales bacterium | reverse complement strand
GACCACGTCATCACCTGCCTGTCCGTCTTCTGCGGACACTGCGAGTACTGCCTGACCGGGCACATGTCGCTCTGCCAGGAGCCCGAGGTGCGGCGCGGTCCCGAGGACACGCCGCGGTTGTCGAAGGAAGGCGTCGGCCTCACCCAGTTCGCGAACCTCGGCTCGTTCGCGGAGCAGATGCTGGTGCACGAGCACTCCGTCGTGAAGGTCCGCGACGACATGCCGCTGGACCGCGCGGCGCTGATCGGGTGCGGCGTCACGACGGGCGTCGGGGCGGCCATCCACACCGCGGCGGTCGAGCCCGGCTCGACGGTGGCGGTGATCGGTTGCGGCGGCGTCGGGCTTTCCGCGATCAACGGCGCGGCCATCGCCGGCGCCGCCCGGGTGATCGCCGTGGACATGGTGGCCTCGAAACTGGACCTCGCGCGCAAATTCGGCGCCACGGACGCCGTGGACGCCAGTGCCGGCGACGTCGTGCAGCAGGTGCGGGACCTGACGGACGGCGGCGTGCACTACTCCTTCGAGGCCATCGGCCTCAAGGCCACGGCCGAGCAGGCGTTCCGCATGCTGCGCCGGGGCGGGATGGCGACGGTGATCGGCATGATTCCGCCGGGCGACATGGTCGAGCTGCACGGTCCGGACTTCCTGCAGGAGAAGAAGATCCAGGGGTCGATGATGGGCTCGAACCGGTTCCGGGTGGACATGCCGCGCTTCGTGGACTTCTACCTGCAGGGCAAGCTGCACCTCGACGACATGGTCTCGAGCCGCATCGGCCTCGCCGACGTCACCGACGCGCTCCTCGCACTCGAGACCGGGGAGGTGGCGCGCAGCGTCATCGTCTTCGAGTAGGGGCGGCCCTTGCGGCCGCCCGTTCCCAGGCCTTCCGGTAGGCGCGCCCCCCTCGTAGCCGCCGGGGCTGCGCGCGCTAGGGCATAAGCATATTGCGTCCGGGTGGCCGTGGCCGTATATTGCGTCGCCTCATCTCCTGCCCGACGCCGCAGGCATCGGGTCCTGCCCCACAAACAGTTTCCATCCGGAGGGACAATCGCCTGTGATCAAGCAGTTTGGAGCCATTGCAGCTACGGCAATCCTCTTCGCGCCCCTCGCGCTGTTCGCCGAAGAGCCCGAAGACGGTACCGGGGACGACGCGGGCAGACGCCAGTTCGAAGAGATCGTGGTCACGGCGGAACGCCGGGAGTCCACGGTCCAGGACACGGCAATCGCCATCACCGCCTTCACCGGCGAGTTCATCGAGGACTTCGGGCTGCGCAACCAGGAGGACCTGCAGAACTACCTGCCGGCGACCACCATCCAGCCCTACGACCTGTCCATTCGCGGCGTCGGCCGCCTGTTCCGCGCCCTCGGCGGCGACCCGGGCGTGGCCACCTACTACGACGGCGCCTACTCCGAGGACTTCGGCATCGCCTCGACCGAAGGCGGCCTGTTCGACATCGAACGCATCGAGTTCCTGCGCGGTCCGCAAGGCACGCTGTACGGCCGTAACGGCGTCGGCGGCGCGGTGAACTTCCACTCGAAGAAGCCCACCGACGAGTTCGAGGGCGAGGTCCGCGGCAACGTCGGCAGCTTCAACACGCGGGAGGTCTTCGGGGTGATCTCCGGGCCCATCATCGAGGGGGTGCTGAACGCCCGGGCGAACGGCGTCAAGCGGACCCGCGACGGCTTCATGGACGACGTGCAGCCGGGCAATCCCGACATCAACGACTACGGCGACGAGAACTACTCCCTCGCCCTGGAGTGGCTGCCCGCCGACAACCTGTCGGTACTCGTGCGCGGCAACGAGCGCAGCTATCGGCGCTCGATGTCCGGGGCCCAGGGGGCGGGGGCCATCGTGATATCCGAGCAGGCGGGGATGCGTGACCCGGTGACCGGCGGCGAGCGCTGGGTGAGCGTGCCCGTGCACGGCTGGCGCCCCATCGCGAACCCCAACATGGCCGACGCCCCGATGTGCGCCAGCGCCACTGACCGCTCCATTCCCAACTGCATCGTGCCCACGGGTCTCGTGCCCTACATCAACGACGCCAACCCCTGGTACTCCTTCACGCTGAACGGCGAAACGCGCTACGCGCAGCCGCTGGTCGGCGGCGTTGATCCGGCGGGCTTCGCTGCGGACGGCACGACGGTGTCCGGCTTTGCACGTCCCAACTACGCCTACCAGGCGGCCTTCGACCCGGGGCTGCAGATGCTTGCGGACCGGAGCATCCAGGGTGACGGCACGCGGATACCGGAACTCAGCGGCGACGACCTTGCCGGCTGGACCAGCGGCCTGCAGGACGAGTTCTTCGACCACCAGGCCGCGTACATGAACGTCACCTGGGACCTGCTCGACAACCTGACGGTCAAGTACATCGGCGCCTATACCGATTACTTCTATCACCGCACTACGGACGACGACCGCACCGGCCTGCCCCACGACCAGCAGTTCTACGCCGCGCAGGAGAACGAGAACTACCAGCACGAGCTGCAGTTCTTCCTGGACGTCGGCGCGAACCTGAACTTCACCGGCGGCTACTTCTACTACGAGAACGACATCGACCAGCAACTCGACTTCTACTCGCCGGACGGCTGGTCCCGTTACACCGACCCCGCGGACTATGGCATCGTGGGCCCGACCGCCTACCTGGCCGGGGATCCCACCCTGGTCGTGCCGGCCTGGCTGCTGAACGGCGGCGACACGAGCACCAACCACCGCACCGCGAAGGAGCAGGGCAAGGCCGGGATCCTGCCGAACCTCGCCGGCGCGGTGCCGATCCCGTCCTTCAGCCACCCGAGCATCCAGGAGATCTACTTCGCCGACAATCCGTGGCTGGGCGACACCGCGGCCACCGGCGGCATGGTGGACCGGGGCCCGGCGTCGAACGGCACGACCTTCATCTGGGACACCGAGAACCGCACCAAGGCATGGGCCGTCTACCTGCAGGGCGAGTGGCAGATGAACGAGCTCTTCGCGCTGACGCTCGGCGTCCGCTACGCCGAGGACGACAAGGAAGCGGAAGAGAACCTGTTCCTGTACAACGAGTCCCCCACCGCCCTCACGACCTGCGTCAACAACGTGGGGGTCGAGCTTGCAGCGGTCTGCGGCGACCTCGACGGCGACGGCGCGGTGACCCTGGCCGAGTACAACACCGGGATCACGGGCGGCATCGACGCGACCGGCAACATCGCGGACTTCGACAAGGTCCGCGTGCGGGGCGTCCCCTTCGCCCGGTCCATCTACCGCTCGATGGTCAACGACTTCGACGAGATCACCTGGCGCGTGAATCTCGACTTCACGCCCAACGAGAAGGACCTGTACTACTTCTCGGTCACCACCGGCTACCGCGCGGGGGGCTTCAACCTGGGCTACTTCTCGTTCATTCCGACCTACGACCCGGAGGACCTCACCGCGTACGAGCTCGGCTACAAGGGCCAGCTCTTCGACGGCACGGTGCAGCTCAACGCCTCGGCGTATCTGTACAACTACGACGAGATACACCTGCAGTTCTCGACCTTCTCGTTCACCGGGGTGAGCACGAGCGTGCAGAACGCGCCCTCCGCGGAGACCATCGGTTTCGAAGTCGAAGGCATGTGGTTGGTGAGCGACCAGATCACCGTCGGCCTGAACTACAGCTACACGGACGCCACGTACGACGCGGAACTGTTCGAGCCGACCGCGGGTACCCGTGGCGTGGTGGACGGCAGCAACGCGCTGGCTCCGTCCAGCGTCTTCACGGTCGCCGAGCGCAACCTGCTGATCGACGGCGAGCCGCTGCCCCGCGTGCCGAAGCACAAGTACACGGCGTGGGCGGACTACGTGCAGAGCCTCGGCAATCGCGGCACGGTCACGTATCTCACGAGCGTGGCGTGGACGGACGAGTTCCCCGCCGGGGGACGTCCGACCAGCGCCAGTCCCCTCAGCCTTGCGCCCGCGTTCCTCCGCTGGGATGCCCGGGTGAGCTGGACGAGCGTCGCCGGGCAGTGGACCGTGGCGGGCTTCGTGAACAACATCCTCGACGAGATCGGGGTGCGCAACCAGTTCACCTACGCGGAGTCCCAGGGGCATCGGCGGGTGATCGAACCCACGAATCCGCGCTGGTGGGGCCTGGAGGTGCACTACAAGTTCGGCGCATACCGGTAGACCTGCTACCGGACCTTCGAAAAGGCGCCTTCGGGCGCCTTTTCTTTTTTGGGCTCGCCAAACGCGTGTAGCAACGTATATTGCTGTGTGCAAGCGTGCAAATTTAGGCTTTGAGACCGGGCCAACGTCCTGAATCTTCGGAAAAAGTTGACACGGGGACGGCAAGCTCGTAAACAGGGGTTGGCCGTCTTTGGACGGCGCTGGAGAGACAAAGAAAATTGCTGCCCAAAGCGGCGGCGGAGAGGGTAAGAACCATGATCCACTACCGGACGTTCCGGGGGGCGGGCGTGCTCGGATTGGCCTCCCTGTTCCTGATCTCGCCGGCGGTCCTCGCCGACGACGATGACAGTTCCGAACAACGCCGTATCGAGGAGATGGTCATCTACGGCGAACGCGTGGAATCCACGGTTTCGGATACTTCCATCGCCATCACGGCCATGGACGAGGACTTCCTCAGGGACATGGGGATGCAGGGTCCGAACGAGATGGTGAACTTCATCCCGGCGACCACGCGCACCGACTGGGACATCAAGATCCGCGGCATCGGGCGCAACTTCCGGGGCCTCGGCGGCGACCCGGGGGTCGGCACCTACTACAACGGCATCTACTCGCCCGACTTCGGCATCGCCGCGACCGAGGGCGGTCTCTACGACATCCGCCGCATCGAGGTGCTGCGGGGACCGCAAGGTACCCTCTACGGACGGAACTCCATCGGCGGAGTCGTGAACTACGTCACGAACCAGCCGAACCACGAGGGGTTCGAGGCGAACGTGCGTGCGGTGCTCGGCGAGTACGGCACCAACGAGTGGTTCGGTCTGGTGAGCGGTCCGGTGACGGACAACTTCGCCTACCGGCTGACCGGCGTGAAGCGGATTCGCGGCCCGGCCGTCGACGGCCACGCGGGGTCCGAGGACATCCAGGACGTCAACGACCAGAACTTCGCGCTGATCCTCGAGTACACGCCCGTGGACAGCATGACCTTCAACCTGCGCGTCAACGACCGCCGCGCGTACAGCAAGAACAACTTCGGCAACGGCGGACACGGGATCGCCGGAGAAGGGCCCTGCGTCGGGCAGCATCCCATCACCTCCAACAGCCAGTGCGATCCGCGCTACCGCGTGTCGCGGGACACCAACTACTACGCGACCGGATTCCGGCGGGTGGACCAGGCGTGGGCGGACCGGTATGGCGATCTCGCGAACGACCCGCGGGGCGCGGTGGGGTGGATCCATCCCACCACCGGCGAGACCTTCTACGGCGCATACAACCGCCCCGGCGTGGACGACTTCAGCGTACGCTGGCCGTTCATGCCTTCGCAGAATTACCGTTCGGCGTCGGTTGCGAGCTACGACATCGGCGGCGCCGACGCCCCGGACATTGTCGGGCTCACGACCGGTGACAACCGCGAAGAGTTCGACCACCAGCAGGCCTCGCTGGTGTGGGACTGGGACATCAACGACCGCGTGTCGATCAAGTACCTGGGCTCGTACAACAGCTTTGCGTACTGGTTCAACCGGGACAACAGCTTCTCCGACAGCCACGTGTCCGACATCGACGACACGGTGATCGAGCAGGTCGAGAGCTACTCGCACGAAATGCGGGTCTTCTGGGAGATGGGTGACCGGTTTACCGCCACGTCGGGCATCTACCAGTTTTGGGAGTCTCGGGACCAGTGGTACGCCATTCGCGAACGCGGTGGACAGGGTCGTGCCCGGAACCCCACGATCTACGGACCGGAAGGCTGGGACACGTGGTTGCTGGACTCCCTCGCCGTCGTCGGCTGGATCTTCCCGCCGTGCATTGGCGAGACCGTCCACGGCTCCGGCGCGGGAGGCGACCTGAACTTCGGCGATGCGACCCGCAACTACGGCGCGTACTGCGGCGATCCGGGCAAGCCCTATAGCCAGAGCTGGAAGACGGGCGACACGGGCGCCGTGTACGAGCATCGCAATCTCGTGGACAACGAGAACCTTGCCTTTTACACCCAGGGTGACCTGCGGCTGACGGACACTCTGGGCGTGACCCTCGGCGTGCGCTACTCCAAGGACTGGCGGGACGCCAAGGAGCAGCGGGGCGGCTACTCCGAAATCGAGGTGTTCAACAAGCCGTGGCTGCCATGGGCCATCTCCACCGCGTGTTCGCTGAACCCGGACCGCTGCCCGGAGAATCCGCTTGCGTTCTTCGCGCCGGGCGTGACGCCGCTTGCGGCGCTCAACGTCGCGATGGGTGCGGCGACCTTCACGGGCGACCCGGACTTCCCCATCGCTCCGGTGTGCAACCTCGAAGCTTACGCATGTGACCGTCCACTCCGCCTGCGCGGCGTCCCGATCAGCTGGGGCCAGCGTACGCTCGGCACCTACAAGCAGGACGGCGACGTCACCTGGCGCGTCAACTTTAACTGGGAACCGACCCCGGACATGCTTGTCTACCTGGGCGCCACTGCCGGCTACCGGGCGGGCGGCTTCAACCTGGGCAACCCGGACGGCCGCGCCGAGTTCGACACCGACGGCGACGGCGTCAACGATACGCGGGCGATCGCCCAGTACGGCGACGAGAGCCTGATTGCCTATGAACTGGGCTACAAGGGCACGCACCTGGACGGCACGCTGCAGTTGAACATCGCGGTCTACTACTACGACTACGAGAACTACCAGACCAACGTGTCGACGTGGGAGTCCGAGAGTGGTGCCTTCGCTTTGCCGAACGTCACCCTGCCGGATGGCAGCGGACTGGCCCCGCCGGCCGGCCGCGGTCCCGTGGACACCACGAAGAACATCGACCAGGCCCACAACCAGGGCTTCGAGATCGACGCGACGTACCTGGCAACCGACAACTTCACGGTCGGCGGCAACTACAGCTACACGGAAAGCGTGTTCGACACTGCCTTCACGTTCTTCAACGAGAACGACCCGCGCTACCCGCGGGAGATTCTCGGCGGCGACGTGAACCAGGATCCCTGCACGCTGCCGGCGGAGATCCGGGCGCTCTACTGCCTGGAGATCGACGGTGAGGACCTGACCGGCATCCCGAAGCACAAGGCGACCGTCTGGGCCGCGTACACCTGGAACCGTCCGAACGGCTCGTGGACGTGGTACAACTCCGTCGCCTACACGGGCGACTACGCGACCACGCCGTTCCACCGGCCATGGGACCTGGTCCCCGAACGGGAGCGCTGGGACATGCGGCTGACCTTCCGTGAGGCAACCGGCCGCTGGTCCGCCTCCGCGTTCATCGACAACGTGCTCGACAAGACCTACATCCGGCACTCCGACATGGAGAACCGCAGGACGGGCTACGGCGCCAACTGGCCGCAGAGGGTCGTGTCGTTGTATCCCCGGTACTGGGGCGTCGAGTTCGAGTACAGCATGGGCGCGTATCGGTAAGCCGAAACGCGGCGGACGGATCCGCCATCGTTTCGTGGAGGGGCGCTTCGGCGCCCCTTTTTTCGCGCGTGTGAGAGTTCGCTCAACCGGATCTTGGCGATTGCTCATCCGAGGGTCTGGCAAGCTCGTTTCCGGCATGAACGGAGCGAGCGAGATGGGCGCCGAGTCGGGCAAGGAAGCCGCGCCGGCGGGGGCGAGTCCCGTGCCCCGGCCCCGGAACGTCCTCATGCCCGTCATCACCGCGGTCGCGGTCGTCGTGGCGGCACTTTCGACGAGGGGTCAAAGACCCAGGTGCAGACGGAGGGCGTCGTCGAGTTCGTTCATGATGCGAGGCGGTATCCGTCCGACACGCGAGTGGAAGCGTTCAATCGCCACTGCTCGAACCTGCTCCGCCTGGGCCTTCGAGTCGCGCGGCAGGCCGCAGGCGCGAGCGGGCAGCCGAACCTGGAAAGGGTAGATCCTGCGCACGTTGCTGGTGACCGGAACGACGGTCACGACCCCGCGCTGTAGCGTCGCTGCGCTCTGGTTGGCGCCGTCGTTGCTTACGACCACCGCCGGCCGCCGGTATGCCGCCTCGGCGCCGACGGGGACGCTGAAATCCACCATCCAGATGTCGGCGCGGCGCACCGGCTCCGGCGCGCTCAATCGTTCAACCCGTCGAGCGACGACCGATCCCACGCTTCGGCATCGTCATCGTCGTCCCATTCCGTCCACGCCGCGGCGTAGTCGTCGGCGAGCTGCATCGTGCGCAACAAGTGCAGTGCCGCTTTGACCACGGCGGACCGTGACTTGATGCCGTGTGAGCGGGCGTACGCGTCGACGAACCGGACATCTTCCCCTTGGAGGCTGATACTGAGTTTCATCCGTTGGATGCTACCGGGAATACTCTCCGAGTACTACCTAAAACGCGCATTGCAGTCGGCCCTCGTGCGGCGGCGGCGAGGAGCGCCGGGGCTCGCCCCCTGGGGCGCTACGGGGTTTGCAGGACCGCCTCGAACGTCTCGAGCTGCGGATGCCCCAGGTACGTACCCTTTGGCGCGCTCCGCTGCGCATGCGCCTTGCGAAACAGATCCGATTCGGTCCACGCCACGAACGCCTCCCGCGACTCCCAGATCGTGTGTGACGCGTAGAGCGCGTGATCGTCGCTGACCGGTCCCTTGAGGAGCGCGAACGAACGGAACCCGGGCACTTCTTCCAGGAACGACTCCCGCTCGCGCCATACGCGCTCGAAGTCGGGTTCGCGCCCCGGCGCGATTCTGAAACGGTTCATGGCGATGAACATGGCGTGTCTCCTTGCGTTGTTCGATCGTGCCGAGACGTCTACGGACGCGCCCCCGGCGTCAGCGTCACCGTGTGCCGGACGCCGTCGCGCACGAACACCACTTCCACGGGCACGTCGACCTTCACGTCGTCGAGGGCGTATGTGTAGTCGTAGATGTTGGCGATGGCCTGTCCGGCGAACTCGACGATGACGTCGCCGCTCCGCAGGCCGGCCTCCTGCGCGGGGCCGCCCTCGATCACGTTCGAGAGCAGCAGCCCCTCTGTCTCGCTGGCGTAGTCCGGGACGGTGCCGGTGTAGGCGCGCACCGTGTCCCGGCTGCCGCCGCGCTGCAGCCGTCGCTCGACCCGCGCGAAGGCCAGGGGTTCGTCCCGGTCGGCGATGCGCCGGGCCAGCAGGGCGGTGAACCGGGCCACGCCACCGAGCGCGTCGTAGTCGAGCTTGTCCGGGCTGTCGCTGGGTCGGTGATAGTCCTCGTGCGCGCCGCTGAAGAGGTTCGCCGTGGGGATGCCGGCGTTGTAGAAGGTGGCCCCGTCCGTCGGCAGATACGGGTCCGCCTGCAGGGCGAGGTCGAATCCCACGGGGACGTTCGCGGCCTCGATCAGGCCCGTCCAGTCGGGGCTCGAACCTGTGCCCTGCACGTTCAACCGGTTCTCGCGGACGCGCCCGACCATGTCGAGGTTGATGTAGGCCGCGATCCGGTCCCCGGGGAGCGGACCGTCCTGCAGGAAGTGGGAAGAGCCGAGGAGCCCCAGTTCCTCCCCGCTCCAGAATGCCAGCGCGACCGGTCGGCGGTGCTCCGCCTGCGCGAGTGCCGCGGCGGCCTCGAGGACGGCGGCCACCCCCGACGCGTTGTCGTCGGCGCCGGGGTGCACCTGCCCCGTCTCGTGCTCGCGGGCCAGCGAGTTGCCGCCGTGGCCGTGTCCCAGGTGGTCGTAGTGCGCGCCCAGCACGACCCAGGACGCGTCTGCCCCCGCGGTGCCGAACAGCGCCCCGACCACGTTCCGGCCGGTCCGGCGTTCGCGCTCGAGCGCGGTGTCCAGCGTGACGCGGACATCGGGGAGTTCAAAGCCCGCCACGTGGGGATTGCCGTCGTCGAAACCCTGCTGGATGTCCTCCAGCGTGCGTCCCGTCCCCGCGAACAGGAACTCCGCGACCGCGCCGCCGATGCTGGCGACCGGAATGCCGGATCCGGCGGCGGCGGTGTCGAAGCGCATCGGAATCGTCCTGCCCGCATTGGGCGAGCGCGCACCCGTCACGACCAGCAGTCCCGCGGCGCCCGCTTCCCGGGCCGTCAGCGCCTTGTAGCGCAGGCCGGAATAGCGGTTCAGGGTCGCGCGCACGTCGCCCTCGGTGTCCTCCGGCACGTAACGCAGGACCACGACGATCTTGTCCTGGACGTCCAGGGTCGCGTAGCTGTCGTAGCCGAAGTCGGCGGAGTCGGGCACGCGGATGCCGTAACCGGCGAACACCACGGCCCCGTCCGCCTGCCCGGACTCGGAGAACCCGAGCGCCTGGACGCTGTCGGCGCCCGTGAACGTCCGTGCGCCGCCCGGGCCTTCGATTCGCAGGGAGGAACCGACGTCGCGCGCCCCGGCCGTGAACTCGAAGTCGATCTGCATGCTCTCCCGCCCGGGAAGCGGCTCGGCCCCGATGCGCGCGAGTTGGCCGGCGATGTAGTCCGCGGCCAGGCGCTCGCCGGCGGTCCCCGTGAGACGCCCTTCGAACTCGGGCGACGCCAGCCGCCTGACATGGTCCTCGAGCCCGACCGGGGCGGGGTCGGCCTGTTCCGCCGCGGGCGGCAGCCGTTCGGGCGCCGCGCCCAGTGCCCGCAGGGCCGCCTCGTGGTTCCAGTCCGCGAGGTAGATCTGTCCGCCGCGCTCCCCGTGGCGATTCGACGTCCACGCCAGCCTGCCTCCGTCGGGAGAGGGGACCGGCAGGCCGTCGAAGCCCTC
This sequence comes from Pseudomonadales bacterium, assembly GCA_022827245.1. Classification (GTDB taxonomy): domain Bacteria; phylum Pseudomonadota; class Gammaproteobacteria; order Pseudomonadales; family Azotimanducaceae; genus VXNE01. The sequence goes on along the minus strand of JAJDTI010000044.1, from coordinate 1,880 downwards.
GGTGAAGGTCACGCGAACCGGCTCCTTCGTGCCGGCCGCGTCGACCACGAAGAGCTCGAAGTTGTCGAAGCCGAGCTTGTTGGACGCGAAGAGGACGTACTCGCCGGAGGGGTGCGGGTACGGCGCCCAGCTCATCGATTCGAAGTCGGTGAGCCGCCGCGGGTCCGTCCCGTCGAGGTTCATCGACCAGAGATCGGCCTGGAGCCCGTCTTCGGTGAACCGGCGCCAGACGATCCGCGATCCGTCGGCGAAGAAGAACGGACCGCCGTCGTACCCCGGTGTGTGCGTCAGGCGGCGCGGTTCGCTGCCGTCGGAGCGCATGATCCAGATCTCGCCGAAGTGCGCGGGATCGACTTCGAGCAGCCTGCGCTCCCGGGCGTCGAGTGCGCGGCCGTAGGCGTCCCGCGTGGACGTGAACGCGATCCACTCCCCGTCCGGCGAATAGCTGGCCTCGGCGTCGTAGCCGGGCGCTTCGGTCAGTCGTTTCGGGACGGCGCCTGGCGTGTTGGCCACCGCGTAGATCTCCATCTGCGGGTCGTAGTCCCACGCGTAGCGGCGCTCCTGGCCGGAAGCCCGGAACTCGAGTTCCTCCCGCTGCAGCTCGACGGAACGGGGGTCGTGGTGGGTGGACGCGAAGAGGATCTCCGAGCCGTCCGGGTGGAAGAAGGCGCAGGTCGTCTTGCCGACCCCCGTGGAGACCTGGCGGGTGTCGCCGGTCGTCAGGTCGAGTACGTAGATCTGGTAGAAGGGGTTTTCCGCGAGCCGCTCGCTCTGGAACACCAGCGACGCGCCGTCCGCGGAGAAGTAGCCCTCGCCCGATCGCCGGCCCTCGTAGATCAGGCGGCGAGGCTGCTCGAGGAACGACCGCTCGCCGAGTCCGGCCTCCTGCGCGACGGTCGGAGGACCGGCGGCGACGATCGCGGCGAGCGCGAGGATCGAACGTGTGCGCGGCCCGGGCCTTCGCCGCGTGTAAGATGCGTACCCTGGGCCGTCGCGGCGACGGCGGAGCCGGAGATTCGTCATGCAACTCATCCAGACCGAAGCGGAACTGCGCGATGTGATCGGGGCGGAGATCCCGGGGTTGGCCGAGAAGAACCAGCCGCGCCTGAACCAGTTTGCCATCGACTTCATTGCGAAGTCGCCTTTCCTGGTGCTCTCGACCGCTGACGGCGACGGCCGGATCGACGCGTCCCCGAAGGGCGACGGTCCCGGCTTCGTCCTCGTCGAGGACGAGCGGCACCTCGTGATCCCCGACCGCCCGGGCAACCGGCTGGCATACGGACACCACAACATCCTCGCCAACCCGCGCGTCGGGGTGCTCTTCATGCTGCCGGGCACGCCGGAGACCCTCCGGGTCAACGGCAAGGCGTCACTGACCGCGGATCCGGGGCTGCTCGAACGCCTCGCGGCTCGCGGCAAGCCCGCCGTGCTGGCCATTCGCGTAGAGGTGGAGGAGGTCTTCTTCCACTGCGCCAAGGCGTTCCTGCGCGGGCGCGTGTGGAAGCCCGAGTCCTGGGGCGAGAAGCACGAGGTCTCGTTCGGCAAGATGTTCGCCGCGCAGAGGAACGCGCCGGCGGAAACCGCGGACGCCATCGACGCCGCGGTCGAGGCGGACTACCGCGACAATCTCTGACGGGGCGGCGGAGGGATCCGCCGCCGGTCAGTTCCGGATCGCCTGCGACGCCGGCCGGCCGGTGACGCCGGCCACCATGTCCCGCGCCTCCTTCGTCGACACCTGCGTGGGCTTCAGCCGCGCGGCGAAGTTGTAAGGCTCGGTGTCGATCTCGGACAGCGTGATCTCGCCGTTCAGGACCGCCGCCTTCCACGCCTCCTGCTCTCCATGCCGCGCCTTGAACTCGGGCATGACCTCGTGCGCGAAG
>JAJDTI010000065.1 GCA_022827245.1 Pseudomonadales bacterium | reverse complement strand
GTCCTCTGCGTCGAGGCCGACCCGCGCGCGGCCGCCCTGGCGGAGGCCAACTTCGCGGCGAACGGCCAGGGCATCGAGCTGCTGCGCGCGGCCGCCGTGCCCGGCGGCGATCCGGGAGAGGTGGACTTCCACCTGAACGAGCAACTCGGACGTTCGTCCCTCACCCCGAAGGCGGGCGACATCGAGACCGTGACCGTCCCGACCCTCGATGTTGCGCCGCTCCTGCGGACACGTGGCGTGTCCGTGCTGAACGTCGCCGTCGAGGGCAGCGAGCGGGACCTGCTGACGGCGATCGAGGACTTCGGCGACGTGCGCATCCTCCTGCTCAGCGCGCACGAGCAGGTCGTGGGCTACGAGCGGACCAACCGGCTCCTCGAGCGGCTCTTCGACGCCGGCTTCGCCCTGGACCTGCCGGACAGTCGTGGCCGTCACATCGCGCTGGCGCGTTATCGGTTCCCGTAGGGGACGGGCTCGTCTTGCGCCAGGCGAAGCTTGGTGAAGGGGGAAGTTATGTAACGACGGAAACCTTCTTTGCGGGGAGCCGGGGGTGGGAAACCACCCTCGGCCACCCGGCCCGGCCCGTCTCGATGGCCCGCACGGTTTCGACACGGGCGACCACGGGCTCTGCGAACATCGCCCTAATCAAGGCCTGGGGCGGGTCCGACGCCGCGTTTTCCACCGCCCGCCCACCGGCGCTTAAGGTGTTTGGGGGACCGCGCCCGTGGACGGCCCGTGGAAAACGCTTCCTGCTCTTGCTGGGGTCGGTGGCCGGCGGGCTCGGTGATGGCCAGGCGTCGCGAACGGCACCCCCTCACCACGGAACATCGCCCTAAATCATCGTGGAGACCAGGCTGCGGAGGACATCGCCGCCGCGAAGAGAACACCGCCCATCTCAAGATCCCGCGGCCGCCGCGGCTCGTCGGCACGGTCCGCAGCCGGCTCCCCGATTGAAATGGGCGATGTTCTGTTGGGGGGCGGGGTGCTGGACGGTGCGAGTTCGGGGCTTTGGTTCGACGGCTGGAAGGGCCGTGCGCCGCCTCCCGGGCGTTATGCGGACGCGCGTCGCGAACGCGAAGTGGCGACCCCGCGGACCTGGCTGCTGTCCAAGGGTTGGCGGCGCATCGGTTTGATCGATCCGGCCGAGGTGCCGGGCGCCGCTGGGATGCCTCGGTCAAGCTCGCACGCTTGAGCGTCGTCTCGTTACGGGTCGCGGACCGCCACGTCGATGAACTCCTCGTAACGGTCCAGGATGTGGACCGACGAGAAGCGTTGTGCGTAACGCGCCCGCGCGGCATCCGCGAGTTCGGCGGCCAGTGTCCGGTCACCCAGCACCTGGCGGATTCCGCGCGCCATCTCGTCGGCGTCCTCGTTGGCGCAGAGCCATCCGGTCCGGCGGTGTTCGATGAGTTCGGTCGGGCCGTGGGTGTCGGTGGCGACGATGGGGCAGCCGTGGGCCCAGGCCTCCAGGACGATGTTGCCGTGGGGCTCGTGGCGCGACGGGCAGACGAAGGCGTCGGCGGTGCGCAGGAAGGCGTTCACCGGGGAACGCCAGCCCAGGAAGCGCACGCGTTCGTCGAGACCGAGTCGGGTGCACAGGGCGCGCAGGGAGGCCTCCAGCGGACCGTCGCCGGCGATCCACGCGTATGCGCCTGGGACGCGTGTCATCGCGTGGAGGAAGACGTCGAACCCCTTGTTGGCGTGGAGGCGCCCGCAGGCGAAGAGCAGCCGTGCGTCCGTCGGGGTGTCGAACGCGGCGCGGTCGAGGGGCTCGGCGTCGGTTTCGTCGACGAAGTTGCCGATGACGTGGATGCGGTCTCGCGGTACGCCCGAGGCCTCGACGTGACGCGCGAGTCCCTCCGTGATGGGAATGAAACGCCGGCAGTGGCGGAAGTTGCGCATCGGGTAGAACCCGCCGAGACGTGCGGCGACCGGGCAGATGCCGGGTCGGGTCAACTGGCTGGCCCGGCTCATCCAGGTGATCGCCAGGTCGGCGCCCTCGCGGCGCAGGGCGCGCGCGATCCCGAGCCGCGTGCGCCAGTCGAGAAGGCGCGATCCGAACCGGAACGGATACGTCGGCACGCCCGCCGCGGCGAGGGCCTCCGCCCGCGTGCCCTCGGGGCGGACGATGGCGAACTGGGGTACGCGCTCGTGGAGGGCCGGGACCAGGCGGTCATAGAAGAGTTCGGCGCCGCCGTGGGCGCGCCCGGCGAGTATCTGGCCTACCTTGACAGTCACGCATCCCGCCTTGTATGGAACAACCGCCCAGGGGAGTGTAGCGACCGCTGGCGGTTGTTCCATGCGCGCTCGGCGTAATCCAGGGGCGTGTGTCCCAATCGCGGGGGTCTGTACATGCACGTGGTTCAGATCCTGCCGGCGCTCGAGGCGGGCGGCGTGGAACGGGGGACCCTGGAGATCGGCGCGGCCCTGGTACGGGCTGGCCATCGGTCCACGGTGATCTCCTCCGGAGGCCGGCTCGTTCCGGAACTGGTCGCGGGCGGGTCGGACCACATCGGGATGCCCGTGCACGCGAAGCGACTCGCGAGCCTCTCGCAGGTCGGGAAGCTGCGCAACGTGCTCTCGGCGCTTGCGCCCGACATTGTCCACGCGCGCTCGCGGCTGCCGGCCTGGCTGGCGTGGTGGGCCATGCGCCGACTCGCCGTCGACCGCCGGCCGCGCTTCGTCACGACCGTGCACGGCCTCTACACGGTGAATGCCTACAGCGCGATCATGACGCGCGGGGAGCGCGTCATCGCCATCTCGGCCGCGGTCCGCGACTACGTGCTGACCCACTATCCGCGTTGCGACCCCGAGGCGGTACGGCTGATTCACCGCGGGGTGGACGCCGTCGAGTTTCCCCGGGGCCACGTGCCGCAGCCCGCCTGGCGGGCGGCGCTGCGGGAGGAGTTTCCCGAACTCGCCGGCAAGCGGCTCCTCGTGCTGCCGGGGCGGCTGGTCCGTTGGAAGGGCGCGATGACCTTCCTGCGGCTTCTTGCGGAGGTCGTTCCGGAGCGGGACGCCGTCCACGGCGTGCTCGTCGGCGGGCCGGACCGGGCGCGCAGCGCGTTCCCCGCGGAACTCGAGCGGGAGTGCGAACGGCTCGGGCTCGGCGACCGCGTCACCTTCGCCGGCCATCGGTCGGACCTCCGCGAGTGGCTGGCGGTGGCCGAGCTGTCGTTCAACCTGTCGACGCATCCGGAGCCGTTCGGGCGTACCGTGATCGAGGCGCTGAGCCTGGGCACGCCGGTGGTGGCGTTCGACAGCGGCGGTCCCGCGGAGACCGTGGGCACGTGCTTCCCCCGGGGACTGGTTCCCGACGGGGACTTCGAAGCGTTGGTGGAGCGAGTCGCGGCGCTCCTGGACGGCGTCATGCCGGAGGTGCGCCCGTGTCCCTTCAACCTGTCGCGGATGCAGGACGCGACGCTGGCGGTGTACGCGGAGCTGCTGGCGGAGGGGTGAGCATCCGCCGTACCACGATGTCCGCGCACCGGTGGCTCTCGCTGAAGAAGTGGGGCGGGGGGAGGGCGTCCCGGAGCCGGTAGCCGTCGCTCGACAGGTAGACGTGTCCCTGGGTGCGCAGCAGGGCGATGCCGCGGGAGAGCTTGTTGCCCCGGTGCGGCCGGCGTTTCCGCAGGGCGATGACGCCGACGGTCGCCTGCGCCGACAGGGCCTCGTAGAGCATGGAGACGCTGTCGGCGGTCACCCATACGTAGGCGGCCTCCGCGAGGGCGCGCTCGAGGAAGTCCGACGCCATCGTTCGCCAATGCCGGAACTCGAGGTTCGGCACCTCCCCGAGGGCTTCGCGGAACGCGGCGGGCGTGCGCGGAGAGTCGCACACGGACCACTGGATTTCCGGAGAGCACCGGGTGATCCCGGTCACCTGCGTGGCGATGGCGCGGGAGTCCCACTCGAAGTGCCGGTTCCTGCCGCCGAGCAGGATGAGCCCGCGCCCGGCGCGCTTGTCGCCACGCGTGCCGGGGCAGACGACCCCGCGCGTCTCGACGAGGTTGCCCTTGCGCAGGTAGCGGTCGTGCCGCGGCACGAAGACGAGGTCGAACCAGCGGTGCGGGAGGCTGGGCTTCATCAGCGCGACCACCTTGCCGCCGCAGACGAGGCGCGTCAGCAGCATGTGCGGGTGCGTGCGGTGGCCGACGCCGACGATCAGGTCCGGAACGGGGATGTCGATGTCCCCATGCAGGGCGTGTCCGCGGAGCTGACGCCAGAACAGGTGCGTGAAGCGGACGTCGAACCGGTGAATCTCGAGCGGCACCCGTTCGGCCAGCGCCTGCAGCAGGCCGAGGGACTGCTTCTCGTGCCCCGGCTTCCCGTCGGTGAAACGCCAGACGACCACGCGGCGCGGGCGAGGCTCCCCGTGGCTGGTCTTCGGACTTCCTGGTTCGGTCGAGCGCACGGCGCACCGGCGGCAGGCATCGTGTCGGGCGACTATACGACGCGAGCCGGCGCTTTTGGGCGGTTGACAGCGCGGTTGCGGCGTTGCGCGGAACTGAATACCGTTCACGAGTCCGTGCTTTCCGGGGCGAGGCCGTGATTCGAGGACGGCGTTCCCGTGTCGGCGTCTTTTTCCGGGCGTTGCGCCTGTTGCACTACCGCGGGTCCTTCGTCCGCACGACCGGGTTGCTGAGGTCCTTCCGCGAACGGAAACCCGTCGATGCGGCCGGGGAGCCGCTGCCCTGGATCAACTATCCCGCCATCCACCTCCTCGACGAGCGGCTACGGCCGGAGCACGCGGTGTTCGAGTACGGCGCTGGGCACTCGACGCTCTACTTCGCCGCCCGCTGCGACGCGATCACCGCGGTGGAACATGACCGGGCGTGGTACGAGGAGGTCCGGCGCATGGCCCCGGAGCACGTCACGCTGCTGTACCGGGCGACGGGGCCGGGGTACTGGGACGCGGCCGTCGAGACGGGGGGACGCTACGACCTGATCGTGGTCGACGGCATGGAACGGGCGCGCTGCCTCGCCAGCGCCGTCGGGGCGCTGTCGCCGGGGGGCGTCGTCCTGCTCGACGATGCGCACCGCGAGGCCTATCGCTCGGCGGTGCAACGCTGTCGGGACGCCGGCTTCCGGACCCTGCGGCTGGTCGGTCCCAAGCCCGACCACCTGCCGGAGACGGAGTGCCTGCTGATCTATCGGGACGGCAACTGTCTCGGGATCTGACCGGGCTCGCCCCGCCGGATCAGGAGATGCTGCGCCCGCCGTCCACCGGCAGGCACACGCCGGTCAGGAACTCCGCCTCGTCGGAGGCCAGGAAGGCGGCCGCCGCGGCGACATCCGCCGGCTCGGTCAGGCGGCGCAGGGGTATGCCGCGGATGAGCGCGGCGCGGTTCTCCTCGGGAAGGGTGTCGACGCCGAGGGCGCCGCGCATGAACCCCGTGTCGGCGGCCACCGGATTCAGCGCGTTGACGCGGATCCGGTACCGCGCCAGCTCCACGGCGAGGCCGCGGGTCATCGTCATCACCGCGCCCTTGGTGGAGTTGTAGACGGTGACGCCGGGACGCGGCGCGACGGCGCCGATGGAGGCGGTGTTGACGATCACGCCGCCGCCCCGTTCGATCATCTGCGGGACGGCGTACTTCACGCCGAGCCACACGCCCTTGACGTTGGTGGCGAATACGCGGTCGAACTCGGCCTCCTCCAGTTCCCAGACCGGTCCGGAGAGGTGGGAGAAGCCGGCGTTGTTGACCAGGACGTCCAGCCGCCCCGCGAGCCCGACCGCATCCGCCACCATCGCCGCGACGTCGTCGGGCCGGGACACGTCCACGCGCTTCGCAACGGCATGGCCGCCGGCGTCAGCGATCTCGGTCACCACCCGGTCGAGCGCGTCCGCGTTGACGTCCGTGGCCAGCACGGTGGCGCCTTCCGCGGCGAAGCGCTTCGCCATGGCCTCGCCGAATCCCGAGGCGGCGCCCGTGACCACCACCGTCCGGTCCTCGAACCGGTTCCCGAAAGTTCGCATGCCGGCTACTCGATGCGCTGGTCCATGCCGAGCGCGGGAGACTCCTCGCTCGGGCGGCCGACGACGACGGCGGGGACACCGGCGACCGTGACGTGCGGCGGCACGTCGTGGAGCACGACGCTGCCGGCGCCGACCTTGGCGCCTTCCCCCACCTCGATGTTGCCGATGATCTTGCAGCCGGCGGCGAGCAGGACGCCGCGGCGGATTTTCGGATGCCGGTCTCCGACTTCCTTGCCGGTACCCCCGAGGGTCACCGAATGCAGGATCGAGACGTCGTCGTCGACGACCGCGGTCTCGCCGACCACGACGCCGGTCGCGTGGTCGAGCATGATGCCGCGCCCGATGCGGGCGGCCGGGTGGATGTCGACGCCGAGCCCGACGCTGATCTGGCTCTGGAAGAACCGCGCGAGCGTCCGGCGCTCGTGCCCCCACAGCCAGTGCGCGATGCGATGGGCCTGCAGCGCGTGAAAGCCCTTGTAATACAGGAACGGGCTCGACAGGTCGTCGCAGGCCGGGTCCCGCGCGTAGTTGGCGAGGATGTCGGTCTCCGCCGCATGCAGGATCGCGGGGTCGTCCGCGATCGCTTCGGCGATGACGTCGCGGATCAGCATCGTCGGCAGCATCGGGTTGTCGAGCTTGCTGGCCAGGCGAAAGCTGAGCGCCGCCCCGAAGGAACCGTGGTTGAGGATGGTCGCGTGGAAGTAGCTGCCGAGGATCGGCTCTTCGCGCGCCTTGTTCTCCGCCTCGACGCGCAGCAGTTCCCAGACGTCCTCGCGACGGGCCGACTGGAGACCACGGTGCGCGGCGGTGATGTCCGCGGGGAAGTCCGCGGGCTGCCTCTGCGTTGCGTTCCCCATGGAGTGCCCCTCGTGCGAACCGGCGCGTAGCGTGAACGCAGCGCCGGGAGATTTCAAGCGAGGCCGCGCGCGTGGGGCACGGGCGGACGTTCGATTCGTTTCGGCTCCGACATCCGGGGTTGGGATGGACACCCGACTGGGCCTATATTCGCCACCTCGGGTGGTTGGCGCGAGCTCGATGCCGGATTCGAACGAACAGCGATTCGCAACCGTGGGCCTCGTGGGCAGGACGGGCAGTCCCCACGTCGTCGACTCGGTCGTGGCGGTCGAGGGCGTCCTCGCGCGGGCCGGCGTGCGGGTGGTGCTCGAGGCGGACACGGCGCGCATGCTGCCGGAGCGGCGGCACGCCACGGCGCCACGGGCCGACCTCGGCAACCAGTGCGATCTGATCGTCGTCGTGGGGGGCGACGGCAGCATCCTCGGAGTGGCCCGGGACCTGGCGCACAGCGGCGTGCTGGTGGTGGGCGTCAACCGCGGCGGCCTCGGCTTCCTCGCGGACGTCTCCCCCGAGCAGATCGAGCACAAGATCGGCGCGGTGCTCGCCGGCGAGTACACGGTCGACGAGCGTTTCCTGCTCGAGGCGCGCATCGAGCGCGACGGCGAGACGATGGAACGGTCGGCCGCGCTCAACGATGTGGTGGTGCACGCGGCCCCGGCGTCCCGAATGATGGACTTCGCCCTGTACGTCGATGGCGAGTTCGTCTACGAGCAGCGCTCCGACGGTGTCATCGTCTCCACACCCACCGGTTCGACGGCCTATGCGCTGTCCGCCGGCGGACCGATCATGCATCCGGGGCTGGACGCCATCGTCATCGTCCCCATGTTTCCCCACACGCTCACGTCCCGGCCGCTCGTGGTGCGGGGGAGTGCGGAGATCCGCATCGTCGCCGGCGGCCTGGCGGCGGGACCGAGGGTGAGCTGCGACTCGCAGGTGGACTACACCATCCGGCCGGGAGACGCGCTCCACATCGCCAAGTCGCCCCACGCGCTCCACCTCGCGTACCCGATGGACCACGGGTTCTTCGAGTCCTGCCGCAGCAAGCTCGACTGGGCGAGCCGGTTGGGGAACGGCTGAGGCCCGGAATCAACCGCTACTCACTGGCGGCCGGTCGATGTCGCGGGTGACGCCGGTGTCTTCGGTCCAGAGCGTGACGAGCGCCCGGGGATTGGCGGCGACGACCTCGCGGGCGCCCTCGTCCCCGCGCAGTCGCCGGAGGGCCTCGAAGTGGTCCTCCGCGAAGCCGACCGGATGCCCGGGCCGACCGCGGCACATGGGCCGGACGATCCGTCCCGGGCCGGCGAGGGACCGCAGCCGCCGCAGTGTGGCCGCCTCGACGAACGGCATGTCGGCAAGGGCGACGAACACGTGGGCGTGGCGATGCGCGGCCGCGACCCCGGCGGCGAGGCTGCGGCCCATGCCCTCGCGCGCATCCTCCGCCACGACGACCGCGCATTGCAGCGGACGCACCAGGGCGGCCGCGTCGTCGTCGCCGGGCGCGACGACCACCAGCACGTCCGCGAACACCTCGGCGTAGCGCCCGGCCGTGCGGGCGAGCATCGGGGTCCCGTCGATGGGGTGGAACCGCTTGTCGCCGCCGAAGCGGCGCGACACGCCGGCGGCAAGGAGGATCGCGGCGGGGTCCGGGTTCGCGGTGACCCTCAGGCTCCTGCCGCGACAGCGGAGACGGCCTCGAGCCGGGTGCGCGCGGCGGCGCCGGCCCCCTGCCGGACGGCGGTGATCTCCGCCAGGATGGCGATGGCGATCTCGGGGGGCGTCTTGCTGCCGATGGGCAGTCCGATCGGGGCATGCAGGCGGGCGAGTTCTTCCTCGGACATGTCCAGCGCCCGCAGGCGCTCGCGGCGGCTGGCGGAGGTGCGCGAAGAGCCCATCGCTCCGACGTAGAACGCCTCCGTCTTCAGGGCTTCCATCATGCCCATGTCGTCGATGCGGGGATCGTGCGTGAGCGCGACGATGGCCGACAGCGGGTCACTGGCGTGTTTGCGTACCGCGTCGTCCGGCATGTCCCGGATCTTCGTGACGCCGGCCACGGCGAAGTCATCCAGCAGGTGTTCGCGCGGATCGCAGACGGTGACCTGGTAGTCGAGGGCCAGGGCCATTTCCGCGACGTAGGACGAAACCATGCCGGAGCCGATGATGAAGAGCTGGAAGCGGGGGCCGTAGGTGTGCACGAGCGTGCGGGCGTCGTGGTCGTAGTCGAGCGGCCGGTGCGCGTCCACGTCGACCGCGGAGAACGCGCGGTGGCCGAGGCGCACGGTGCGCTCCACGCAGCGCCGCCGGCCGACGCGCCGGCTCACGTGCGCGAAGTGCTCGCGGTACCGCGCGGTGGGCTCCAGGGGCTCCACCACGATGTCGAGGTGGCCGCCGCACGGCAGGCCGAGCCGCTCGGTCTCCTCCGGCGTGATGCCGTACTGGAAGAACTGCGCCTGCTCGCGGGCCAGTTCCCCCGCCATGAGCTTCTCGAGCAGGTCGTCCTCCACGCAGCCGCCGGACAGGGATCCGACCGCCCGCCCGTCGCGGTTGCAGGTCAGCAGCGACCCGACGGGACGCGGCGACGAGCCCCACGTCTGCACGACGGTGGCGAGCCAGCAGGCTTCGCCCCCTTCGAGCCAAGCGTGGACCTGATCGAGGACCTGTTGATCGACGGCCTGCATGGCCGCGAGTTTAGCGCAGACGCGGGTCGCCGGGGGAAACGGCCGGCGCGCCCGGGCGCCGCCGGGACGTAGAATGCTCCCATGCTGGAAGGCTCGCTGCGCAAGCTGTCCTTCACGGCCGCCCGGCCGATTCGCTACGTCCTGCATGCGGGCGGCAGCCTGCCGCTCAATCCCTGTCTCGGCGAGGGACTGCGCATCACCTGGCTCGGCGAGACGCGCTGCGAACACTGCGGAACGCGCACGCCGAAGCGCTACGGGGGCGGCTACTGTTATCGCTGCTTCAAGACCCTGGCGCGCTGTGACCTCTGTGTCGTCAGTCCGACCCGCTGCCATTACCACCTCGGCACGTGCCGCGAGCCCGAGTGGGGCGAGGCGCACTGCATGGTGCCGCACACGGTGTACCTCGCGAACTCGTCGGGCGCGAAGGTGGGCCTGACGAGGGGCGACACGGCGGTGCCGCGGTGGATCGAGCAGGGGGCGACCCAGGGGCTGGCCATCGCGCGGGCCGCGACGCGGCGCGCCGCGGGGGAACTCGAGGCGTTGCTCGCCGAGCGCATCCCGGACAAGACGGACTGGCGCGCTCTCGTGACCGGCCGGGCGAAACCGCTGGATCTCGCGGCGATCGCGGGTGGCGTGCCCGAGCGGATTCGGGACCGGGCGTCGCGGCTGTCGGGCGTGGAGTGGCTCCGTGACCGCGAGACGGCGGACCTCGAGTATCCGATCATGCGTTACAGTCGCCGGCCGATGCGCCTCACGCTCGCCGAGGACGGCGACCACGTGGTGGAGGGGCGCCTGCGGGGCGTCATCGGCCAGTACCTGCTGTTCGATCACGGCGCCTTCCACGTGGCCGCGCACACGGGCTGCGCGGTACGGATCGAGCGGCTCGGCGACGGCGTCGTCGAGCGCCAGATGGAACTGTTCTGAGGAGACGCGCATGACGGATGGCACGACGTACCTGTCGGACTACGAGCCCTTTCCCTTTCGCCTGGAAGAAACTGCCCTGGCGTTCGACATACACGAGGGGCACACCGACGTCCGGGCCGATCTGCGTTTCGACGGGGACGGCGCGGGGGGAGAACTGCGCCTCGACGGCCAGGAACTCGAGTTCCTCGGGGTCGCCGTGGACGGCCGCGAACTGTCCGGTAACGAGTACCGCCTCGACGCGGACTCGCTGACCGTGTTCGATGCGCCGGCCCGCTGCACCGTCACGGTGCGGACACGGATCGAGCCGGAGAAGAACACCATCCTCGAGGGCCTCTACAAGTCCGGGGCGATGTACTGCACGCAGTGCGAGGCCGAGGGCTTCCGCCGGATGGTCTACTACCCCGACCGCCCCGATGTCCTGTCCCGGTTCACCACCACGATCATCGCGGACGCGGCGACGTACCCCGTACTCCTCTCGAACGGCAACCTGGTGGCGGAGGAAGTTCGCGGGGGCCGCCGCACGGTCACCTGGCAGGACCCCTTCCCGAAACCCAGCTACCTCTTCGCCCTGGTGGCGGGCGACCTGGCCGTTGTCGAGGACACCTTCGAGACGATGTCGGGCCGCCACGTGACCCTGCGGATTTACGCCGACCCGCACAACATCGGCCAGTGCGGCTACGCGATGTCGGCGCTGAAGCGGGCCATGCGCTGGGACGAGGAACGGTTCGGACGGGAATACGACCTCGACGCGTTCCTGGTCGTCGCCGTCGAGGACTTCAACGCCGGCGCCATGGAGAACAAGGGTCTGAACATCTTCAATACGAGCCTGCTGCTGGCTTCTCCGGACACCGCCACGGACGCGGCCCACCTTCGCGTCGAGGCGGTGATCGGACACGAGTACTTCCACAACTGGAGCGGCAACCGCGTCACGTGCCGCGACTGGTTCCAGCTCAGTCTCAAGGAGGGCTTCACCGTCTTCCGCGACTCCCTGTTCAGCGCCGACATGAACTCGCCGACCATGAAACGCGTCGAGGACGTCGAGTTCCTGCGCAACATGCAGTTCCCGGAGGACGCCGGTCCGCTGGCGCACCCGGTGCGTCCGGCCTCGTACCAGGAGATCTCGAACTTCTACACGACCACGGTGTACGAGAAGGGCGCCGAGGTCGTCGGCATGCTGCGGACGATTCTCGGCGCCTCCCGCTTCCGCGGCGGGTCGGACCTCTACTTCGCGCGGCACGACGGTGGTGCGGTCACCACCGAGGACTTCGTCGACGCCATGGCCGAGGTCTCGGGGATGGACCTGACGCAGTTCCGGCGCTGGTACGACCAGGCCGGCACGCCCGTCCTCTCGGTGTCGGAGGCTCGGGAGGCCGACGCCGTCACGCTGACGGTAGTGCAGGAATGCCCGCCGACGCCGGAACAGGAGGACAAACGGCCGTTCCACATCCCGCTGGCCGTGGGCCTCCTCGACGAACAGGGCGCGGACCTGCTCGGTGCGGCCGGCGACGGGGCCGTGGGGGTGGCGTCGGAAGCGTTCGTCGAGAACCCGGACGCGGACGGCACCCTCGTCGCGCACCTCATCGACCGCGAGACGACGCTGCGCTTCGAGGGCGTCCCGGCGGGAGCGGTGGTCAGCTTCCTGCGCGGCTTCTCCGCGCCCGTGAAGGTGGTTTACGAACGGTCGGGCGAAGAACTGCTGTTCCTGGCCGCCCGCGACACCGACGGCTTCGCCCGCTGGGACGCCGCCCAGACGCTGCTCGCGCGGGCCATGATGGAGTCCGATGCGGCGCTCGACGCCAACGTCCTGGAACTCTTCGACCGACTGACCGGGGCGGCCCTTGCGGCGCCGAACGACGGCGAGGCCAAGGCGCTGCTCGCCGCCATGATGGACCCGCCGCGTGCGCAGTACGTGCTGGATCTCCAGCCGGGCTCCGACATCCTCCACTGGTGCGATGCGCGCGATGCCATCCTCGACCGCGTGTCGGAGCGCTTCCGGGGCAGGTGGCTCGAACTCTACGAGGCGAACGCGACGGGGGGAGGGTACGTCCCGGACGGTCCCGGAGTGGCCCGGCGCGGCCTGAAGAACCGCGCGCTGGCGCTTTACGCCCGCACGGCCGACGACGCGGAGACGCTTCTCTCCGAGCAGTTCGAACAGGCCGACAACCTCACCGACCGCGAGGCGGCGCTCTCGGTCATCCTGGCGTCGGAGCGGATCGCGGACGCGCGCAAGCAGGCCGCGTGCGACGCCTTCTACGAGACCTGGCGGCACGAGGCCCTGCTCGTCGACCTGTGGCTGCGGCTGCAGGCCGGCTGCGAGCGCCCGGGCGCCCTCGAGCGCGTGCGGTCGCTGGAGGAGCACGCCGCCTTCGACATCACGAACCCCAACAAGGTCCGCGCCCTGTTCGTGGCATTCGCGTCCAACACGCGCAACTTCCATGCCGCCGACGGCGAGGGCTACGCGTACCTGTCGGATCGAATCGCCCGCCTCGACGGGATCAACGCGAAGGTGGCGGCACGCCTCGCGACACCGCTGACGCGCTGGGAGCGGTTCGACGCCGGACGGCAGCGGCGCATGTGTGCCGCGCTCCGACGCCTGTCGGCGCGCCTGCCGGCGGGCGAGATGTCGAAGGACCTCGCGGAGGTAGTGTCGAAAAGCCTGGCGCGCGCCGACGGGCGCGAGACGTAACGCCGCGCTACCAGGTGGGCCCCCGCTCGCGGCTGCGGTAGTCGCCCTGCCGCAGCCGCTGGTTGGTTTCGTAGCGGAACTTGCGCCGCAGGAGGCCGCCGGGGTCGTCCGGCACCGAGTCCAGCCAGCGGACGCGGGCGTCGGCGGAACGCGGGTCGGACGTGGCGTCCGTCGGCGGCGCGGTCCCCGCGTCGCCGCCGGCCCCGCGCATGCCGGCGTCGGGCTCCGTCCGCGCGCCCGCGTTCTCGTTGTGTGCGGCGTCGAGGCCTTCCGGGAGGCCGGCGTCCGCTCCGTCGGCGTCCTCTTCCTGCGCGCCCTGGGCGAGGAGGGCCGCGACGAGGTCACGGTTGTGCCGCGCGTCGGCGTGGTCCGGCGCCGTGGCCAGGACGCGCTCGTAGGCGGCGACCGCCGCCGACAGCGCGCCGAGCCGCGCCAGGGCGGTGCCGAGGTTGTAGTACCCGGTGGGCGTGTCGTCGGCCCGGAACCGGTCGGCCGCACCCTCGAGATCCCCGGCCCGGTACTGCGCGACCGCGGCCCACCGCGGATCCTCGAAGCGCCGGGCGGCGGCTTCGGCGCGTCCCCCGCGCAGCATCTCGTAGGCCTGTTGGTCCGGGCGCTGCCACAGGTTGCGAACGGCGCCGATCGCCGTGTCGGTCGCCGGCGCCCCGGGCGTCTCGGCATGGCCAACCGGCGCGATGAGCAGGCAGGCCAGCCCGACGAGCACGCCGCGTCGGAACCCCAGGCATACCAGGGCGAGCACGGGAAGCACGAGCCAGAACCCCACGTCATGCCAGGTGTCGAACGTACGGTCGGGCTGTGCCGCCTGAGGTCGCGGCGTGTCTCGCCACGTCCACGGCGCGTCCGCGGAGTCCAGCGTTCGATACTCGCCGTACGCGCCGCGGGCGAGGTCGGCGAGCCGGGCGGCATTCAGCCGGGTGTGCACCGTGGCCCCGGTCTCGTCGGTGAGAAAGCGACCGGGGACGCCGCGGAAGTCCAGGGGAATCGCCCCGCCCCCTGGGGTTCCGACGCCCATGATCGAGATCGGGAACGCCGGGTCCCGGTGCCGCAGGATGTCGTCGGGCTCCGCCACGCCGTCCGTCACGAGCACGATCTGGCCCCGGGTTGCCCCCACGTTGGGGAACAGCCCCCGGGCCGCCGCGATGGCGGGACCGGGGCGGCTGCCGGCGGCCGGCATGATGTCGGGGACGAGCGCCGGAAGGAGGTTCTCGATGTTGCGCGGGTCGTCGGTCAGGGGGGTGACCACGTGGGCGTCCCCGGCGTACACGACGAGGCCCGTGAGGCCGTCCTCGCGGTCCTCCAGCATCCCGGCGATGGCCGCGTGCGCCCGAGCGATCCGGGACGGTTGCGTGTCGGGCGTGTACATCGACAGCGACAGGTCCAGCACGATGACCGCCGCGTCACGGTTCGTCGCGACGGGCTGCGGCAGGCGTTCAAAGGTGGGTCCGGCGAGGGCGCAGACGGCGGTGCAGAACGCGCTGGAGGCCAGGACGTGGAAGGTGGTGCGCGCGCGCCGGCTCCCGGCGCCGCCCCGGTCGAGGAGCGCCGGGAGCAGTTCCGGTGCGATGACACGGTGCCAGCCGCCGGCCCCCTGTCCGGCGCGGCGGACGAGCAGCGGCAGGAACGCGAGCGGCAGTGCGGCGAACCACCAGGGCCGCAGGAAGTGGAAGTCCGTGAGGAGTTCCATGACCGCCGCCGTCATGCGGACACCGCCGGCGTGCGTGGCGCCAGGCCGGGCCCGTACACGATGCACAGACCCAGCAGCAGCACGCACGCGAGGGACAATGGCCAGTAGTAGAGCGCCCGGACCGGACGCAGGCGCTCGGGATCCTGCCGCGCGGGTTCGAGGGCGTCGATCAGGTCGTAGATGCGCGCGAGTCCCGTGGTGTCGCGGGCGCGGAAGTACTGGCCCCCCGTGACGCGGGCGATCTCGGCCAGCGTCGGCTCGTCGAGACCGAGCGAGGGGTTCACGACGCGCACGCCGAGCGCGCCCGAGATCTCCATGGCCTCGCTGCCGAAACCGACCGTGTGTATGCGCACCCCTTCCAGGGCCGCCATCGCGGCCGCCTCGCGGGGATCGATGTCGCCGGCGTTGTTCGAGCCGTCGCTCAGCAGGACCAGCACGCGGCTGTCGGAGGGCCGGCCGTGCAGGCGCTTCACGGCGAGCGCGACGGCGTCGCCGATGGCGGTCCTGCCGCCGGCGATTCCGACGGGGGCCTCGACGAGGAAGCGGCGTACGGTGGCGAGATCGAAGGTGAGGGGCGCCTGCAGGTATGCATGGGTCCCGAACAGGATGAGGCCGACGCGGTCCCCGTCGCGCCGCTCGATGAACTCGTCGATCACGGCCTTCACGGCGGCCAGCCGGTCGGCGGGCTCGTCGGCCAGGGTCGCGTCCTCCATGGACATGCTGCCGGAGATGTCGACGGCGAGTAGCAGGTCCCGGCCGGTGGCCGGCAGGTCCGCGACGTCGCCCATCCACTGCGGGCGCGCTGCGGCCGAGATGGCGAGCGACCAGGCTACCCAGAGCAGCAGGAGCGACGCTTGGGCCCTGCGCCGGCCGGGTGCGTCGACCTCGAACGGCTCGACGCTCGGGACGGCGAGCGCGGCCGGGGCCAGGAGCCGGGCGGGGCGCAGGCGGCGTACCAGGAACGGCAGCGGCCAGAGGAGCGCGGCCCACGGCCAGGCGAACTCGATCATGCTTGCGGGGGTTCCGGTGGGGGCGGGCCGAGTCGGTCGAGGGTCCTGCGCATGAGCGTCGCCAGCTCGGCTGCGTCACCGTGCAGCGTGCGGCGGAAGCGGTCGTCCCCGAGTAGCCGCCCCGGCGCACCCGTGAAGGTGGCGTCGCGGCAGCGCTCCCGGAGCAGCGCGAGCCAGGCGTCGCCGCTCGCCCGGACCGCGTCCGCCCGTTGCTCGACCTCCAGCAGGAGGCCCTTGAGCAGCGCGCTGGAAGCGTCGGCGAATTCGCGCGGCCCGATCTCGCCGGCGGTGCGACGCCGCTCCAGGACGGCGAATCGGCGGCGCGCCGCGCGGTAGGGGGCCGTACGGCGCCGTTGCCGCCAGGCCCGGCGCAAGCCCCAGGCGAGCGCGACGGCCAGCACCAGCGCCACCACCCACCATCCCGGCGCCGGTGGCCACCAACCTGGCGGCAGGGGCTCGTGAATGTCCCGGAGTCCGTTCACGCCGTAGACGCGGGCGTCAGGCGCATTCCGGAGCGGGAAGCGGCCTGTTCGAGGGTGCGCAGGTGTCCCGCGAATCGGGCGCGATAGGCGGAACGCAGGTTGGCGTCGCCGCTGTCGAACGCCTGGCGCCGCTCGGCGTCGGCCACGTGGTAGCGCCCGGCGGGCGGCAGGTCGCGTTCGAGCGGGTCATGCACGAAGTGGAGTTCCACCTCGTTGTGGCGGGCGATGCCGGCGAGTGCGTCGAGAGCCGTCCTGTGCGCGTCCGGAGGCGCGTCGGGACGCGCGTCGGAAGGAGCTGCGGCCGCGCCGAGAAAGTCGCTGACGACGACGATGCGGTGGTTGACTCCGGCGATCCGGAGCAGGGGCGGGACGAGCCGCCACCAGGCGTCGCCTCCTGTGGGCCCGGTCTCGTCGCCGCGTTCGGCGGGCCGCGGGTCGGCGCTGAGGGCGCGGTTCGCCTCGACGAGGGCCGCGAGTACGCGCAGCACCGCGGCCTCGCGACGCAGCGGCTTGAAGACGCGTACGGCGCCGTGGCCGAGCACGAGTCCTCCGACGCGATCCTGGGCCGCCAACGCGCGCCAGGCGGTTACGGCCGCGATCTCCGCTGCCAACACCGACTTCAGGCGTCCCCGGCTGCCGAAGAACATCGACCGGGTCTGGTCCACGACGACCAGCGTCGGCCGTTCGCGCTCCTCCCGGAAGACCTTGGTGTGCGGCTTGCCCTTGCGCGCCGTCACGCGCCAGTCGATGGAACGCAGGTCGTCGCCGGGCTGGTAGGGACGCACCTCGTCGAAGTCCATCCCCCGGCCGCGGACCGGGGCGGCGCGTTCGCCGTGCCACGGGGCCGCGGCGGCGGAGAGACCACGAGCGGCGCGGACGCGCAGCCGGGTCAGGTCGTTCAGCGACACGTACGCTCCGGAGAGGACCCAAGGCTCCGGTGCATCGGGCCGGGCAATCGGCCCGGGCATGGCAAGACGTTGCGTCGCTGCGCTCCGCCGCACGGTCAGGGGGCCGGCACGGCCTCGAGTACGCCGCTCAGCACCGCGTCGGCGTCGACGCCGCGCGCCTGGGCGTCGAACGTCGTGATGAGGCGGTGGCGCAGCACGTCCGGAGCGACCGCCGCCACGTCGCCCGGGGTGGCGAAGTCGCGGCCGTCGAGCCAGGCGACGGCGCGGGCGCACCGGTCGAGGGCGATGGTCCCGCGGGGGCTCGCGCCGTAGTCGAGCAGCGGATCGCGCCGCGTGGCCTCGACGAGCGCCACGATGTACCCCTCGACGGCGGGTGCGACGAAGACGTCTCCGATCGCCCGCCGCGCGGCGGCGACGTCCTGCTGGGACAGCGGGGTGGGCGGCGGGGGCAGTTCCGGGCCGAGCTGCTCGCTCCGCGCAAGGTGCAGGATCTCGCGTTCCGACGCGGTGTCCGGGTAGCCCACGGTCACGTGCAGCAGGAAGCGGTCCAACTGGGCTTCGGGGAGCGGGTACGTGCCCTCCTGCTCGATCGGGTTCTGGGTCGCCATGACGAGGAACAGTTCGGGCAGGGGGAACGTCTCGCGCCCGTAGCTGACCTGGCGTTCGGCCATTGCCTCGAGGAGCGCCGCCTGGACCTTGGCGGGAGCGCGGTTCACCTCGTCGGCGAGGAGCAGGTTGTGGAACACCGGACCCTTGCGGAAGGTGAAGGTGCCGTCGTCGGCGTTGATGACCTCGGTGCCGGTCACGTCGCTCGGCAGCAGGTCGGGCGTGAACTGGATGCGGTGGAAACTGCCCTCGACCGTGCGCGCGAGTTCGCGGATGGCGCGCGTCTTGGCGAGTCCGGGCGCGCCTTCGACGAGGAGGTGCCCGTCGCACAGCAACGCCATGACCAGGCGCCGTATCAGGGCATGCTGGCCGACGATGCGGGACTCGAGCCACGCGATGGCCGCATGGACGCGGTCGTGCAGGAGGTCGTGAACGGCTTCCATGTGGGCTCTGGGCCTCGCGGCCCGGCGGTGGTGCCCGGATTGTAGCCGGCGCGACGTTCGGTCGCGCCGGCGGCCGGCGGTGATGGGGAGCGGGCGCCGCGAACGGGATACACTCGCTGCGTGTACCGCATCCTGCGTCGCCTGCTCTTCGCCCTTCCGCCCGAAGTCGCTCACGGGCTCGCCCTGCGGACCATGCAGGCCTGGGGCGCGCTGGCGGGAGGTGCGAAAGCGGACTCGCCGATTCGTGCCATGGGCCTCTCCCTCGCCAACCGCATCGGCCTGGCGGCCGGGCTCGACAAGGACGCGATCGCCGTGCGGGGGTTCGCGCGGCTCGGTTTCGGCTTCGTCGAGGTGGGCACGGTGACGCCACGACCGCAGCCCGGCAATCCCCGGCCACGGCTCTTCCGGTCGGCGGCCGATGCCGCGCTCATCAACCGCATGGGCTTCAACAGCGCCGGGAGCGCGGTCGTCGGCCGCCGGCTCGAGCGGTTGCGCCGCCGGGGTCCGGGCGTACCGGTCGGGGTGAACATCGGCAAGAACCGCGACACGCCGCTGTCGCGGGCGGTGGACGACTACCTGCTCTGCCTGCGTGCCGTGCATCCCCATGCGGACTACGTGGTCGTGAACGTCTCATCGCCCAACACGCCGGGGCTGCGCGGCCTGCAGGACGCACCGGCGGCCGCGGTGCTGCTGGAAGCCGTGGCACGCGAGCGGGACGCGCTCGACGCCGCCTCGGGCCGCCGGCTCCCGCTGGCGGTCAAGGTCGCGCCGGACCTCGACGCCACGGGTCTGCGAGAGCTTGCGGCCGTCGCGCGAGACGCCGGCCTGGAGGCGGTCGTCGCGACCAACACGACCCTGACGCGCCCGCCCGGGCTCGCGTCGGACTTCGCGCGGCAAGCCGGCGGGTTGAGCGGTGCCCCGCTCCACGGGCGGGCCGTGGAGGTTGTTGGCGTTCTGCGGGAGGTGCTCGGACCCGGGATGACCCTGATCGGCGCGGGGGGCATCCACGATGTCGCGACCGCGCGGGCCATGTTGGACGCCGGGGCGGACCTGCTCCAGGTCTACACCGGGCTCATCTTCGAGGGGCCCGGCCTGGTCGGCGAACTGGCCCGCGGGACCGGGACGCTGGATCATCGCCCCGGGACAGGGTAGTTTCGTACTCCATCGAGTCCGGTTGGGGAGACAGAGGATGAAATGGCATTCGAGCGGGCGCGGTCTGCCCGTGGCGGCGGGCGCGGCGGCGGTGATCGCGAGCGTGTCCGGCGCGGCCGATACGCTGGATGGTGGTGACACCGCCTGGATACTGACGGCGACGGCGCTGGTGCTCTTCATGACCATTCCGGGCCTGTCGCTGTTCTATGCCGGTCTCGTGCGGGTGCGCAACGTGCTCAGCGTCCTCATGCAGTGCTTCACGATCGTCTGTGTCGTGACGATCCTCTGGCTGATCGTCGGCTACAGTCTCGCCTTCGACGACGGCCTGCCGGTCGTGGGCGGGCTGTCCAAGGTGATGTTCGCCGGCGTCGGCGAGGACGCGATGAGCGGCACGATTCCGGAGTCCGCGTTCGCGACCTTCCAGCTCACCTTCGCCATCATCACGGTGGCGCTCATCGTGGGCGGCTTCGCGGAGCGCATGCGCTTCTCCTCCGTGCTGATCTTCTCCACACTGTGGCTGCTGCTGGTCTACGCGCCGATCTGCCACTGGGTGTGGGGCGGCGGCTGGCTGGGAGAACTCGGCCTGCTCGACTTCGCGGGTGGCACGGTCGTGCATATCACGGCGGGGACGGCGGCGGTGGTCGCCGCGATCGTCGTCGGCTCGCGGCGTGGTTTCCCGCAGCAGAACATGGTGCCGCACAACATGACGCTGACGGTGGCGGGCGCCGGCATGCTGTGGGTCGGGTGGTTCGGGTTCAACGGCGGCAGCGCGCTGGCGTCCAACGGGGACGCCGCCATGGCGATCACCGTGACGCACATCTCGGCCGCCGCGGGCGCGTTCACCTGGATGGTCGCGGAGTGGATCCGCTACGGCAAGCCGAGCGCCCTGGGCGCGGTGACGGGCATGGTGGCCGGGCTGGGCACGATCACGCCGGCGTCCGGCTTCGTCGGACCGGCAGGGGCGCTCGTCATCGGCATCGCGGCCGGTTTCGTGTGCTTCGTGGCCACGAACTTCATGAAGCGGACGCTCAAGATCGACGACTCGCTCGATGTGTTCCCGGTGCACGGCGTGGGCGGCGCCCTGGGCACGATCCTGACGGGCGTGTTCGCGAGCAACGCGCTCGGCATCTTCAGCGGCCAGCAGGACATCGCCATCGGCACGCAGGTCGGCATCCAGGCCGTTGGGGTCTTCGCCACCGTCGCGTACACGGCGATCGCGACCTTCGTCATCCTGAAGATCGTCGATGTCGTCACCGGCAACCGAGTCACCGAGGAGCAGGAAACGGAGGGCCTCGACCTCGTCATGCACAACGAGCGGGGTTACGACCTCTAACCGTCTGGCGCGGCGCCCGTCGCGGGCGCCGCGCGCTCCCCCTGGCGCCGCGGGGGCGGCCTTTACGCGTCGTCGGCTTCCCAGTACGGCCGGTTGTTGAGCGGCCCGAGCGTCTGGCCGAGCTGTATCAGGAGGCCGTGCGCGCTCTTCGGCGAGATGAAGGCGTCGATGGAGTCGGGATTGTCGAAACTCTTGTCGACGACGCGAACCCCCTGCTCCTCGAGGACCAGGGTCTTCGTCTCGAGGTCCGGGGTCTGCAGCGTCAGGTGATGGAAACCCTCGCCGCGGCGTTCCAGGAACTTGGCGAGAAACCCCTCCGGATTGACCGGCTCCAGGAGTTCGATGCAGAAATCGTGCAGGTCGAACAGCCCCAGGCGAAAGTCTCCGGATGCGTGCAGGACCGTTTTCCGATGCGTCGCCCCGAGGGCGCCTTCAAAGAACGCCCGCGCCCGCTCGATACTGTGCACGGCGATGCCGATGTGATCGAAGCGTCCGATCGGAGCCGTCGTTTCGTCTGCCATGTCGTTCCCCCCTTGGATACTTGGACATGAGGCCGATGCCCTTGGCTGCCCGGCTACGAGGCGCCTGTCCGGTCCCGCTCGCCGTCGCCTCGCCGCAGCGCGCTTCCCACGAGCGCGTCGACCAGGGTCTCGAAGTCGTAGCCGGCGGCCCGGGCGCCGTCCGGGTAGAGGCTGGTGGGGGTCATCCCCGGCATGGTGTTGACCTCGAGGAGGTGGATCTCGTCGCGGTCGGTGACGAGAAAGTCCGCCCGGGAGAGGTCGCGAAGGTCCAGGGCGCGGTGGCTCTCCACGGCGATGCGCTGCAGTTCCCGCGTGGCGTCCGCGCCGAGCGGGGCCGGGACGACGTGCTCGCTCCTGCCGGGGGTGTACTTGTTGCGGAAGTCGTACCACTCGTCGGAAGCGGTGACGATCTCGATGACCGGCCAGGGGACCGGCGCGGCGCCTTCGAGGTCGAGGACGCCGACCGTGATCTCGCGGCCGAGCACGAAGGGTTCGATCAGGACCGGGTCGCCGAAACGGCGCGCGTCCAGGATCGGGCC
The DNA here is from genome assembly GCA_022827245.1 of Pseudomonadales bacterium. Taxonomy (GTDB): domain Bacteria; phylum Pseudomonadota; class Gammaproteobacteria; order Pseudomonadales; family Azotimanducaceae; genus VXNE01. The sequence continues at coordinate 21,179 of JAJDTI010000065.1, read as the reverse complement.
GCGCAGGTCGCCGCCGTTGGGCAGCGGCGTGACGCCGAGGGCCGACCCCTGGCGGGTGGGCTTCACGACCACCCGGGAACCGAACCGCCGTTCGACGAGGGCGACCGCGTCGTCGACGGCCGCCTCGGGAGGCAGGACGACATCGTCGAGCACCGGCAGTCCCGCCTCGCGGAACAGGATCTTCGCGACGTGCTTGTCCATGCCGAGGGCGCTCCCGCGCACGTCGCTGCCCACGTAGGGGAGGCCGAGCATCTCGAGGTATCCCTGGACGGTGCCGTCCTCCCCTGGCGGGCCGTGCAGGACCGGAAACACGACGGCTGGCTCGAAGTCGCCGAGCGCGCCGGTGAGTCCGTCGTCGAGTTCGATCAGTTCCACGTGCCGGTATCGCGCGCGCAGCGCCTCGGCGACCTGGCCGGCGGACGAGCGGGACACCTCCGCTTCCGGCGAGTCGCCGCCGGCGAGCACGGCGACCCGTTCTTCCCTCAAGGCCTCCTTCATGGCCAAGCCGCGTTCTTCACGTGCACTTCCGGCAGGTCGTCGTCGGGCTCGAAACCGAACACCTTGCCGAAGAAGAAGTACTCCGCCTCGATCGCGCGGCGGGCGTTCTCGACCTTGCGGAAGCCGTGCCCCTCGCCCTCGAAGAGCAGGTACGCGACCGGGATGCCCTTCTCGCGCAGCGCGCCGAACATCTTCTCGGCCTGGTTCGGGGGCACGATCCGGTCGTCTGACCCCTGGAAGAAGATCGTCGGACAGTCCAGCCCGTCGACGTGGCCCAGGGGCGAACGGTCAGCGAAGTCCGCCTCGTCGACCAGTCGATGGATGTAGCGCGACTCGAACTTGTGGGTGTCGCGGGCAAGGGCGGCCAGGTCGCCGATGCCGTAGTGCACCGCCCCCGCGCGGAACGTCCGGGAGAATGCGAGGGCGGCCAGGGTCGTGTAGCCCCCGGCGCTGCCGCCGCGGATCGCGACGCGGTCGGGATCGATGCGTCCTTCGAAGACGAGGTGGCGTACCCCGGCGACGCAGTCCTCCACGTCGACGATTCCCCACCGTCCGTTCAGCCGCTCGCGGTAGGCGCGTCCGAATCCGGTGCTGCCGCCATAGTTCACGTCGAGCACCGCCCAGCCACGGGACGTGTAGTACTGAATGCCGAACCCGAGGTCGCGCGTCGCGGCGCCGGTGGGCCCGCCGTGGGTGGTGACGAGCAAGGGCGGGAGTGCGCCCGGCGGACCGGTACAGGCCGGGTTGCAGGGCGGGTAGAAGTTGGCGTAGGCGGTGGCGTCGCCGCTTGGAAAGCGGATCGTCTCGGTTTCCGCGAAGGTCCCGGCCGGGAAGTCCACGGCGCCCTGGCTCGCGAGCACCTCGACACGGCCCGTCGAGAGTTCGAGTTCGACGACCGCCGCGACGTCGTCGCGCCGGCCCGCGATGAACGCGACGCCCGAGTCCGTCCGCGTGAGGGACCGATAGCTCGTGTAGTCGACCGGGAGCGGCGACGTCATGCCCTGTTCCACGTCGGCGACGACGAGTTCGGCGGCGCCGTCCTCGATACGCTGGGCCACCACGTGCCGCGGTCCCGCGACGACGTATGCCCGGGTGTCGAGCTGCCAGAGGGGGAGGCCGTACTCGGCCTCGTCCGGCACGGCGTGGTAGACGCCCGAGGCATCGTAGCTGTAGAGATTCCAGAAGCCGCTTTCGTCGGAGACGTAGACGACTCGGTCGTCCGAGATCCACTGCGGCTGGAAGACCGACTCGTCGATGCCTCCGGCAACGACGGTCTCTTCCGTCAGGCCGTCCGGCCCGAGCCGCGCGACCACGAGTTGGGTCCCGTCCCACGGCATGTTCGGGTGGTCCCACACGAGAAAGGCGATCCGCGTGCCGTCCGCCGAGAGCCGGTGGCCGGCGTAGAAGTCGTGCCCCTCGTGCAGCACCTCCACGGTGCCGGTCGCAGGGTCGATCCGTACGAGGTCGTTGACGGGTTCCTCCGCGATGCCGTGGCGCTCGCGGACCGCGATCAGGCGCCCGCCCGCGTCGTCCCGGACGAGCCCTCCGAACCGCTCGCCCGCGTCGCCCGAGGTCACGCGCACCGGCAGCGATCCCGGCAAGTCCACGGCATACACGTTCTGGTCCTCGAAGTTGACGAACCAGGCCGTGTCGTCGGACACGGCGAACGCGCCCCCGCCGTACTCGTGTACGCGGCTGCGGGCGTTGAACGGCTCGGGAGTAAGGTCCTGCCTCGTCCCGTCCGCGTACCGGACCAGCGCCGACCGCCCGGCCTCGGTGGGGCGCCCCTCGAGCCAGAAGAACGCGCCGCCCCGGTAAGCGAGTTCCGAGAACGACACGAAGGCGGACAGCATGACGTCCGCCGTGATGGGCGAGGGCCAGGCGCCGTACGGTTTGACCGTAGTCACGTGCGCCCCACGCGCCGGCTGACGGTCGCGTTCGTCAGCGTGCTGCGGCGGTCCACGAAGGCCCATCGTTCATGGTCGCGCCATGCGCCGTCGATGAACAGGAACGCGCGGGACGCGCCTTCCTGCTCGAAACCGCAGCGCCGGACGAGGTTGATGGAGCGGTTGTTGTCGGGCTGGATGTTTGCCTCGATGCGGTGCAGCCCGAGTTCGCCGAAGGCGTAGGCCTTGACCAGGTCCAGGCCCTCCGCCATGTAGCCCTGTCCGGCCAGCCGCGCGGCGGCGTAGTAGCCCAGCGAGGCGCTCAGGAAGGAGCCGCGCACGATGTTGTTCAGGTTGATGACGCCGGCGATCTCGTGGGTTTCCTGGAGGCACACCAGGAGGCCCTCGTGGTCTTCGCGCTGCGTCCGGCGCAGGTACAGCCGGAACGCGTGCGGCGTGCGCGGCGGAGATATCCACGGGTCGTGCAGAGCGCGGCCCGCACGGGCCAGGTCGATGATCTCCGTCCGGTCGGAGCCGTGTACCTTGCGAATGTACACGCGCGGCGCGTTCACGCCTGCCTGCCGTCGGGTCGCGGATCTGGGACGGCCGGTCCGGTGTCCGTCGGGGCCCCGGCTTTCGCCGGGGCGGTGTCCCGGGTGTGGCGAATGCGATGTGCCAGCTCGAGGAGGAAGATCTCCCAGATCGTCGGCGGCACGATGGCGAGGCCGAGGGCCACGAGGTGCAGGGGGTGCAGGTGGAAGCCGTTGCCGTCGTGGAACCAGATCCCCTCGAAGTCGAAGCCGCGGTGCTGCCAGTAGAGGAGGCCCAGGGTCGTGATGCACACCCCCAGGGCGAGCAGCGCCAGCCGCGATGCGTATCTCATGGCGGTGCGGCAAACGCGTAGAAGACGCCGCGCCCGCCCAGCCAGGCGTCCTGGAACTCTTCGAGGTCGTAGCTGCGGGGCACGTCGGTCACGGAGGGGGCGGCGGGATCGTTGACCAGCACACGATTATTCTGGATGCCGCGGACGATGACCAGATGTCCGCGGGACGAGCACAGCGGCGCGCCGGCGAGGCCGCCCTCGTCGAAGGCGATGCTCGCGACGAACGGATGACCGGCGTCGAGTATCCGGCCCGCGGCGTCCCAGTCCGACGTCGCCTCCGTGGCGCCGAGCACGCCCCAGCGGCTCGCGGCCCACACGTTCTGCGGCCAGACGCCGTACAGGTCGGTGGGTCGGTGGTGCGCCGCCGCCAGCAGTTCGTCGAACTCGTGCCGCACGCCCAGGTGGTCGAGCGCCATCGACACGCAGGTCGGCGAACAGACCCGCGGCCGCAGCGGTTCCGGCGCGGCCATCTGCGTCCGCGCGGGTACCTCGACGACGGGCGTCTCCATGCGTTCCCGCGGCCGGACGCCTCCCTCCCGCGGCCGGACACTGACGACGGCGAGATAGTCGGCCGGCGCGGCCGGGGCATTGACGCGGAACCGCACGCGCGCGCCGGACAACGGCGCGGTCGTGTCGAAATAGTCCACGTGTACCCGGCTGGTGCCGCCCGGCAGGTGGGGATGCTGTTCGGCTGGCCGGCCACTGCCGGCCGTGACGGTCCGGGCCTCGCCGTCGACCAGGACGCTGTGATGGTCCGGGCTGCCGGGTGCGGCCAGGCTCGGAACGATCAGGTGCCCCGGCGGGAGCGGAGGGAGTGGGACGTCGGCGACGAAGGCGTCCTCCGCGCGTCGCCAGTCCAGCGTGCCCGGCAGCGGCAGGGGATAGCGCCAGCGGCGTCCCGGTGGCGCGAAGCCGGCGCGGTGGATAACCTCTTCGCCGTGGCCCACCTGATCCTCTACACCACTTCGGCCTGCTCGGCGTGCGAGGACGCGCTCGAGCGAATACTGGCCCTGGCCGACCCCCACGTGCGCACCTTGGTGACCCGCGATGTCGCGGACGACGAGCGCCTCTTCGAACGGTACGCCGCGCGCGTTCCGGTACTGTCGTACCGCGGCGCGGAACTCGACTGGCCGTTTGCGGAATGCGACATGCGGCGTCTACTCCACGGCGGGTGAGCGCTCGGGCGCGGTCTCGGAGTCCGGCTTGCAGGGGAGCCGGAACAGACGCCGCGCATTGCGGGCGGTCAGGACGCCGATCTCCTCCGGGGTCGTGTTCCGGCAGCGCGCCACCTCGCGCGCGACCCAGGGCAGGAAGGCGGGCTCGTTGCGCCGGCCGTGCTTCGGGGCGCCCGGGACGCGCCTCGGCATGGTGCGGGGCAGCAGGTAAGGCGCATCCGTTTCGATCAGCAGGCGTTCGTCGGGGATCAGCGGGGCGAGTTCCTGCAGCTCGCCCCCGCGCCGCTCGTCGCAGATCCAGCCCGTGATGCCGATGTAGTAGCCGGCGTCGAGCCATACGTCCAGATCGGCGCGCGAGCCGGTGAAGCAGTGGATGACCACCCGTTCGGGAACGATGTCGTGGGCCGCGAGCAGGCGCGCGGTCTCGCCCCCGGAATCGCGGTCGTGGACGAATAGCGGCATGTCGAGTCGGTGGGCGAGCTGGATCTGCGCGGCGAAGACTGCGCGCTGCACGTCGGGCGGGGAGTAGTTGCGGTGGAAGTCGAGACCCGTCTCGCCGACGGCGACGACGGCGTCGCGCGCGGCGAGCGCCTCGACGGTCATGAGCCAGCCGCCTGGTGCGGACTTCGCGTCGTGCGGATGTACGCCCGCGGTGCTCCACATGCCTTCCTGGGCGGACGCCAGGTCCGCGGCCGCCGTCGCGGACGCGAGGTCCGTGCCGGTCACCACGATGCCGTGGACGCCGGCGTCCCGCGCCCGCGCGATCACCTCGGCGCGATCCGCGTCGAACGCGGGAGCCGTCAGGTTGGCGCCGATGTCTATCACGGCACGCGCTGCTCGTGCGCGGCGAGGACGGGGACCTGTATGCCGAAGCGACTGGCGTAGACGTAGCTGAACGCGAGCACGCTCTTGACGTAGCCGCGCGTCTCCGCGAACGGGATCGTCTCGATCCACACGTCGGTCGGCATGTCCGGACGTTCCCGGAGCCAGCGGTTCACGCGTCCGGAGCCCGCGTTGTACGCGGCGGCGACCAGCGCGCGGTGATTGTCGTAGCGCGCCATGAGTTCCGCCAGGTGGTGGGCGCCGAGGGTGACGTTGGTGTCCGGGTCGTAGAGGTCCGCAGCGCTCGGTCGGCGCAGGCGCACGCTCGCCGCGGTAGCGCGCGCGGTAGCGCCCATGAGCTGCATCAGGCCGCGGGCGCCGGCGGGGGAGCGCGCGCGGGGGTTGAAGGCGCTCTCCTGCCGCGAGACCGCGAACAGGAACCACACGGGCAGGTTCGTGGCGAAGGCGTGGCGCTGGTAGATGTCGAGAAACGGCGTGGGGAAGCGCAGGGCGAGGTGATCGGTGAGCTCGGCCTGGCTCGCGCCGATGATCGCCTGTTCGATCCAGCCGATGTCCGATGCGAGTTCCACCAGGCCGCGCCGGTCGTCGAGGGGGAGATCGTCGTAGATCGCGTACCACTCTCGCCGCGCGTTGAGGGAGTCACCCACCGCGAACAGCTCGGTGAGACGCTCGACGGCCGGATTGCGGCGCAGGTTCCGCTGCACGGACTCGCTCACCAGCACGCGTCGCTCGTTGAGGGACGGCTCTACGCCCAGCCGGTCCGCCGCCAGGAAGCCGTAGTAGTTGCGATGTCCCGCGAGTTCGCGCAGCACGTCCTCGCCGCGCGCCGCGTCGTCGCCGGCGGCCATCAGGGCCCGCCCGAGCCAGTAACGCCACTGCAGCGTATCGCGGCTCGCCGCGTCCAGGGCGTCGATCCACCCGGTGGCGCCGCTCCAGCGTCGATGCGCGATGCTCGCGGTCGCCATCCCCGTCCGGTAGGCGGGGGAGTGCGAGTCGGCGGCCGGATCCGCGTTGGGCGGGAACTCGCCGAGCGTGGCCAGGCCCAGCGCGATGCGCTCATCGATGTACGTGCGGATGCCGTCGCTCAGGGACAGGCGCTCGCGATGGCCCCGCCACGCGTCGGCCGCCGCCCGGGGGCTGCGCGCGGCGTACCGGGTCAGGGCGTGAGCGAGGGCCTCGTGGCCGTACTCCGTGTCCGGAAAGCGGGAGCGCTGGCGCGCGACCTCCGGACGCACGTGTCCGTCGTAGTACGCCTGCGCGGCGCGCGCCCGGGCGCCGCTGAAGAACCGCAGCAGGTAGCGCGCCAGGGTGCGCTCGTTGCTCTCGATGGCGAGGCCAAGACGTTGCCAGGCCATTTCCTCCGTGCGCAGCCCGGCCGCCATCCAGACCTCGAACAGCGGGTCGCATGCCTTGGGCTGGGACTCGTCGACCACCCAGAGGTCCGGCACCAGGGCAAGGGCCGCCTCGCGGTCTCCCGTGCGGTAGAGGGCGCGGGCGTGATAGCACCGGGCGTCGGCGCGCTGCTGGGGCACGTAGTGGTCGCGATAGACCTGCCAGCGGCCGCGGCGCGCCTGGGACACGAGCCAGCGTCCGTACAGCCGCTCGCCGAGGGGCATGTCGGCCAGGGTCTTCCTGGCCTCGACGGCGTCGGCGGGCGAGAGGTGTCGCAGCCGCGACTCGAGGTCGTAGTAGACCAGGTAGGGATGCAGGGCGTAGCCCTCGAGGTCCCGCAACGCCCGCCGGAACTCGGTGATCCGTCCGGCCTGCAGGGCGTGGACGGCTTCCTTGTACTGCGAGCGGAGCTGGTAGAGGTCGTCCGCGGCGCTGCAGGCGGCGAGCAGTCCCGCGACCAGGCATAGGGCACCGCGCCCTCGAATCGTGGCTGAGCGGCTCAGTGCGGGTCAGTCCTCGATCTGGTGCGCGCCCGGACCGACACGGACCGCGAGGACGTCGCAGCATGCCCCGTGGAGCACGCCGTTGGCGGTGGAGCCGAGCAGCAGGGCCAGCCCGTGGCGCCCGTGGCTGCCCACCACCACCACGTCGACGTCGGCCTCCTCGGCGATGCGGTGGATCTCGGCCTCCGGGCGTCCGAAGATGAGGTACTGGCGATGCTCGGGCACCGACACGCTGGCGCAGAACTCCGCGAGGTGAGAGCGCGCCTGCTCCTGGATCTGGTCCTGCACCGAGGAGAGGTCCATGGGGATGTCGCCGCCGTATGCCAGGCTCAGGGGTTCGATCACGTGGATGACGTGCAGCTCGGCCCCGAAGAACTTCGCCAGGGCAACGGCGCGATCCGCTACCGGCTTCGATTCCTCGGTCAGGTCGACCGCGAGCAGAATACGTTTGTACGCAGCCATGGCGTGTCTTAAGGGTGCGGCCGGGGTACGGCGGTGACGGATTGCTCCCGGGCTCGTTTTGCGGCGACCATACACACAATGTTCGGTGCTCTCAATACACCGCACGGGTCGTCGCGGAACGCGTGGTCGAGGGGCGCGCCGTGGTCTGGCTGATCGTCGCGCTGGGGCTCCTGGTCGCGTTCGGCCCGATCTTCTGGCTGATGCCGTCGAGACGCGACCGGCAGCTCGCCAGGCTGCGCGAGGCGGCCCGGCGCGCCGGGCTGGTGGTGGAACTCGTGCGGGTTCCCGTCCTCGACGCAAGTCCGGAAGAGCGGGTCAGCGCGGGCGGCGTGGCGAGGGACGCACAACGCCCCTGCGCGGCTTACCGGCTGCCGGTCCATGGGCTGGACGAGGCCGCGCCGGGGTGGTTCGTGCTCCGCGATGCGACGGGCGCGGATCCCCTGCCGGGCTGGACACGCCACCCGGAGCGCCCGTCGCGGGGTGTGCCGGCGGATCCTGGCTCGTACTGGACGCGGGTGGGTCAGGCGGTCGCGGCCCTGGAGCTGCGGTGCGTGGCGCTCGAATGCACGCCCGCGGGCGTCACGTGGTACTGGCTCGAGAACCCGGGACAGGGGGTTCCGGCCGAAGTCGTGGCGGACATCGCCGAATGCCTCCAGGCGCTGGCCGCGCTGCAGCGGGAGACGGTGTGCGAACCTTGAGTGGCGGCCGCGCAGGTCGGGTCGCCCGGGTCGGGGGCGCACGTCGCCGCGGGACGATGGATGCTTCCCCCGGTCCGAGGCCGTATTGTATAAACCGCGCCCTTGGCGTGCCCGGTCGGCGGGCGCGGGGCAGCGAAGGAACGTCCTCGGGAGGCTCATGGCGAGGTCTCTAGTGATCGTCGAGTCGCCAGCGAAGGCGAGGACGATCAACCGGTATCTGGGCAAGGACTACGTCGTCAAATCCAGCGTCGGGCACGTGCGCGACCTGCCGGTGGGCGGCAAGGGAACGGACAGCCGGGAGCGCGCGCGGGAAGCGGCGCGCACGCGCAAACTGTCGCCCGCCAGGAAGGCGGAGCACAAGCGTCGCCGTGCCCGGGCGCAACTCGTGCGCCGCATGGGCGTGGATCCGGACAACGGCTGGGAGGCGGAGTACGAAGTCCTTCCCGGCAAGGACAAGGTCGTCTCGGAGCTCAAGCGCCTGGCCGACCGGTCCGAGCACGTGTACCTGGCCACGGACCTCGATCGCGAGGGCGAGGCGATCGCGTGGCACCTGCAGGAGCTGATCGGGGGCGATCCGGAGCGTTTTCGCCGCGTCGTCTTCAACGAGATCACCCAGTCGGCGATCGAGGCGGCCTTCCTGAACCCGGGGCGGATCGACGAGAACCGCGTCAACGCCCAGCAGGCGCGGCGGTTTCTGGACCGCGTCGTCGGCTTCGAACTCTCCCCGCTGCTGTGGTCCAAGATCGCGCGCGGCCTCTCCGCGGGCCGCGTGCAGTCCGTGGCGGTCCGTCTCATCGTCGAGCGCGAACGGGAGATCCGCGCGTTCGTACCGGAGGAATACTGGGAGGGCTTCGCGGACCTGGCCCGCCCAGGCGAGGACGAAGGGCACCGGTTCGCGGTACACCGGGACGGGGGATCCGCCTTCCGTCCGGGGAACGCGGAGGCCGCGGACGCGGCGCTTGTCCGGCTGCGGGCGGCCGAGTTCGTGGTGGCGCGGCGGGAGGACCGCCCGACCACGACGGGGCCGGGAGCCCCGTTCATCACCTCCACGCTTCAGCAGGCGGCCTCCACGCGGCTCGGCTTCGCCGTGCGCAGGACGATGAGCCTCGCGCAGCGGCTGTACGAGGCCGGGCACATCACGTACATGCGCACGGATTCGACCAACCTGTCGCGCCCGGCGGTCGCCGCGGTGCGGGAGTACATCGAGGAGGCCCACGGGAAGGACTACCTGTCGCCGGGCCCGGCGGTGTACGCCAGCAAGGCGGCCGCACAGGAGGCGCACGAGGCGATCCGCCCGACCGACGTGCGCACGACACCGGACAGCCTCGCGGCGTTGCCGGCGGACGAGCGGCGCCTGTACGACCTGATCTGGCGCCAGTTCGTCGCCTGCCAGATGGCGCGCGCCCGCTACCTGTCGACCACGGTGGTGGTGGAGGCGGACGGTTTCGAGCTCCGGGCGCGGGGCCGCATCATGCAGTTCGACGGCTACACCCGCGTGCTGGCGGCGGCGGCGCGACGCGACGAAGACCGGCCGATCCCGGCATTCGCCGAAGGCGAGACGCTGCGTCTCGTGGATGCCGGCGTGGCCCAGCACTTCACCAAGCCGCCCCCGCGCTACGGCGAGGCGAGTCTCGTGCGCGAACTCGAGAAGCTCGGCATCGGGCGCCCCTCCACCTACGCCGCGATCATCTCCACCATCCAGGAGCGTGGGTACGTCTCCCTGGAGAAGCGCCGTTTCCGGGCCGAGCGGATCGGGGAACTCGTGACCGACCGCCTCGTCGAGAACTTCGCCGACCTCATGGACTACTCCTTCACCGCCGAACTCGAAGGCGAGCTGGACCGGGTCGCCGGCGGCGAGCGCGGCTGGCGCGCCGTGCTCGACGGCTTCTACGAGGGCTTCAGCGACCGGCTCGCGAAGGCCGGGGCGGCCGGAAGCGGGATGCGCGCCAACGAGCCGACGGACACCGACATAGCCTGCTCCCGATGCGGGCGTCCGATGCAGGTGCGCACGGCCAGCACGGGCGTCTTCCTCGGCTGCTCCGGGTATCGACTGCCGCCCAAGGAACGGTGCACGAACACGCTCAACCTCACCCCGGGGGACGAGGTCGTGGACGTCGAGGAGGACGGGGAGCGGGAACTCGAGCTGTTGCGGTCGAAGCGTCGTTGCCCGAAGTGCGGGACGCCGATGGATTCCTACCTGGTCGACGCCCGGCGCAAGCTGCACGTGTGCGGCAACAACCCGGACTGCGCGGGTTCCGAGGTCGAGGAAGGCGAGTTCCGCATCAAGGGCTACGACGGCCCCACACTCACCTGCGAACGGTGCGGCTCTGAGATGCAGCTCAAGTCCGGGCGCTTCGGGAAGTACTTCGGGTGCACGAACGACGCATGCTCCAACACGCGCAAGATCCTGCGCGACGGCCGTCCCGCGCCGCCGCGGGCCGACCCCGTGCCCATGCCGGAACTCGCGTGCGAACGCGTCGACGACCACTTCGTGCTGCGCGACGGCGCCGCGGGGCTGTTCCTGGCGGCGAGCCAGTTTCCCCGCAACCGCGAGACGCGGGCGCCCCTCGTGCGCGAACTGAAGGCCCACGCCAACGAGCTGGACCCGCGCTTCGCCTACCTGCTCGACGCGCCGGAGGCGGACCCGGACGGCAACCCGGCCGCGCTCAAGTGGTCACGCAAGACCCGGCAGCAGTTCGTCGCCTCGGAGCGGGACGGCAAGCCCACGACGTGGCGCGCGCACTATCGCGACGGGCGGTGGGAACAGCAGGCGGCTTCGACCCGTGCGCGCAAGGGAGGAGGCAGGGGAACCCCGAAGGGCGCCGCCGGCCGGCGGAAACGCTGAGCGCCGGTCGCGCCTCAGTGGCGCCGGAGGACGCCGACGCTCAGCCCTTCGATGGCGAACTCGCGTTCCCGCAGGTCCACCTCGATGGGGTCGTAGTCGTCGTTCTCGGGCAGGAGCAGGACCCGCGCCCGGTCGGACGTGCGCTGGAACCGCTTCACCGTGACCTCGTCGTCGACGCGGGCGACGACGATCTGTCCGTTGCGCGCCTCGGGCGTCCCGTGCACCGCGAGCAGGTCGCCGTCCAGAATGCCGGCGCCGGTCATGCTGTCTCCGTGGACCCGCAGGAGGAAGTCCGCCGCAGGCCGGAACAGCTCCGGGGGGATCTCGCAGGTATCCTCGATGTGTTCCACAGCCAGGATCGGATGGCCCGCGGCGACCCGCCCGACGATGGGCAATCCGGGCGGCGCCGGCAGCCGAATCCCGCGCGAGCGCCCCGGCGTCATCTCTATGGCGCCCTTGCGCGCCAGGGCCCGCAGGTGTTCTTCCGCCGCGTTGGGGGACCGGAAACCCAGCGCGTGCGCGATGTCTGCGCGCGTCGGGGGGTAGCCGGTGTCGGCGATGTGAGACCGGATGAAGTCGAGGACGACCGTCTGCCGCTGGGTGAGCTTCTTCATCTCTTGGCTGGCTCCTGTCGAAACGTACAGTGAGGCTGGCATTATATACAGGATTCTTGCCGCAGGCATCGCCGGCAGTGCGTCCTTGGCCTGAACGCGGCAAACTGCGCAACTTTCCCATGCCCTGACGCGCGGAGGGGAAGGCGGAGGGATGGACGGTATTCTCGACTGGTTCCTGGCGCACACCTGGACGGTCTCCATGTTCGCCGTGGTTCTCGCCACGCTGGTGGCGCGCTATGTCGTCAAGCGCGGCTTCGACCGCCTGGCGCGCCAGGCCGAAAAGACCCACAACATGTACGACGACGCGGTCCTCCACGCGGGCCGCAAGCCGATCGGCTGGGCCGTCTACCTGTTCGGGTTCTCCTGGGCGGCGGAGATCGCGGGCGAGCAGTCGCGCCAGGAGATCTTCGAGTACGTCGCCCCGCTGCGCGAAGTGGGGGTGATCCTGCTGCTCGCCTGGTTCGCGGTGCGCTTCATCTCGTTCCTGGAGACGCACCTCGGGGACCGGAGCTACGGACCGACCCGGGTGGACGAGACGACGGCGATGGCGCTCGGCAAGCTGCTGCGCGCCTCGGTAGTGATCACCGCCGTGCTCATCGTCCTGCAGAGTCTCGGCTTCAGCGTCACCGGCGTGCTCGCCTTTGGCGGCATCGGGGGCATCGCCATCGGTTTCGCCGCCCGCGACCTGCTCGCGAACTTCTTCGGAGCGCTCATGCTCTATCTCGACCGGCCGTTCTCGGTGGGGGACTGGATCCGCTCTCCGGATCGCGAGATCGAGGGGACCGTGGAGGAGATCGGCTGGCGCCTGACGCGCATCCGTACGTTCGACCAGCGGCCGCTCTACGTGCCGAACAGCGTCTTCGCGAGTCTCTCGGTCGAGAACCCGGAGCGCATGAAGAACCGGCGCATCTACGAGACCATCGGGATCCGCTACGACGACGTCGACGTGCTGAAGAAGGTGATCGACGACGTGCGGGAGATGCTCCGCACGCATCCCGCGATCGACACTTCGAGAACGCTGATGGTCAACTTCGTGAGCTTCGGTCCCTCGTCGCTCGACTTCTTCGTCTACACGTTCACCAGGACCACGGTGTGGACCGAGTTCCACGAGATCAAGCAGGAGATCCTCTTCCGGATCGCGGAGATCGTCGCCGGGCACGGTGCGGAGATGGCGTTCCCGACGCAGACGCTGCATGTCGACGCCTCTCAGCAACCGGGGCCCCAACCGGGGCCCCAACCGGAGCCGGACCCGGCCGATGACGCACGCTCCGCGTGACCTCTCCGCGTGAAATCGAAGAGTGGGCCGAGTGCCTGTATGACGCCGGAGCGGTGCGCTTTGCGATCGACCGCGTCGCCGTGCGCATCGCCCTCGATGTCGCCGATGCCCGTCCCGTCGTGGTCTGCGTCATGAACGGCGGCCTGCCGTTCACCGCGGCGCTCCTCGAGCGTTTCGCGTTTCCGCTCGAAGTCGACTACGTCCACGCGAGACGCTACCGCGAAGCCGCTCCCGGGGAACACCCGCGCGGGGCGGACCTGTGCCTGCGCGTCGAGCCCGCGCAGCCCCTCACGGGCCGGGACGTGCTCCTGGTCGACGACGTGCTCGACGAAGGGGTGACCCTGGCGCGGCTCAAGGCGTTCGTGGAGGAGCAGGGGGCGGCGGCGGTACGCACCGCCGTCCTGGTGGACAAGGCGGTCGCCGGGCGGGCCTTCGCGGCGGACTACGCCGCCCTCTCGGCCCCGGACCGGTACCTGGTCGGGTGGGGGATGGACTACAACGGGTGGTACCGGAACCTGCGGGCCATCTACGCCCTGGACGACCCGACGTGAGACGGGTCGGCATCCTCGGCGGCACAGGTCTCGCGGGGCTGGACGGCGTCGAGGCGGGACCGGCTACCGATGCGCCGCCGGAGACTCCCTACGGCGCACCGTCCGCGGCGCCCGAACGCGGTACCCGCGGCGCGGTCGAGGTCGTCTTCCTGCAACGGCACGGCCGACCGCGGAGCATCCTCCCGCACCGGGTCAACTATCGCGCGAACCTCTGGCTGCTGCAGTCGCTCGGGGTGGACGCCGTGATCGCGGCGTTTACCGTCGGCGCGCTGGCGCGGGAGTACCGGGACGCCGACCTGGTCGTGCCGAACCAGTTGATCGACTACACGCACGGACGCGCCGACACGTTCGCCGGAGTCGACGAGATCCGCCACGTGGACTTCACCGAGCCCTTCGACGCGACGCTCCGGTCCGGCCTGGTTGCCGCCGGCGAGCGTTGCAGGCTGCGCGGCCGCCTCCACACCGACGGCGTCTACGGCTGCACGCAGGGGCCTCGCCTGGAGACGGCCGCCGAAGTAGACCGCCTGGAGCGGGACGGCTGCACCGTGGTCGGCATGACCGCGATGCCCGAGGCGGTTCTGGCGCGGGAACTAGGGGTCCGGTACGCCGGTGTCTGCCTGGTGGTGAATCCCGCCGCCGGCCGCGGCGACGGCCCGATTACGAGCGCCGGCATAGAGGCGGCGGTGGAACGCGGCGCGGCCGACCTGTCGCTCCTGCTACAGACCTTCCTCGACGGCCTCGACGAGGGCGGCTAGGCCGTCAGGTACCTTGAGCCGGTCGGCGCGCAGGACGAGGCCGATCCTCGGATGGTCGAGGTAGTGCACGTCTCGCGTGCGCATCCGCCGCGTCTCGGAGAGGCGGGCGTAGCCCCGCTGGACGCCCGCGGGATCGGTCGTGTCTTCCTGCAGCCACAACTCGGCCTCGACCTCGACGTACAGGCCCCGGGACACCCGTAGCGTGCCCTCGATCCGGGACACGCCGTCCGTGCCGGGGTCGCCGAGCTGCAGGAACACGGGGATCGAGCGCCCCGGCGTGCGGGCCGCCTGGAACCAGCGTCCGTGATGCAGTACCTCGTAGTCGGCGGAACGCCGCATGCGCCGGACGTGGGCGGCGAGCACCAGTCCGTCGGTGCGCCACTGCATGCTCGCGCGGACGAGCGCCGACTCGTACGCGGCGAACGCGTCGCGTGCGACGGTCTCGGGTGCGGGAGGCACGGCGGGCGGAGCCGGTGGGTCGAGCGCTTCGACCGCCCCGGGGCCAGGTTCCCCGGCGTCTTGAGGGTCGGGGTCGTGCGCCTCCACGGGCGGTGCCGGCAGGGGGATCCCGGCCGGGTTGTCCATCCACATCCAGGCCGGAGGGAACGGGCCCTCCTCGATGGGCACCTCGGCAGGCGCCGGGAAACGCCAGGCCGACGGTGGCGGATCGAACGCCGTCATCGGCAGGGGATAACGGCGCGGCTCGAACGTCGTGACCTGCTCGCGCGTCTGGGGCGTCCGGTGCAGGAACACCACGACCTCCACCACGTGCCAGTCGTGCGCGAGCCAGTCGCGGAACGCAGGCTCCGCGGCGCCGACCGGGGCGGCGATGCCCGCCGCGAGCAACGCGGCGGCTGCGTGCGAGGCGGGACCGCGCCGCATGCTGTCTGTATCAGGCCGTGGCCGCGATGTCGGCGGCGACCGGAGGCGCGAGGCGTTCGAGCAGGTCAAGGACGAACTCGAAGCGCTCCTCCGGCCCGTCGAGCGCTACGGACAGGCGCAGCGTGGCCGCGTCCTGCAGGCGGTAGGTGTCGGGGTCGCCCTGCACGAGGCCCACGACCGTCATGGGGTGCACGGACGTGTCGGCCTCGAAGTCCACGCGGCCGGACGCGTGTCCGACGTCGATGCGCGCGATGCCGAGGTCGCCGCTCGCGAGCTTGATCTCCGTCGTGCGGAACAGGGAGCGCGCCGCCTCGGGCAGCGGCCCGAAGCGGTCGATCACCTCGGCCTTGAGGTCGTCGAGCGCGTCGAAGGCGCCGGCGTTGGCGATGCGCTTGTAGAGGATCAGCCGCATGTGCACGTCCGGGAGATAGTCGTCGGGGATCAGGGCCTGGACGTGCAGGTTCACCTCGGGACTGCCGCGCAGCGTCGGCAGCGGCTCGTCCATGTCCGGGACGCGTCCGGAGCGTATCGCGTCGACGGCGCGCTCGAGCATCTCCATGTAGAGCGAGAAGCCGATCGTCTCGATCTGCCCGGACTGGTCCTCGCCGAGCAGTTCCCCGGCGCCCCGGATCTCGAGGTCGTGGGTGGCGAGGGTGAAGCCGATGCCGAGTTCCCCGGCCGCTTCGATGGCGTCGAG
The DNA here is from genome assembly GCA_022827245.1 of Pseudomonadales bacterium. GTDB lineage: Bacteria > Pseudomonadota > Gammaproteobacteria > Pseudomonadales > Azotimanducaceae > VXNE01. Next base: position 5,219 of record JAJDTI010000065.1, on the reverse strand, counting down.
GCGCTTGCGCGCGTCGCTGGTCAGGGCGCGCCGGTCGGGCGTCATCAGGTAGGCGTAGGCCTGGTGGTGCGACCGTCCGACGCGGCCGCGCAACTGGTGCAGTTGGGCGAGGCCGAACTTGTCGGCGCGGTTGATGAGGATCGTGTTGGCGTTCGGTATGTCGATGCCGTTCTCGATGATCGTCGAGCAGACGAGGAGGTTGCTGCGGCGATGGTAGAAGTCCGCCATCGTCCTCTCGAGCGCGCGCTTGTGCATCTGTCCGTGCCCGACGCCGATGCGCGCGTCCGGGACCAGGGCGCGCAGTTCGTCGGCGGCGCGGTCGATGCTGGCCACCTCGTTGTGGACGTAGAAGACCTGCCCGCCGCGGGCGAGTTCCCGGGTAATCGCTTCCCGGATCAACTGGTTGCGCTTCGGGACGACGAAGGTCTTGATGGAGAGCCGCTTGGCCGGGGGGGTTGCGATGATCGAAAGCTCGCGCAGGCCGCCGAGCGCCAGGTTGAGGGTGCGCGGAATGGGCGTCGCCGTGAGCGCGAGCACGTCCACCTCGGCCCGCAGCGCCCGCAGGCGCTCCTTCTGGCGTACGCCGAAGCGATGCTCCTCGTCGATGATGACGAGACCCAGGTCGTCGAACGCGATGCCGGCGCCGAGCAGCCTGTGGGTGCCGATGACGATGTCGACCTTGCCGGCCGCGAGGCGCTCCGCGATGGCCGTGACCTCGCCGTCCGTGCGCAGGCGCGAAACCGCCTCGATGTGCACCGGCCAGTCCGCGAAACGGTCGCGGAACGTCTCGTGATGCTGTTCGGTCAGGAGCGTCGTGGGCGTCAGCACGGCGACCTGCCGGCCGGACGCCACGGCGACGAAGGCCGCGCGCATGGCGACCTCGGTCTTGCCGAACCCCACGTCCCCGCAGATCAGCCGGTCGGTGGCGCTGTCCGAGCAGAGGTCTTCGATGACGGCGTCGATGGCCGCCTGCTGGTCGGCCGTGGTCTCGAAGGGGAACCGGTCGCAGAAGCGGGCGTAGTCGTCCTCGGGGCGGTCGAAGACCGTGCCCGGCCGCGCCGCACGCCGTCCGTGGATGTCGAGCAGCTCCGCGGCGACGTCGTAGGCCTTGCGCGCGGCGCGCCGCTTGGCTTTCTCCCACTGGTCCGATCCCAGGCGGTGCAGCGGGGCGTGCTCGGCGTCCGCGCCGGCGTAGCGGGAGATGAGGTGGAGCGACGTGACCGGCACGTAGAGCCTGGCCTCCTCGGCGTATTCGAGGGCGAGGAACTCCTGCGTGTGCCCGTCGATCTCGAGGGTCTCGAGACCCAGGTAGCGCCCGATGCCGTGGTCGATGTGCACGACGGGGGCGCCGATCGACAGCTCGGTCAGGTTGCGGATGACCAGGTCCGGGTCGATCCGGCGGGCAGTGGTGCGGTCGGCTGCGTCGTCGTTGCGGCGGCCGAACAGTTCGGACTCCGTGACGACCGCGAAGTCGGCCAGCCAGGCGCCGCGCTCGATGTCGGCGACCGCGGTCGCGACGGGGACACCTCGAGCGAGGAACTCCTCGAATTTCGCGACGCCGGGCGGATGCAGGCGCGCGCGGGCGAGGAACTCCTCGAGGTGCTGGGCGCGCCCGGCGGTCTGTGCCGTGAGCAGCACGGGCTGCTCGCATGACGTGAGGAACCCGCGCAGCAGGCGCGCCTCGTCCCGACCCCGGTGGCTTGCGGTGAGGTCCGGCAGGGGACGGCCATGGAAACTCACGCGGTGACGGTGCCGCGTGCCGTCCGGGTCGACCTGTATGCGTCCGTAGGGCTTGATCAGGTCGCGGAGGCCCTGTCGCGACAGGTACAGGGCGCGCGGCGGCAGGATCGGCCGCTCGATGTCGTGACGCAGGGACTCGTAGCGGGCCTCGAGTTCGTCCTCGAAGCGCGCGGCTTCCGTCATGGCCTCCGCATCGAGGACGACGACCGTCGACTCCGGCAGGTAGTCGAACAGCGTGGCCGTCTCCTCGAAGAAGAAGGGCAGGTAGTACTCGACGCCGGGATGCGGAACGCCGCGGCTGACGTCCTGGTACACCGGACAGCGCCTGACGTCGACGTCGAACGTGCGGTGCCAGCGGTCGCGAAAGCGCGCGATGCCGTCCGCGTCCAGGGGGACCTCCCGCGCCGGCAGCATGCGTACCGAGTCGATCCGGTCCGCCGTCCGCTGGGTGTCGGGGTCGAATGTGCGCAGGGTCTCGATGCGGTCGTCGAAGAGATCTATGCGCAGCGGGGCGCCCGCGCCCATCGGGAAGACGTCGATGAGAGAACCGCGCACGGCGTATTCGCCCCGCTCCCCCACGGTACGGACGTGCTGGTAGCCGGCGTGGTCCAGGCGGGCGCGTTCCTCCGCGATGGCGAAGCGCTCGCCGGTGCGCAGGGTCAGGGTATGGGCGTCGACGAACGCCGGGGGAGCGAGCCGCTGCATGAGCGTGCGGACCGGGGCGACGAGCACGCCATGAGTGACGTCGCGCAACCCGTGGAGCGTGGTCAGGCGTTCGGAGACGATGTCCTGGTGGGGCGAGAACCCGTCGTACGGCAGGGTCTCCCAATCCGGGAACGTGCGCACGGGCAGCGTGCCGGAAGCGTAGAAGTCGATCTCGTTGCGTACCCGCTCGGCGGTCTCGGTGTCGCGCGCGGCGTACAGCACGAGCGTCCCGGGCTCGGCCGCGAGCCGCGCCGCGCCGAAACTCGCGCCGCTGCCGAACAGTGCCTGCCAGTTGTGCGCGACGTGGCGGACCGGCGCGCGGATCGGCGCCTCGGAGGGTGTCATCTTGCGGCGGTCTGCGGGGGCGGGAAAGGGCCGCGCATTCTATCGCAACGGTCGCGTTGGGCGACGGCGTGAGCCATGGCTCACAGCTTCTGGTGACTTCCTCGCACGCAGAACCGGGAGATCGGCGATTCCACCCGTCCCGGCAGGGAGTAGACTGCCCCTCCATGACTCCCGAGTTCTGGGCCATCATCGGCGTCGGCGTCGCATTGGGCACGTTGACCGTGAACGGTCACCGCCGCATCCATGCGCGCCTGGACCGGGACATCGGCAGTCTCGAAGCCCGTATCGAGCGGGACATCGGTGGCTTGGACGGCCGTATGGATGGTCTGGAAAAGCGCCTGGACCGGGACATGAAGGAACTCGGCGAGCGCATCGGCCGCGTGGAGGCGGGCGTGGCGGAGTTGCGCGAGCGCGTTGCGTACGTCGAAGGCGTGCTCGAGGGACTGCGCGATGCCCTTGTCGGACGGGGCGTGCCCGTGCCTCCGAAACCGCGCCGCGCCGGCGGCTAGCGGCTTCCCGCCAGCGGTCACGACACGCCCGGCCCGGGACCGCAAACCGCCGATTCCGGTGGATGCCAACCCCGTAAACGGTTAAAGTTGCCCCCTCGTGAAACCTCCACCGACCGCGACGGGTTGGGCTTGCGCCTGCCCGCGTTCACCATGAAAGCCACCGACATCCGGGACCCGTCCTATTTCCACAAGGTCGTGGACTGCCAGTGGGCGTGTCCCGCCCATACGCCGGTGCCCGAGTACATCCGCCTGATCGCCGAGGAACGCTACACCGAGGCGTTCATGATCAACTGGGAGTCCAACGTGTTCCCGGGCATCCTCGGGCGCACCTGCGACCGCCCCTGCGAGCCGGCCTGCCGGCGCGTGCGGACGGAGGAGAAGCCGGTCGCCATCTGCCGGCTGAAGCGGGTGGCGGCGGACCACAAGGGCGACGTCCGCCCGTATCTGCCGACCGTCCCGACACGCAAGAACGGCAAGCGCATCGCGATGCTCGGCGCCGGGCCCGCGTCCCTGGCCGTGGCCCGCGACCTGCTGCCGTTCGGCTACGAGATCGACATGTTCGATCGCGACCCCGCCGGCGGCGGCATGATGCGCAGCCAGATCCCCGCCTTCCGGCTCCCCGCGGACGTCCTTGAGGAAGAGGTCGACATCATCCTCGACATGGGCGTGAACGCGCGGTTCGGCTACGAGATCACGAGCATGAAGCACATGCTCGACATGGACTACGACGCGTATTTCGTCGGCACCGGCGCGCCGCGCGGCCGCGACCTCGACCTGCCGGGCCGCCAGGAGGTGGACGCGCACATCTCCATCGGCATCGACTGGCTGTCGAGCGTCGCCTTCGGGCACACCACGTCCATCTCCGGCAAGGTGATCGTGATGGGCGGTGGCAACACGGCCATGGACTGCTGCCGCACCTCCAAGCGGCTCGGCGCCGAGTCCGTGACGGTCGTCGTGCGCTCCGCCTTCGAGGTCATGAAGGCCTCGGAGTGGGAGAAGGAAGAGGCGATGGACGAGAACATCCCCATCGTCAACAACCGCCCGCCGAAGGAGTTCGTGCACGAGAACGGCAAGCTCAAGGGCGTCGTCTTCGAGTGCGTCACCCCGGTCCGCGACGAGTCGAGCGGCCGGCTCCGCTACGTGCCCACGGGCGAGCCGGACGTCTACATGGAGTGCGATCACATCCTGATGGCGATCGGCCAGGAGAACCACTGCCCGTGGATCGAGCGGGACATCGGCCTCGAGTTCGACAAGTGGGACTGCCCCGTGCTCGACGAGGTGACGCTGCAGTCGACGCATCCCAAGGTGTTCTTTGGCGGCGACTCGGCGTTCGGCCCGGAGAACATCATCTGGGCGTCCGCCCATGCCCACCAGGCGGCCATCTCCATCCACCTGCTGTGCCAGGGGAAGGACCTGAAGGCGGACCGTCCCCCGGAGGGCGTGAACCTCATCAGCCAGAAGATGGGCGTGCACGAGTGGAGCTACGACGCCGAACACGATCCCGCGAAACGCTTCATCGTGCCGCACGCGGAGAAACGGCGCGCCCTCGGCAACATCAAGGTGGAAGTCGAACTCGGCTTCGACCGGGCGCTCGGCCTCAAGGAGGCGCAGCGCTGCCTCAACTGCGACGTGCAGACGGTGTTCACGGAGGGCCTGTGCATCGAGTGCGACGCGTGCGTGGACATCTGTCCGATGGACTGCATCACCTTCACGTCGAACGGTGAGGAGACCGACCTTCGCGAGCGCCTCACGGCGCCGGCCGACAACGGCGAGCAGGACCTGTACGTCTCGCGGACGCTGCCGACCGGCCGCGTGATGGTGAAGGACGAGGACGTCTGCCTGCACTGCGGGCTGTGCGCGGAACGGTGTCCGACGGCGGCCTGGGACATGCAGAAGTCGGTGGTGCACATCCCGCAGCTC
>JAJDTI010000206.1 GCA_022827245.1 Pseudomonadales bacterium | reverse complement strand
ACGTGCGCGCACAGGGCGAAAAGACCGGCGAGGGCGCGGCCAGCGTTCTGTCATTCGGCGATCATGCTCGGATGGGACGATAATCGACCCAAAACCAAAGTCTTACGGTCCGTGCACAAGCGGCCTGACGCAATATGCGGGTTAGGGCCCGCCACAAGCACCCTCGCCCGACGCTGGTTCGTGCCGGGTTACGGCGGCATCCCTATGATTCAGACATGACCGAAGCCATTGCGTTCGACAGCCATCGCTTCGTCAAGCGCCTGACGGAGTGCGGCTTCACCGAGCAGCAGGCCGAGACCCTCGCCGAAGAGCACGTCGACCTGCTCAACTCCAACCTCGCGACCAAGGCCGACATCGCGGCGGTCAACGCCAGCATCGAGGCAGTGAAAGCGGATCTTCTGAAATGGATGTTCGGCGCACTGATCGCCCAGGGGGGGCAGGTCGTCGCCCTCGTGAAGCTCCTGTAGCGGCGCGCGCCGGAGGTCCGCGTGACATAATCAGTGCCTGATCGTCACGCAATCAACGGAGACCCCATGGCTCACGATCTCGTCATCCGCAACGGGCTGATCGTCGACGGACTCGGCAACGAACCGACCGAAGGCGACATCGCCATCGACGGCGACACGATCTCCGCCGTCGGCGAAGTCGACGGCAGGGGGCACGAGGAAATCGACGCCGAAGGCAACGCGGTCACCCCCGGCTTCGTCGACCTCCACACCCACTTCGACGCCCAGGCGGGGTGGGATCCGCTCCTGACGCCGGTCTCCTGGCATGGCGTGACCACCGCCCTCTTCGGCAACTGCGGCGTGACGTTCGCGCCCTGCAAGCCCGCCGACCGGGACTTTTTGGCGGGCATGATGGAGACGGTCGAGGACATCCCGAAGGACGCGATCCTGAACGGCCTGGCGTGGGACTGGGTGTCCTACGGCGAGTACCTCGACTCGATCGAGAAGCTCGATCCCGCGATCAACATCATCGGTCTCGTCGGCCACTGCGCCTCGCGCTTCTACGTCATGGGCGAGCGCGCGATCGACGGCCAGCCGACGGAAGGCGAGATTCGCCAGATCGCTGAACTGGTCGGCAACTCCGTGAAGGAAGGAGCCATCGGTTTCTCGTCGAATCGCCTGCCCGCCCACGTGCTCCCCGACGGACGTTCGATCCCTGGCACGTTCGCCGAGAGCGCGGAGCTCGCCGCCATCGCGAAGGCGGTCGGCAAGCACAACGGCATCCTGCAGTTCGTCCTGAACTACGCCAACCTCGACGAGGAGATGGCGCTCATCACCGAGCAGGGCCTGCACGCCGGGACCCGGCTGCTGTTCAGCGCCCCGATGGTGCCGAGCGAGAACGGTGTGTCCGGGTACGCCGACGCGATCGCCCGGATGCGCGCCGAAGGCGTGGACGTGAGCGGCCTCACCCTGCCGCGCAGCGGCGGGTTCGTGTCCAGCATCAAGAGCGGCACGCTGCTGCCTGGCGTGGCCTGGAAGAAGCTGCGGGCGATGGACTTCGAAGGGCGCCTGGCGGCGATCCGGGACGAAGCCTTCCGTAGCGAACTGGTCGAGGAAGCGCGCGGCAACCCCCAGCTCGAAGCCATGGCCGGGAACGTCTACTGGCTCGGCGACACGGACCGGCCCGCCTACACGCGCGACTCCGAGGAGAGCCTCGCGAGCCTGGCGCGGGACGCGGGCGAGCATCCGGTCGAGACGTGGCTCCGGTACATGCTCGAATCCGACGGCGAGGCGCAGTTCCACGTGCGCTTCTTCAACCTGGACCTCGACGCCCTCCCCGCCTTCCTGTCCGAGGACTGGGTCCTGCCGGGCATCGGCGACGCCGGCGCGCACGTCAGCCAGATCATGGACTCCGGCTGGACCAGCTTCCTGCTGTCGCACTGGTATCGCGAGCGCGGCGTCTTCACGCTGGCCGAAGCCGTCCGCAAGATGACGAGCGCCCAGGCCCGGGTGATCGGCCTGCACGACCGCGGCGTCCTCAAGGCCGGCAAGCGCGCCGACGTGAACGTCATCGACCTCGAGCGGGTCGCGGAGCGCCAGCCGGAACTCGTGCACGACTTCCCGGGCGGCGCCCCACGGCTGATCCAGAAGGCCCGCGGCTACCGCGCGACGGTCTGCAACGGGGACGTCATCCTGCGCGACGACGAGCACACGGGAACGCGGCCCGGACGGGTGCTGCGCAACGGCGCGGCGGCATAGCGCGCACCAGGTGCGCTGACGTTCCGGGCGCGGCGCGTCCGAAGCGTCCGCGGCGCCTACGCGTCTTCGAGCACCCGGTACCACTCCCAGCGCAGACCCTCGGGCTCGTGCGCCCAGACCTTGTTCTGCACGGCGTGGCAGCAGGTCTTCTCGACCTCGATCTCGTGGGGCAGGCCGCCGTCCCGAATGCGCTCCGTCGCCTCGTGCACGTCACCGTCGTCGAACACCTCGATGCCGAGATGGTTGAGACGTTCCGCCGACTCGGGCGCCTCGAACAGGACGAGCTTCAGCGGGGGCTCGTCGATCGCGAAGTTGGCGTAACCGGGCTTCCGCTTCGCGGGGGCCGTGCCGAACATCGTGGAGTAGAAGTCCACGGCGGCGTCCAGGTCGCGAACGTTGAGCGCGAGTTGCACACGCATGACGGTCTCCTTGTGTGACTCTCCCCAGTACCCAGTCTGGTGGCGCGACGTCCCGATCTCAAGACGCCGGCGTCACTCGCGGTCCCAGCGCTCCACGATGTGCACCACCTCGGACAACCGCGTGACCGACGCGTCGTAGTCCGGCGGGAGGCCCGAGGGCCAAAGGCCGCCTTCGACCCAGATCGTACGCATGCCAGCGGCGCGCCCGCCCGCGACATCGTGTTCCGGACTGTCTCCGACCATGACGCAACGCGTGGGCGCCACGTCGAGGCGGCGGCAGATGTCCTCGAAGATGCCCGGGTCCGGCTTGCGGATGTCCAGCGCCCCGGAGATGGCGGCCGCGTCGGTCCACCCGTCCAGGCCGCTGTTGGCGATCTTCGCGGCCTGGCTCCGTCCCGATCCGTTGGTGACGATGCCGAGCTTGCGGGGACGCAGGCGGCGCAGGGTCGCCTCCGTGTCCTCGAAGAGCACCGGATGCTCCCAGGCCAGGTAGACCTCCACGAGGTCGGCGGCCGTCAGGCCCAGGTCGAAGCGGTTGGCCAGCCACGTCAGGAGCCCTTCCGGCGGACGGTTGCCACGCTCGTCGCCCCGCAGCACGGCCTCCACGAAGTCCTCCTCCGACGTCTGCCCGGCAATGCCCGGCAGCGCGTCGACGTAGATGCGGCGCGCGAAGGCCGCCAGCGACCGGGTCCGCGCATGGAGCGTCTCGTCGAGATCGAACAGGACGGCCTCGATTCTCACGCGCGCGCTCCCCTCACAGCGAAAGCCCCACGGCCGCGAACCAGTACCGGCCGAGCGCATCGTAGAGTCCCGGGAACGTGTTGCCGTTGCCGAAGATGGACGGGCCGGCCGCCTGCCCGACGATGGGCGGCTCCTGGTCGAAGACGTTGTTGACGCCGGCGCGGACCTCGATCTTCTCCGTGACGTTCCAGATTCCCGCCAGGTCGATGTAAGAGGCGGAGTCGAGATCCGCGCCCGCCAGGCTGCGGTCCTCGGCCTCGTCGAGATAGCGCCACATCGCCGTCGCCGTGACCCTCCAGGGCGTGGTCCAGACGACCCGCAGGCTGTTCCGCACCGTCGGGGTCGGGAAGCCGCAGACGAATCCCCACTTGCCGGCGCAGGACTCCGTCGGCGCGCCCGCAAGCTCCCGCTGGTCCCACCGCTCGATCCACGAGAGGATGTTGGCGACGCGCACGCTGCCGAAGTCTCCCGCCTCGAAGCCGTATTCCACGATGACGTCCACGCCGGCGACCTCCTCGATCGCCAGGTTGTCGGCCAACGCCACGATATGACCGCTGGCGTTCAGGTCGGAGCCGATCCAGAGATCGCCCGGCAGCCCCCGCCGCACCTGCTCGCAGAGGGCGAGGTTGCCGTCCAGGCACTCGTTGAGGATGAACTCGGGCGTGAGGTTGCCGATGCCCTGCTCGATCTCGACGTGGAAGTAGTCCACCGTGATGTCGACGCCCGGGAGGAAGCCCGGCGAGAACACCGCGCCCACGGACCAGGTGTCCGCCGCTTCCGGTTCGAGGTTCGGATTGCCGCCCTGCAGGAAGTTGTACTGCGCGGCCGGGGAGTGCGAGATGTTGCCGAACTGCGCGGCCGTCACGCCGCTGCGCGCGCACTCCTCGAAGGTGCGTCCGGCCGCCGTCATGCCGTTCCCGACCGGGCCGCCGCAGGGGTCCGCGGTCATGTCGAACAGGTTGAAGCCCTGGGGCTGGAAGAGCTCCCGGACGTTCGCCGCGCGCAGGGCGCGCTGCACGCTGGCGCGGAACTTGATCACCGGGTTGACCGCCCAGCCGGCGCGCGCGCCGAAGGTGTCCGTCGAGATCCCGTAGTCGTAGTCGGAGTATCGGAACCCGAGGTCGAGTCGAAGCTCATCGGCGAACGGACGCCCCTCCACCAGCGGGACGTTGGCCTCGACGAACAGCTCCAGCACGTCGTATCCGCCGCTCACCGGGTTCGTGGCGCCCCCCTGGCCCGCGCCCTCGCCGGCGCGGAAGTTCTGGTCCGGGTTGAAGTCGAGGTTCTCCTCGCGGAACTCTATCCCGAACGCCACGGCCACGCCCTCCTCCGCCATCGGCAGCGTCATGCCGTACTCGCCGAGGTCGCCCGTGAGGTGGGCCGACGCGACCCACTGGTCGGTCGTGCCCCGGGCGAAGAGCGGCAGCACGATGTAGTCGAGCGCCTCCTGGGTGACGCCGCCCGTCTGGAAGATGTTCCAGGGCACGCAGCCGGGGTCCGAGCCGTCGAGCGCCGAGCGGCACACCGTCTCGCCGCTGTCCGGATGCCGCACGGCGTCGAGGGCGCGCCGGATGCGCGTCGTGCCGAGATCGTTGAGGTACGTGTTCTCCATGCTGACCTCGGCGTACTGCAGGAAGGCGTTGTAGCCCCAGTGGCTCCACAGGTCGCCGCGCACGCCGAAGACGCCCCGGAACGTCGTGTGGCGGAGGTCCTGCTGGCGGTTGCCGCCTTCGACGTTGCGCCGGCCCACGTACACGGTCTGCACGTCTTCGGCGGTCAGGCCGAAGGAGCCGCACACCGCTTCGAACTGCTGCGCCGACAGGAAGGGGTTGCCGCAGCTCAGGGTGTTGGTCACGAAGAAGGCGCCGGACGGCGCGATCTGCGACAGCGTCCGGTCGTCCATGAACATGAGTTCGGTGAACGCCTCCGCGCCGCCGTCGAGCTCGTAGTGGGCGAAGGCGCCGGCGGCGTACTGTTCGTCGGGGCGCTGGTAGTAGTTGAGCGGCCCGTAGTTGAACGTCTCGCCCCGGCGCACCGCAAACTCGTCGCCCTGCACGATGTAGTCGAAGGAGTCGTCGCCGAACAGGCCGAAGTCGGTGAAGCGCCCCTGGGGGATCGTCGAGGAGCCGTAGCAGAACGTCGTGTCGTCGGACAGCGCGCAGGAACTGTAGTCCCGGTCCCGCTGCCAGACCGGCTCGATGTCGCGGTACGTCGCATACGCGGTGGCGTTGCCGCGGCCACTGTCGAAGTTCCCGCCGAGGATGAGGGACACGTAGGAGGTGTCGCCGTCCCGGGCGCTGCCCTCGGCGACCGGATAGCCGGCATCCCGCACGATGCGGCGCCAGCGGGAAGAATCGTTGTCGTGGCCGTACTGGCTGAACTGGTAGTCGATGCGCAGCCCTTCGAAATCGTCCTTCATGCGGAAGTCGACGACGCCGGCCACGGCGTCCGACCCGTACACGGCCGACGCGCCCCCCGTCAGCACCCGCACGCTCTCGACCAGGGCGCCCGGGATCTGGTTCACGTCCGCGCCCCCGCCCTGCAGCGGCGACCCGATCGGCAGGCGCCGGCCGTTCACCAGCACGAGCGTGCGCAGCGTGCCGAGGTTGCGCAGGTTCAGGTTCGCAGTACCCGTGGCGCCGTTCGACTGGCTGGTGTTCTGTCCGGAGAACACCTGCGGCAGCGTGCGAACCATGTCCTCGACGCGCACGGTGCCCTGGAAGAGCAGCTCGTCCGCGTCGATTTCCGTGACGGGGCTCGAACTCACCAGGTGCGCACGGTGCAGGTGGGACCCGGTCACGACGATCTCCTCGATCTCTTCGTGTCCGCCGGGGTCATCGGGTTCGGCCTGCGCCGAGAGGGAAACGGTCGCCGCTAAGCCGGCCGCGGCCAGCCATGTCCACGGTCGGGATTTCTGCATGCGTGGGACTCCAGGGCACTGCTTCCCGGCACCGCCCGGGTTCGCCAATCAGGGTCGTGAACGATGGCGGCATCGCCGCATCGACGGTGCGTTGACGGGGCCGCCGACACCGCGCGAGACGGTTCCGCGACCCAGGCGCCACGGCCCGATATGGTAACGTAGGCGGCGGCGGTTCCGGCAGCCGGCGGTTCCGTCTGGCGCCCGGAACCTGTCGTTACAGAGGGAGGATCCATGCCGAAACCGTGGACTCGGGCGGCGCTTCCGGCGCTCATTGCCGCGTTGCTGGCGGCATGCGCTCCGCCGCCTCCGGCGGACGAGGCGGAGGCGGAATTCGCGGCGCCGCGTACCCCCGATGGCGACCCGGACCTGAACGGGATCTGGCAGGCCCTGAACACCGCGCACTGGGACCTCGAGGCGCACGCGGCCCGGCAGGGCCCTGCCCCCATGGTCGGCGCCCTCGGCGCGATTCCCGCGGGGCTCTCCGTCGTCGTCGGCGGCACGATCCCGTACCGCGAGGACGCCGCCGAGCGGCGCGCCGCGAACCGCGCGAACTGGCTCGCCCTCGACCCCGCGGTGAAGTGCTACATGCCCGGCATTCCGCGGGCGGTCTACATGCCGTTCCCGTTCCAGTTCGTGCAGACGCCGGACGCGATCCTGGTCGCGTACGAGTTCGCGAGCACCAGCCGCGTCATTCACCTGGACCGGGCGGGCACGGAGGCGGAGCTGCCCTCCTGGATGGGCCATTCGCTCGGGCATTGGGACGGCGACACCCTCGTCGTCGACGTCACCGCGCAGGTGCCCGACACCTGGTTCGACGCCTCGGGCAATTTCCACAGCGACGCGCTGCACGTCGTCGAGCGCTACACGCCGACCGGCCCGGACACGCTGCTGTACGAGGCCACGATCGAGGATCCCAACGTCTTCACGCGGCCCTGGAAGATCTCCATGCCGCTCTACCGGCGACTGGAGCCGAACGCCCAGATCCTGGAGTACAAGTGCGTCGAGTTCGCCGAGGAGGCGACCTACGGACACCTCTATCAGCAGGAATGACATGACGTCGCGAGCGTCAGACAGACACGATCCGACCCGACCGGAAAGGAGCGCCCCCATGCATCACGCCACCAGCCATCGCTCCCGCCAGGGAGCCATCGTCGCCGCCTGCGTCGTCGCAGCGGCCATCGCCACCGGCGCGTCCGCGCAGGACGGCGCGCCGCGGACGTCCTGGGGAGTCCCGGACCTGCAGGGCACGTGGGATTTCCGCACGTTGACCCCGATGCAGCGGCCCGAGGAGTACAAGGACCGCGCGTTCCTGACGCCCGAGGAGGCGGCCGCCTTCGAGCAGAAGGTCGCCGAGGGTCGCGCCAATCCGCCGGAGCGGACCGGACAGTCGGATGTCGACGTCGGCTACAACACCGGGTTCCTGGATCTCGGCACCGAGCTGTCCGCGTCCCTGCGGACCTCCCAGATCGTCGATCCGCCGAACGGCCGGCTCCCGGCGCTGACCGACGCGGCGCGGCTGCGCTACGCGGAGTGGCGCGAGGTGTGGAGCCGCCCGCCCCAGACCGCCGCGGACCGCCCGCCCTCCACGCGCTGCCTCATCGGCTTCAATGCCGGTCCCCCGATGACCTCGGGCGCGTACAACAACATCATGCGCCTATTCCAGGCGCCGGGTTACGTGGCGATCCTGAACGAGATGGTCAACGAGCACCGCATCATCCCGCTCGACGGACGCGACCACGTGCCGAACAACGTACGGCTGTGGAAGGGCGACTCGCGCGGCCGTTGGGATGGCGACACCCTGGTCGTCGAGACCGTGAACTTCACGCCGCACACCACCCACAGCGGCAGCGGCATGAACATGCACCTGACGGAGCGCTTCACCCGCGTCGACGACGACACGCTCCGCTACGAGTACACCGTCGACGACCCGGAGATGTTCGAGGCGCCCTGGTCGGTGGACACCGAGATGCGGCTGACGGACGACGACGTCTACGAGTACGCCTGCCACGAGGGCAACTACGCCATGCGCCTCATGCTCTCCGGCGCCCGGCGGCAGGAACAGCAGGGCGTCGACGACGACACCTGGCTGCCGAGCTGGTACAAGTGGATGCCGAAGAAGGAGGACCTCGGCCAGTAGGGGAGGGGCTTGTCCCCTCCCGTCTCGAAGTCGTGCACGAGGCCGGCACGGGCGACCACGAGGGTCGCCCCTACAAGGCCGATCCTGCCTGCGCCTCCCGCTCCGCCAACGCCCGCGAGATCACGTACTGGCGAATGAGTTCCGCGTCCTCCGGGGTGAGCACGTCCGCGTAGCCCATCATGCCCTCGTCCCGCAGCGACCCGCCGAGGACGATGGCCGGGAACTGCGCGTGCGTCTCGGCGGTCATCATCTTGAGGTCGGCCATGAGCGGTTCCAGCGTGCTGTCGCCGTGACACCACATGCACGCCTCGTGGTAGAGCGCGCTGCCGCGCTCGACTTCCTCGACGCTCGCCGTGAGCGGCGGAGGTTCCGGGATCTCGCGCGGGCGCTCGGGGGGCGCCGGCCACTCCGCGGCGCCGTCGAG
>JAJDTI010000105.1 GCA_022827245.1 Pseudomonadales bacterium | reverse complement strand
CGACTTCTGGGCGTCCTGGTGCGCCCCGTGCCGCGAGGCGCTGCCGTTCTACTCCGACCTGCACCGCGAACTCGCCGACCGGGGCCTCGTGGTGCTGGCCGTGAACGTCGACGAGCATGTCGAGGACGCGCATCGGTTCCTGGAGGGACGCGCGCTGGCGCAACCCACGATCCGGGACGACGGCTGGCAGGTCGGTCGGCGCTACGGCGTGGCGGTCCTGCCCGCGGCCGTCGTCATCGACCGTCGCGGAGTCGTGCGCGGACGCCACGTGGGCTTCGACGCCGGGTACGCGGCGGACACCCGGGCCCTGGTGCTCGAACTCCTCGCGGAGCCCGCGACGGCCCCGGCGGAGCGATAGACTGACGGCGCCGATCCCGGCGGGAGACCACGATGATCCGACTGGTGCACGTTCTGCGCAGGAAGCCGGGGCTGTCGCTCGCGGAGTTCCACGACCACTGGCTGCGCCGGCACGGACCGCTCGTGGCGGGTCTCGCGGAAGACCTCGCCATCCTCCGACATGTGCAGACCCACACGCTGGAGGGCGATGCGAACGCGGCGGCGCAGCGCGCCCGGGGCGGGAACATGGAGCCCCACTACGACGGCGTCGCCGAGACCTGGTGGTTGGCGGAGGCGGATCTCGAAGCGGCCCTGGCGAGCGAAGCCGGCCAGGCGGCCGTGGCGGCTTCGCTGGTGAGCGAGGCCGAGTTCATCGACTTGCCTGGCTCACCGATCTGGTTCGCCTACGAGTACCCGCAGGTGAATCCGTCCCCGGAGAACGTGGTCGCCCGGGCGAAGAGCAACGTCGTGCGGGTGTTCTACCCGCTGCGCCACAAGGCGTCGCTCACGGAGGAGGAAGCGCGCCACTACTGGCTGACCCACCACGGCCCGCTCGTCCGCTCCCATGCGGAAGCGGCCGGGACCCTGTGCTATCGGCAGGTGCACCGGGCGAACTCGCCGATGGACGAACCGACCCAGACCCTGCGGGGTACGGAAGTCGAGTCCTACCTGGGTCACGCCGAGGCGTGGTTTGACCGCGGCAGGGCGCCGGGGACGGAGGAGGCCAGGCGCGCCGGGGCCGCCTTCGTCGAGGACGAGCACCACTTCATCGACATGGAGCGCTCGACGATCTTCTTCGGGAAGGAGCACACGATCATCGATCGGCGGTAGCTACCCGGACCTTGGCGCAAATCGTCTCGATCTCCGCCTGCAGGCGCGCCTCGCCGCCCGGCCGCCAGCCGAGGGCCTGCAGGGCATCGCAACGCAGCACGTTGCCGACGGGCGGCGCGGCCGGAGGGACGGGCCCGGTGCGCCCGAGAGCGGCCTGCATGAGGCGCACGATGCCGGGCGTGGCGACCTCGAGGTCCGAGCAGTTGAAGACGCGACCGGCGACGGCCCCGGAGGGAGCCGTCAGTAGCCGCCAGACCGCATCGGCGACATCCTCGCCGTGGACCTCGGTACCGGCCCGGCTCTCTGCGACCCCTCGTCCCGCGGCGATGTCCTCGGCGAGTCCGAGCCATTTCGTTCGGGCGGGCGGGCGTACGACGCCGTAGACGCCGGTCGGCCGCAGGACCGCCACGTTCGGGTAGACGCCGGTAAGTGCCTCGGTAGCCGCCTTGAGCGCGCCGTAGTGCGTGGTGGGCGAAGCCGGATGCGCATCGCCGATCAGGCCCTCGACCGGCGTGCCGAACACCGCGCGGCTGGACATCAGCACCGTGCGCGCGACCCTGGCCCGCGCCGCGGCTTCCAGCAGGTCGATCGTGCCGCCGAGGTTGACGCGCCAGAACCCGGGCACGTCGTCGCCCTCGCCGCCGCGATAGCGTCCCGGGACGTGTTGGAACGCGCAGTGGACGAGCCCTTCGGCATCGTGGACCAGCGTGTCGAGGGCCGCGCGGTCGCCGAGGTCGCCGTCGACGCGTTCGACGGACCGTGGCGGTATCTCGGAGTCCGTCGCCGGGCGAACGAGCGCCGCGACGTCGCAGCCCTCCCGGAGCAGCCGGGAGACCACGAACTGCCCGACGATGCCGGTCGCGCCGGTTACGGCGACGCGCATGCGGCCGGCGGGTCGATCCGCTCCGGCAGGGCCCGCCCGTCGTGCACCCGGTGCCAGAGGTCGATGAGCGGCGCGAGGAGTTCCCGCTTCGGGTGGTCCGCCTGCCACGGCTTCTCGTACTGGTAGTGCACCACCTTGACGCGCGACCAGTCCCAGAGTTCCGGCAGGTTGAAGTAGACGTACTGGAGGACGTTGTAGACGTAGGGCAGGCCGTGCCAGTCCGGGAAGTACGTCTCCAGGAACGTCTGGTCGGTGCGGCGCCAGAAGACCTCCGGGACGTCGAGGCGCTCGATCATGTCGGCGTACGTGCGGCGATCCGGCCGCGCGACGAACACGCCCGAGTTCATGCGGTGCATGTCGGCGAGCGACGCGTAGAGGTTGGGCGCCGCCGACAGGGCGGGATAGGCGAACAGGCGGTCGACGTTGCGCACGGCGATCGCGTCGGCGTCGATGAACACCACGCGCTCGTACTGCTCCATCTCCCAGAGGCGCAGCTTGACGAAGTTGTCGAGGGGATCGTGGAAGGCCGGCTTCGTGCCCTTGTCGAACGGGGACCGCGCGTGCTGCGCCTCCCGGGTGTGTCGACGCCGGAACGCGTCGGACACCTCGGGCTGCGCCACCTCGCGCACCAGGCAACCCTCCGCTTCGAGGCGGTCGAGGCCGGGCGTCCCGGGCGGGGCGAGCACGACCAGCGGCCAGGCGGAGGAGACGCGTTTCAGGGACCGGGCGAGCGCCGTCGCGCCGAGGGCATAGTCGGCGTTGGTGACGAGGGTCGCGTAGGCGAACACGCCCGGCACACCTAAGGAGCACCGTCCCCGTTGGCCCGGTCCAGTTCCGCGGCCCGTTCGCGCGTCCAGGCGGAGGTGCACGGGATGCGCGAGCGGTCGATGCGGTGGGCGTAGCGGCGCGCCACGTCGACCAGTTCCTCCAGCAGGCCGTCCTCGAGGGTCGTGGGCTTGAGCCCGAGCGCCAGCAACTGGTCGTTGCAGACCTCGAGGTCGTTCTCGGCCGCCTCGTTGCGCGGGTTGGGGACGTGGTCGATGGTCGCCCCGGTCAGCTTCGCGACGAGCTCCGCGAGGTCGCGGACGCGGTGGGTCTCCGTCATCTGGTTGAAGATGCGCGTACGCTCGCCGGTGCCGGGAGGATGGGCGAGGGCGAGTTCGATGCAGCGCACCGAGTCCTGGATGTGGATGAACGCGCGGGTCTGGCCGCCGGTGCCGTGCACGGTCAGGGGATGACCGATGGCCGCCTGGATCAGGAACCGGTTGAGCACCGTGCCGTAGTCGCCGTCGTAGTCGAAGCGGTTGATGAGCTGTTCGTGGCGCCGGGTCTGGTCGGTGTGCGTGCCCCACACCACGCCCTGGTGCAGGTCCGTGATCCTGAGTCCGTCGTTCTTCGCGTAGAACTGGAAGAGGAGCTGGTCGAGGCACTTCGTCAGGTGATACACGCTCCCCGGGTTGGCCGGGTAGAGGATCTCCTGCTCCGCGGAACGCCCCGCGCCCAGCGGCACGGCGACCTTCAGGTAGCCCTCCGGAATCGGCGCGCCGATGTCCGAGTAGCCGTAGACGCCCATCGTGCCCATGTGCACGACGTGGGCGTCCTGCCCCAGGGCGACCAGGGCCGCCAGGAGGCTCTCGGTGCCGTTGACGTTGTTGGCGACCGTGTAGTTCTTGTGCGTGTCGGTCTTCATCGAGTACGGGGCGGCGCGCTGCTGGGCGAGGTGCACCACCGCGTCGGGACGGAAGTCGTCGAGCCAGGCCCGGAACCGCTCGTACTCGCTCGCGACGTCGATGCGCTCGAAACCGATCTCGCGTCCGCCGACGGCGCGCCACACGCGGCGGCGCTCCTGGATGGAGTCCATGGGCGTCAGGGACTGGACGCCGAGTTCCGTGTCGATCCAGCGCCGGCTCAGGTTGTCGACGATCGTGACGTCGTGGCCCCGGTCGGAGAGGTGCAGCGACGTGGGCCAGCCGATGAACCCGTCTCCTCCCAGTACCGCGATGCGCACTTCGGAACCCCGTCCCATTCCAGCGGTGGACGCCGGGGGACCATTCTACCGCGTGACCCGGCCGCCGACCCGGGGGAACGCGCTCGTCCGGAGCACCGCTACACCCGCCCGGAATCCCTCGAGAGGCGCACGACGCGCCGTCGCGACAGCAGATCGGGCCACGCCCGGCGCTGCCGGTCCACCAGCAGCCACACGTGCCCGAGGAGGAGGCAGGCGAGGCTCAGGACGCCGCCGAGGAGCCGCAGGTGCACCTCGCGGAAGCCGACCGCGCCGTCGTCGGGATGGAAGCGCAGGCGCCAGGCCACCATGCCGAGGGTCTGCCCGCGGCGGATCCAGAAGAACGCGAAGAAGGCGTAGGCCTCCAGCGCCAGCAGCCCCTGCAGCCACGGCCCGGTCACTTCGTCGCCGGTCGCGGTGACGAGCGCGACGATGGTGAGGACCCAGATGCCCGTCAGGGCGACGCCGTCGTAGAGCATCGAGGCCAGTCGGAACCGGAGGGGCGCGGGGACGGACTCCGTCACGATGCCTGCCTTGCCCGCGGCCGCAACGGGGCTCAGAACGTGAGTGCGCCCTGTGCGTCGAGACGCGCCGCCCGGCCGCAGAACTCCTCGGAGATCATGGCGCCGAGCACGTCGCCGTCCCGGGTATTGCCCCACGTGCGCCCCCCGTCGTCGAGACGGCACGCCGCGAGCCCCACCGACGGACCGTCGCGGTCGAACATCACGGTGTAGCCCTCGATCTCGACGGGTCCCTCGAACGCTTCGGCAAGCTCCCGCGTGGGCAGCGCGTCGATCTCTTCCTGCGGGCTGTCGCTGCGGAACTCGCCGTGCGGAGGCGGCTCGGTCGAGTAGACGCCGAAGGCGTGCTTCGTCAGGAAGCCGCCGTTGCTTGTGACGAGGCCGAGGTCGCCCGGGTTCTCGCGCAGTACCTCGGCCATCCGCGCGATCGCCTGCATGACGTAGTTGTTGAGGGGCCCGCCGCCGAAGGTGAGTCCGCCGGTGACGGTGAGCGGCCGCTCCTCGCCGAGCCCGAGTTCCGTGGCCGCGACCTGCACGGCCGACGGGAAGCAGCTATATACATCCACGTGGTCGAGGTCGGAGACGTCGAGGTCGGCGAGGTCGAGGCAGCGCCGCCCGGTGATGCGCAGGCCCGGCGCGCTGTGGAGGTTGTCCCGGGAGGAGACGATGTACGTGTCGTGGCCCTCGGTGGCCGCCCAGGGATGGATCCACCGCGACTCGGGAATGCCGAGCCGCCGGGCGGCGCCAACGGAGGCGAGGATCAGCGCCGACGCCTGGTCCACGTTGCTGTTCGAGTTCATGAACTTGGGGTAGGGGAAGGACACCGCGCGGTTCACGGCGCTCGGCGTACGGATCTCCTCGGCGGTGAGCGGGTCCCGGATCCACGCGTGCGGATTGCCGGCCGCCACCCGGCTGAACCCGGCCCACAGCTCGGAGACGCGCTCGATGTGCTCGGACAGGGTCTCGCCCCGCGCGTGGCGGATGGCGTTCTCGAAGATCGCGTACATGTGCATCGGTTCCACGATGCCGCGCTGGGCCTCGAGGCGGTGGCGCATCTTCAGTTCGACGCCGAAACGGCGGTCCGGTTCGCCGGGGGCCTCGCGCCACTCGAGTGCCACATCGGCGCGGCGCGCCTTCGCCTGCGTGTTGCCGCACTCCGCCCCCGTCAGGACGACGATGTCCCGCGCCCCGCGCCGGATCTCGTGCGCGCTCTCGGTGAAGACCGACTGCACGGAGTTGCCGCCCCAGGTGGTGATCCCGGTCTCGGCGCCGGGGTTCCCCACCGCGTCCGCGATCACGCGCGCGGGGTCCTCGTACGGCCACATCCCCCGCGTGACGCGAAAGGAGGACGCCTCGCGCAGCAGCGCAGGCGCCCCCGCATCCTCGGCGGCGAGCCGCACCGCGTCGATCATGAGGTCGAGGGGCTCGCGGGCGGTAAGGGGGTCGTCGATGCGCTGGTCGAGCTGGGAGACGCCCACGAGGACGGGCGCCCGATCTTCAGGGGTCATGGACAGGGAAAGCGTGCTGCGGGCCGGCCGCGGTCGAGCGATGATACTCGAACGTTGCGACGCCTCGACGCTCCGGACGGGCGCCGACGCTTGCTAGGGGGCGAACCGAGGCGGTATGTTGCGCCGCTTGTCGTCCGCGCGCCGCAAGCCACGGACGCGCGGCGAAGCTACCTGCAGGGAGACACATGACGGAGCGAGTACAACGCGGCGGCCTCGCGGTCGCGAAAGTCCTGGACGACCTGGTCGTGGAGCGGATGCTGCCCGGCACGGGCATCGCCCCGGATGCCTTCTGGTCCGGTTTCGAGTCCATCGTGACCGACCTCACGCCGAAGAACCGCGCGTTGCTCGCGCACCGCGACGCCCTGCAGGAGCGGATCGACGCCTGGCACGCCGAGCGCCGGGGCCGTGCGCACGACGCGGCGGCCTACAAGGCGTTCCTGACCGAGATCGGCTACCTGATGCCGGAGGGCGGCGACTTCGAGATCGCCACCGCCAACGTGGACCCCGAGATCGCCCGCATCGCTGGACCGCAGCTCGTCGTGCCGGTCATGAATGCCCGGTACGCGCTGAATGCCGCCAACGCGCGCTGGGGGAGCCTCTACGACGCCTTCTACGGCACCGACATCATTCCGGAGACGCCCGGGCGCGAGAAGGGCTCGAGCTACAACCCGGCCCGCGGCGAGCTGGTCGTCGAGGAAACGGCCGGGGTGCTGGACACGCTCGTGCCCCTGGCCGGCGCCTCGCACCGCGACGTGACGTCCTACCGCGTGGAACGGGCCGGGCAGGGGTTCGCCTTGTCGGCGTCCCTGGCCGACGGCGGCGCGACCGGGCTTGCGGACCCGTCGCAATTCGCCGGATTCGTGGGCGCGGCGGGCGAAGAGGCCGAGGCCGTGCTGCTCGGCCACAACGGCCTGCACATCGAGATCCAGGTCGACCGGGGTCACGACGTCGGCGCGGCGCACGCCGCGGGCGTGAAGGACGTCGTCCTCGAGTCCGCCGTCACCGTCATCCAGGACTGCGAGGACTCCGTCGCGGCCGTCGACGCGGACGACAAGAGCCTTGTCTACGGCAACTGGCTCGGCCTGATGAAGGGAGACCTCACCGAGGCGTTCGACAAGGGCGGGGCGACTGTCCGGCGCCGCCTGGTGGCGGACCGTTCCTACACCGCCCCGGACGGTTCGGCCCTGACGCTGCCTGGCCGCAGCCTGATGCTGGTGCGCAACGTCGGCCACCTCATGACGAACGACGCGGTGCTCGACGCCAACGGCGACGAGGTGTTCGAGGGCATCCTGGACGCGGCCATGACGAGCCTCGCGGCGGTGCACGACCTGAAGGGGAGCGGCGCGTTCGTCAACAGCCGCGCCGGCAGCGTCTACATCGTCAAGCCCAAGATGCACGGACCGGAGGAGGTCGCGTTCGCGTGCGAGCTCTTCGCGCGCACGGAGGACCTTCTCGGGCTGGCTCGGAACACGCTCAAGATCGGCATCATGGACGAGGAGCGGCGCACCAGCCTCAACCTGCGCGAGTGCATCCGCGTGGCGCGCGAGCGCGTCGTCTTCATCAACACCGGCTTCCTCGACCGCACCGGAGACGAGATCCACACGAGCATGCAGGCCGGCGCGATGGTGCGGAAGGACCCGATGAAGCAGGAGACGTGGATCGCGGCGTACGAGGACGCGAACGTCGACGCGGGTCTCGCGACCGGCTTCCCGGGCCGGGCCCAGATCGGCAAGGGGATGTGGCCGAAGCCGGACGAGATGAAGGAGATGCTCGCGGTGAAGTCGAACCACCCCGACGCCGGCGCGGACTGCGCGTGGGTGCCGTCGCCGACCGCAGCGACGCTGCACGCGCTGCACTACCACGAGGTCGACGTGGCCGCGCGGCAGGAGGCGCTCCAGTCGCGCGCGCGGGCGAGCGCCGACGACATCCTGACGATCCCGCTGCTGTCCGGCGAGAACCTTTCCGCCGAAGAGGTGCAGTCCGAACTCGACAACAACGCCCAGGGGATTCTCGGTTACGTGGTCCGCTGGATCGATCACGGCGTCGGCTGCTCCAAGGTGCCGGACATCCACGACGTGGGCCTCATGGAGGACCGCGCGACGTGCCGCATCTCGAGCCAGCACATCGCCAACTGGCTGCACCACGGCATCGCCTCGGAGCGCCAGGTGCGCGCGACGATGGAGCGGATGGCGGGCGTGGTGGACCGGCAGAACGCCGACGACGACGCCTACACGAACATGGCGCCGGACTTCGGGGACAGCATCGCCTTCCAGGCGGCCTGCGATCTGGTCTTCAAGGGGCTCGAGCAGCCGAACGGCTACACGGAGCCCATCCTGCACGCCCGGCGCCGCGAGCTGAAGGCGCGGCAGGGCGGCTGAACGGACGGTCCGGGGACCGACTGGGAACCTCGCTGTGGAGATCGGACGCTACGACGCGGCGCGGGACGCCGAAGCCGTCCAGCGCATCTGGCGCGAGGTCGGCTGGATCGACGCCGAGCGGGCGGGGATCGTCTCGCGCTACTTCGAATGCGGCGACGCCTGGGTGTTCCGCCTGCACGACGAGGCCGAGTGCGCGGTGCACACGACGCCGGGGGCGATGCGCCACGGGACCGAGGACCTCGAACTCGCGGCGGTGACGGCCGTCACCACGAGCCGCGTCGCCCGCAAGCTCGGTGCGGCGGGCCGCCTGACCGCCCGCGCGCTGGCGGCGCAGGCGGCGGCCGGCGCGGAAGTGTCGGCCCTCGGCATGTTCGAACAGGGCTTCTACGACCGCGTGGGTTTCGGCTCCGGCGCGTACGAACACTACTTCACCTTCGACCCGGCTTCGCTCAACGTCGACCGCGGGTTCCGGCCCCCACGGCGCCTGACGCAGGCGGACTGGGCCGACGTGCACGCCTGCATGCTGCGCCGCCGGCGCGGTCACGGCGGCTGCACGCTCGCGCCGCCGCGCGTGGTCGAGTGCGAGATGGCGTGGACGGACGACGCGTTCGGCCTCGGCTACCGCGACGCGGCGGACGGCGGCCTGTCGCACTTCGTGTGGGGCGAGGCGCCCGGCGAACACGGGCCGTACGAGATCAACTGGGTCGGCTACGAGAGCGTCGATCAGCTCATGGAGCTGCTGGCCCTCATCCGCGGCCTCGGGGACCAGGTCTCTTCCGTGGCGATGCTCGAGCCCCCGGACATCCAGTTGCAGGACCTGCTCAAGCAGCCGTTCCGGCATCGCCGCAACAGCGAGCGCGGCAAGTTCGCAAACCGCCACGAGACCATGGCTCACTGGCAACTGCGGATCCTGGACGTGCCGAAGTGCCTGGCGAAGACGCGGCTGCCCGGCCCGGAGCTCCGGTTCAACCTCGAGCTCACCGACCCGGTGACGGAGTACCTGGACGGAGACAACGAGTGGCCGGGCGCCGGCGGGGACTACGTCGTGACGCTCGGCGAGGACTCGTCCGCCGAACGCGGCTCGTCACCGGGACTGCCGACGCTGCACGCCTCGGTGGGCGCTTTCAGCCGCATGTGGTGCGGCGTGCGCGGCGCCACGGTCCTATCGGCCACCGCGGACCTGCGCGGGGACGGCGTGCTCCTGCGTGCGCTCGATGAGAAGATTCGCCTCCCGCAGCCGAAGCTCGGGTGGGATTTCTGACAGGTTGGGAGGTAGGAACGGCATGACTGCACAAGAGGGCATCGCTTTCCGACCAATGGTGGAGGCGGACATCGACCACTACCCGATCGGCTGCCAGGGACCGCGGGAGGAGATCGCGGCCCGCATCCGCGACCTCGGCGCCAGCGCGATCCTGGCCTTCGACGGCGCGCGTCACGTGGGACAGCTGCAGTTCCGGCGCTACGACCCGGACCTGCGTTCCCCCAAGGGCGTGTACGAACCGGCCTACTGGGGAGACTTCGGCGCGCGCGCGCCGGACCTGGGCGACAACGCCCTGGCCGTATTCTGTTATCACGTGGGCCAGACCGACGACTCCGAGCGGCGCGATCCGGCCTACTTCGGCCGCGGCATCGGCCTCGGGCTGCTCGACCACCTGCTCGACTGGGCGGGGGAGCGGGGCTTCGACGCCGTCGTCGCCAAGGCGACCCCCGCCGCACGGCCCGTCATGACGATGATGGGCGGGCAGCCGGCGGAGGCGTACCGGGGGCGCGGCTTCGAGATCGCCGCGACCTGGACCGACGAACAGGTGCGCGAGATGGTCCTCGAGCGCGGCCTGGTGCCTCCGGACGCGGATCCGGCCGACGCGTGGCACGTGAGTTGCTGCGTGCGGGCCCTCACGTGAGGGCGCTGTAAAGCTGTGGTCACCATCCTCGACGGCGCCATGGGCGGCGAACTCATTCGGCGCGGGTTCGCCGAGCGCACCGGGCTCTGGTCCGCGAAGCCCTTGCTGGAGAATCCCGACGCGGTGGTGCAGGCCCACCTCGACTACATCGCCGCCGGGGCGCAGGTCATCACGACCAACAGCTACTCCACGATCCCGAGCTACCTCTGCAAGGAGCACCTGGAGTCGCGTTACGTGGAGCTGACGGCGCTGGCCGGCGAACTGGCGCGCCGGGCCGTGCGGGAGTCGGGCGAGCAGGTGCGCGTGGCCGGTTGCCTGCCGCCGCTTTCCGAGAGCTATCGGGCCGACATGGTGCCGTCCGACGAGGAGGCGCGGCCGGTGTACGCGAACCTCGCCCGTGCCCTCGAGCCGAACGTCGATCTCTTCCTGTGCGAGACGATGTCCTCGGCGCGGGAGGCGCGCAATGCGGCGCTCGCGGGCCGGGCGGCGGGTCGGGCGCGCGGGTTGCCCGTGTATGTCTCATGGACGTTGTCGGAGACACCGGGCGGTGGGCTGCGCAGCGGCGAGACGATCCCGCGGGCGCTCGATGCCGTGACGGACCTCGCCATCGACGGGTTCCTCTTCAACTGCACGACCCGCGAGGCGATCGCGGCCGGCATGACGACCCTGGCCGGCCTCACGGACAAGCCGTTCGGGGGCTACCCGAACCGCATGCACATCCCCGACGACTGGACCCTCGACAACGAGGCGCAGGCGGAGCACCACCAGGAACTCGGCATGCACGCGTTCGTCGAAGGCGCGCTGGATGCCTTTGCGAACGGCGCGTCGCTCTACGGGGGATGCTGCGGAGTGGGGCCGGAGGACATTGCCGCGCTTGCCGAGGCGCTCGCCGAAGCCACCGCCTGAAGCGCAGGAAGCAGTTCAGGAAAGCCCGTCCCGGATGGGACGCTTCGATTCCTGCCTGATCTGCGCCACCCCGCGCACGGGCAGCACCCTGTTGTGTGATTGCTGGCGTCCACGAAGGTCGCGGGTCAACCCGAGAAATCCTGGACTTCCTCGGCCTCGAACTGCCGTCCGGGCGCCCGATCGAGACACGCAACAGGCGCCTCGCGGACGCACTCAACGCCCGATGGATCGACCGCTATCGAGCAGAGGCGCCGGCCGCCCGCAACGCCTTGTAGTCGTAGTCCGGGTCGAGCAGGTCGGCACCCTCGAGGTCCCTGAGGTCGAGCCGTTTCCGCTGTGCCACGAATGCGCGCAAGGCCTGGTGGACGACGGCCCGCGTGCTGCTGAGCCCGCTCACGCCTTCGCCTCGCGCACGAGGTCGTCATCGAGTTCGATGTTGGTCCGCATTCCAGTACCCCATGAGATTCGTATCGATTGGCTTGTCGCGTCGCGCGTGAAGGCGTCAACGGTGCGTGGCTCTTACCAGTTCTCGCCGAACGGCCGGATCACCGCGTCGAACGTCCAGGCCGACCGCGGCTGGTGGGCGAGGTGCCACACCTCCCCGGCGATGTCGTCGGGCTTGCAGTAGTAGTCGTCCGGCGCGTCGGGATTGCGGCGCCGCGTCCACTCGAGGTCGATCACCGCGTCGATGGCGACGTACCCGACGTGTACGCCCTGCGGGCCCAGCGCCCGGGCCATGGACTCCGCCAGGATGCGCTGCGCGGCCTTGGTGGGAGCGAACCCGGCGAAGGCCGGCTTGCCGCGGTAGGCGGACGTATTGCCGGTACAGACGATCGCGCCGGCGCCGCGCTCCACCATGGCCGGGGCGAGCATCTTCCCGAGGTGCAGCAACGCGAGGGTGTTCACCTGGAAGTTGCGTTCGAGCACCTCGGCGTCGATGTCGAGGAAGTCGCCGAACGCGCCTCCGACGGCGTTGTGGACCAGCACGTCGGGGTGCCC
Source organism: Pseudomonadales bacterium (assembly GCA_022827245.1). Lineage (GTDB taxonomy): Bacteria > Pseudomonadota > Gammaproteobacteria > Pseudomonadales > Azotimanducaceae > VXNE01. The sequence continues at coordinate 9,367 of JAJDTI010000105.1, read as the reverse complement.
GAGCTGGCCGCGGACCGCCTCGACGACCGCCCCGAGACGCTCGGTGTCGGTGACGTCGCAGGGAAACGCGGTGGCTCCCTCGATCTGCGCCTCGAGCGCGGCGAGGCGCGTGGCGTCGCGCGCGAGCATCGCGACGCGATACCGGCCGGCGGCGAAGCGCCGTGTGATGGCGGCGCCGGTTCCCGGCCCGACTCCGGTGACGAGACACACGCCTCTCGGCTCCGTCGATGACATGAACGCTCCCTCCCGCGGCAGCGGGCGCAGTGTGTCCGACCGGAGACCTCCGCGGCAAGTTCGGGCCAGGGGGCCCTCTGCGCGCCTGGGTGAGTTGCCCATCGCCGGCCCTCAGAACGGCAGTTCGGACGGGGCGCCATTGCAGGCGTCCGCGGCCCCGCCGCCGTCGAGGGCGTGCAGCGGCCATCCGTCCGGGTCGGTGTGGGCGTCGGCGGCGCCGTGAAGGAACCGCAGCCCCGCGTAAAGGTCGTCGGAAGCCCGGCCTTCGATCTTCTCCTGCACGAACGTGACGAAGTCGTAGTTGCCGGGCGTGCGGCGCGGCGCGGACAGCCACTCCTCGAACCAGTCTTCCTCGATCATCGACTCGGGCGGGTACTGCCACCGCGCCAGGCACACCCGCCGCGCGAGCTTCCAGGACAGGGCGGCGGGTCCGCGTTCCATCTCGACGACCCCGTCGCGGGACCGGCGGTACCACCAGTCCGGGCGCGACGCCCAGATCTCCTTCAGTTCGATCATGGCCTCGAGGGTCTGCGCGTCGAGTCCGGCGGCGGCCGCATCGCGCAGGGCGCGGTAGGTCGACTGGTGGCCATGGCGCTCGAAGAGGTCCGCGAGCAGGGCCCGGGCACGTTCCCGTTCGGCCGTCGTGCCGGGGTCCAGCAGGTTCGCGACCGTCTCGACCCGGTTGCGCAGCTTCGCGGCGTCCTGTGCATCTCGTACTTGGCCGGTCATGGGGCTTCCTCGCGGAACGGATTTCGAACCGCGAGCGTAGATGCGCGCCTGGCCCGGGTCTGTGGGACAAGTCTGAAACTTGTGTGCGCCGGCGGCCGGCGGATGGGGGCGAGATTTCCGGGGCGTCAGACGAACGTGATGTAGGGCACGAGCGACGCGGCCATCGACATGACGTAGCCGAACACCGGCACGCCGAGGACGGCGAGGAGGATCAGGGCGAGCAGCGCGTACACGCCGAAGCGCTGGTTGTACTCGCGGTAGGTCCGCGCCGCGCCGGCCGGCAGGAAGTGAGGGAGTATGTAGTGGCCGTCCAGCGGGCCGAGCGGGATCAGGTTGAACACCATGAGGAGCAGGTTGACCTGCACGAGCACGACGAAGAAGGTCTGCGGTCCCGGCTCCGCGAAGTACTCGACGCCCGCCATGCGCATGCCGAGGAAGAAGTTCCAGGCGATGGCCGCGAGCAGGAGGTTCATGGCGGGACCGGCGGCGGCGACCCAGAGGTCGGCCCGCTTCGACCGGAAGTTGCGCGGGTCGGTGGGGACCGGCTTCGCGTATCCGAAACCCACCAGCACCACCATCGCGAGCCCCATGAGGTCGATATGGGCGAGGGGATTGAGCGTGAGCCGGCCGGCGCGCTCGGCGGTGGGGTCGCCGTACAGCTTGGCGACGAACGCGTGCCCGAATTCGTGGAAGGTCAGGGACAGGATCAGGGCGAAGAGCAGCAGGGCGAAGAGCAGGAACTCGCCCTGTTGGATCAGGACGATCACGGCTCGTGGTCGCGCGGCCGCTCGAGGGCCACTGCGGCCCGCGCGGCGGCCATCCCGGCGAGCAGGCCGAAGAGGTGCGCTTCCCAGGAGGTGCCGTCCCCCTGCGGCACGACGCCCCAGATGAGGCTGCCGTAGAAGACGAACACGAGCAGGGCGATGGCCGTCGACCCGGGCCGCCGCTCGTAGAGCCCGCGCACGACGAGAAACGCCGCGAAGCCGAAGACCAGCCCGCTCGAACCGATGTGGGCGGCGTCGCGCCCGAGCGCCCAGACGCCGAGCCCTCCCACCAGGACGATCGTCGCCGTCACGGCCAGGTAGTAGCGCACGCCGCGGAACAGGACCAGGGCGCCGAGCACCAGCAGCGGGCCGGAGTTCGCCAGCAGGTGCGCCCACGAGCGGTGCACGAAGGGCATCCCGATCACGCCCGGCAACCCGTCCGCCCGCCGCGGCAACAGCGCGAGGTCGTACAGCATGCCCGGGTCCAGGAGGATCCCGTAGAGAGAGACCGCCCAGATAAGCCCCGTACTCGCGAGAAGGACGATCGTGCGCGCCGCAACGCTACCCATGGCGGCAGTCTAGGGGCTTGCGCGGTAGAACGGAACGTCGGTCACCCGGTTCACGCAGCGTGCGAACCGCGCAGCGAGACTCTTCATGCCGTTCGCCAGGCGGCCGGGGTGGCTGGGCCGGAGGCGATGCCGGCGCATAAAGGCCGCGAAGCGCCGGATCGGCTCTGGGGCGCTTGCCCTGCGCCTCGACCAGGAAGTGCGCGTGGTCGTCCTGAATCGAGTAGTGCACGACCCGGAACCCGAGCCGCTGCGCACACTTGCTCAGCGTCTCCCGGAAGTCCCGCACGAACCGCCCGCAGCGCAACGGCGGCACATCGTCCAGCACCCGCAGCGTCACCAGCACCGGGCAATCCCCCGGCACCCCACCCCGATCGCGGTGCGGCACGCGCGAACGACGCGTCCGAGGACGACCCGCACCGGGGCGCGCGCCGCCATGGCCGCAGGGGCGAAACTGGATCTTTGGCTGGCGCGATGGCCGGCGGCGTTTCGATGCCACGAGAGGGGGTTCCCGGGAGGCTTGCGCTCAAGGGAAAGCCTACCCCGATTACTGTACATGTAAACAGTCAACGGGCGCGAAGCCCGAGTTCACCGATCCCTCCCCCAAACGAAACATCGCCCTTTTCAATCCCCGCGACGGGCCGGCCACCAGACGCCCCGAATAGGGCGATGTTCTCTTCGGGGCGGCGATGCCCTCCGCAACCGATCTCCCGAATGATTAGGGCGATGTTCCGTTGCCGAGAAGACACCCTTCGCAACCCGTGGCTAGTACCCGACCTGCTCCCCGACCCCTCCAAGAGCAGGGAGCGTTTTCCACGGGCCGTCCACGGGCGCGGTCCCCCGAAACACCTTAAGCGCCGGTGGGCGGGCGGTGGGAAACGCGGCGCCGCGCCGGTGCAACGCCCTGATCAGGGCGATGTTCCCAAGAGCCCGAAACCGCTTCAGCCGCAGGGACCACGACCCGGCCATCCCGACAGGCTGTCCCGTCTCGAATCGATGCACGTATGGGACCGGGCTTGCCGCAAACCGCGTATATTGCGGAGCACCACCCACGAGGAGCGACCGAATGGAACTGCGGGACAGGACGGTAGTGGTGACCGGCGGCGCGAGCGGCATTGGCGCGGCGTGCGTGCGGGCCTTCGCGGCGGAGGGCGCGCACGTGGTCGTCGCTGATGTCCAGGACGACCTCGCCGCAGCCGTCGCGGGTGAGACCGGCGGCCACGCGGTGCACTGCGACGTGGGCAGCGAAGCGGACGTCAACGCCCTCGTTGCCGAGACGGAGGCGCGTTTCGGGCCGATCGATGTGTTCTTCTCCAACGCCGCGGTCGCGACCGGCGGGGACCCGCTGACGACGGACATCGACGTCTGGGACGAGCAGTGGCGCATCAACCTGATGGCGCACGTCTTCGCCGTTCGCGCGGTCCTGCCGGGCATGCTCGAGCGCGGCTGGGGCTACCTCCTGCACACGGCGTCCATGGCCGGCATCCTGACGTCCCAGGGCAACGCGACCTACGCGGTCACGAAGCACGCGGTGGTGGGCCTCGCGGAGTGGATGGCCATCGCTTATCACGATCGCGGCATACGCGTGTCGCTGCTCGCGCCGCTCGGGGTGAACACGCCGATGCTGGGCGGGATGGCGGCGCCCGGGCGTGCTGCCACGGCGCGCACCCGCGTGGGGGACAGACGCTCCCCGGCCTCGCTGTCGGCGGTGGGACCGGTGAAGGAACCGGAGGAGGTCGCCCGGCAGGTCCTGGACGCGGTGCACGAGGAGCGGTTCCTGATCCTGACGGACCCGATCGCGCAGACCTGGATGGAACGCAAGACCAACGACCTCGAGCGCTGGTTGCACGGCATGCGCAGGCTGCAGCGGAGGATGACGGAGGGCGAGTAGGTCGCGGCCGGACCTGGCTGACGGACGGATCTGACGAAAGAAAACTGGAGGAGGGAGAGGCGATGGCGGAGCGTTACCAGGGCTACGAGCGGCTGAAGTTCGATTATCCCGACGAGCGGATACTGCGCATCACCATCTCGCGCCCGGAGCGGTTCAACGCCTTGGACGCCGTCGGCCACAGAGAGCTGACCTACGTCTGGCGGGAGGTCGACGAGGATCCGGACATCGACTGCGTCGTGCTCACCGGCGAGGGACGCGCCTTCTCGGCCGGCGGCGACTTCGACATGATCGAGCGCAACATGAACGACTACGAGGCCCTGGTCGGCACGTGGAAGGAAGCGCGCGACCTGGTCTACAACGTGATCGACTGCGGCAAGCCGACGATCTCGGCGATCAACGGCCCCGCCGTCGGCGCCGGCCTCGTGGCCGCGCTCCTCTGCGACGTCTCCATCGCCGCCCGGTCCGTCTTCATCACGGACGGCCACACGCGCCTGGGCGTCGCCGCCGGCGACCACGCGGCCATCGTCTGGCCGCTCCTGTGCGGCATGGCCAAGGCCAAGTACTACCTCCTGACGTGTGACCGGCTGCCCGCGGAGGAGGCGGAGCGCATCGGCCTGATCTCGCTCTGCGTGGACGACGGGGAGCTTGGCGAGCGGACCATGGAAGTGGCGCGCAAGCTCGCGCGCGGCGCCCCGAACGCCATCCGCTGGACCAAGTACGCACTGAACAATTGGCTGCGTCTCGCGGGCCCGACCTACGACGCCTCCACCGCGCTCGAGATGCTGGGCTTCCTCGGACCCGAGAGCAGGGAAGGGCTGGCCGCCCTGCGCGAGAAGCGCGAGCCGGACTTCCCGCGGGGGTCGCCGATCTGATGTCGGCGCCGCGCGGACGCCGCAACGTCGCCGCATGCTGACCCGGCTTCCGCACCCGTCGCTCGCGCCGTTCGTCGCGCGGGTGTGGCTCGCCTCGGGCCCGGCGGACGGCGACACCGGTCGCGAGCGGATGCTGCCGGACACGGCGATGCACGTGGCCTTTCGCCTTGGCGGGCCTCCGTTCCGCTTCTCCGAGGGCCCCGAGGATCGCGTGGGCGAGACTCCTGGACACGCGGTCGCGGCCGGCCCGCGCACGCGCAGCTACATCAAGTCGCTGTCCCGTTCCGGCGCGAGCGTCGGCGCCCTGCTGAAACCCGGGGCCGGAGAATTGCTCTTCGGCGTCCCGAACGCCGCGCTGGCGAACCGGCACGTGCCCCTCGAACTGTTGTGGGGCAGGGCGGCCACCGAACAGGCCTTGGAGCGCCTGTGCGAGGCGGCTTCGGACGAGGAGCGCCTGGCCGTGCTTGAGAATGTCCTGCTCGCGCGCCTGCCGCTACGACCTGTCCTGCATCCGGTCGTGGCCTATGGCCTCCGGGAGCTGCCGCTGCGGCGGCGGGTCACGGATGTCGTCGAGCGGACGGGCTACAGTCACCGGCGCTTCATCGCGCTCTTCGAGCGGCAGGTGGGACTGTCGCCGAAGCGCTACTCCCGGGTCCGCCGTTTTCGCCAGGCGACGGACCTCTTGGACCGGGGGGACGTCCCGTCGAGCGCGCTGGCCGTCTTCGCCGGGTACAGCGACCAGGCGCACTTCCAGCGCGAGTTCCGCGCCATCGCCGGCATCACGCCCGGCGTCTACCGGACGAGCGTCCTGAAACGCCCTGGTCACCTGGCGGCCTGACCGGGTCAAATTCCTGCAATACGGGGGCGGCCGGCAGGCGTACGCTTGCCCGGGTAGTCACCGAATTGACGAGGAGCACGCCCATGGCCGTTCACGAAGTGTTCGCCTACCTGTGCGTCGACGGCGCGAACGCGGCGATCCGGTTCTACCGGGAAGCGTTCGGCGCGACGGAGAAGTTCCGCCTGGTGGAGCCCGGTGGCCGCGTCGGTCATGCGGAACTCGATTTCGACGGCGCCACGCTGATGCTCGCCGACGAGTTCCCCGAGATCGGGGTCCGGGGTCCCGGCAGCCTGGGCGGATCGCCGGTGACCATCCACCTGCACGTGGATGACTGCGACGCGGTGGTGGAACGCGCGGCCGCGGCCGGCGCGACCGTGGAGACGCCGGCCACCGACCAGTTCTACGGCGAGCGGTCGGCGGTCCTGAAGGACCCCTTCGGACACCGGTGGAACGTCGGGCACGAGATCGAGGAAGTCTCCCCGAGCGAGATGCAGCGGCGCTTCGACGAGATGCTCAAGGGCGGCTGAGCCGTCGCTACGCGTCGACTTCCTCGAACATGCCGCGCACGCGGCGGGGCCCCGCGCCGACGACGCGCGGCCGGTAGCGTGACCGGTCCCGGTCGCGCCACTGCTTGTGCCAGTCGTCCTGGTTGTCGTTCCAGCCGCCGTTGGTGTCCAGACCCATGAGCGTGGCGAAACGCGGCGAGTTCCGCTCGAGCGCCTCCTCGGGCACGGTCTCCCGGTACATCTCGTAGCACTGCAGGTGCGGACGGGAGTAGAGCACCGCGAGGGTCACGCGCAGCCCCGGGTCGGGAGACTCCCACGAGCCGTGCCAGGTCTGCGAGGGCCAGACGATCGCGGCCCCGGCCGGCGCCACCACGGGAACGGCCTCGGTGTTGGCGTCGTTGCCCGCGAGCACGCGCTCCGCGGGGGTCGGCTGCCGCGCCAGCTTGTGGCTGCCGGGGACGAACGCCAGGCAGCCCGACTCCTCGGTCACGTCGGTGAGGCAGATGTTGACGGTGGTGGAGGCGTAGTACCCGGGATGCGGCTGCGGATCGTCGCCGTGCAGGGGCAGGTAGCCGTGTGGCATCTCCTTGGAAGGACCCCGGCCCCGGATGTGGGTCGTGAAGGTGCTGAGGATGCAGTCCTGCCCGATCAGGTAGTCGACCAGCGCGAGCACCTTCTCCGCCATCACGATCTCCTCGAACGCCGGGTCCTTCAGCAGGGTGTAGCGCCACACCCAGTAGCCCTCGTACCCTTCGCCCGTCGCGAGGTCCGGCCGCCGGCCCGTGCGTTCGTCGATGGCGCAGAGCGCGGCTTCCAGCCCGCGCGCGGTGAGATCCGGATCGAGGGCGTCCTCGACCACGGTGAAGCCGTTCGCTTCGAGTTCGAGGGCGTGACGTTCGAGCCCGAGCCGGGCGAGTTCGTCCAGGTAGGGGTTCGTGACCGGGGTTGCTTGCATGGGAACCTCCGTGGTCGGCGGTCGCTGGTTGGGGCGCCCGGAGAGCGTCCCGGTGTCGACTGCCGCTATTTCACTTGCGGTTGCCGGTTCGTGCAACCGCTCCGAAGCCGGCGTCGCCCCCGATCGTGCAAAATCGCGGGTGGTTTCCCACGGTGTCCTGCCCCGATCCATGCGTGCCCACTGGTTCCTGACTCTCGCGCTGCTCACCACGGCCGCGTCCGCCGAGCCGCGGTTCAGCCACGGCGTCCCGAGCTTCGGCGCGCTGAAGTACCCGGAGGGGTTCCCGCACTTCGAGTACGTGAACCCGAACGCGCCGAAGGGCGGCACGCTGGTGCTGCCCACGGCGCAGAACTTCGACAGCTTCACGCCCAACATCGACAAGGGCATCCGCCCGCCCGGCGCGCACGTGATCGAGTTGGCGATGCTCTACGACCCGCTGTTCTGGCCGTCGGACGACGAGCCGGGCAGCTTCTACGGCAACCTCGTGGAGAGCGTCGCGTTGGCCGACGACTACTCGTGGGCGATCTTCAGGCTGCGTCCGGAAGCGCGCTGGCACGACGGCGTCCCGGTCACGGCCCGCGACGTGCAGTTCACGTTCGACTGGATCGCGGAGCACGGCGCGGGGGGCGTGCGGCAGGCGTTCCAGTTCATCGACGGCAGCGAGATTCTCGGCGAGCGTGAGATCCGGTTCCGCTTCCGGGACCTCTCCGGGCTGAGCGCCAACAACGTGATCGTGATGGCGAAGTGGCCGATCGTGCCCGAGCACTACTGGCGGGACCGGGACAGGACGAAGACGACGCTGGACCCGCCGCTCGGCAGCGGTCCCTACCGGGTGGCCGAGTTCCGGCCGGGGCGCTACATCCGTTACGAACGCGTGCCCGGGTACTGGGGACGCCACCTGGGCATCCACCGTGGCCGACACAACTTCGACTCCATCCGCTACGACGTCTACCGCGATGCCACCATCGCCCGGGAAGCGCTCCGCAAGGGCCTGGTCGACTTCCGCATCGAGACGGACTCCCGCTACTGGGCCGATGGCTACGACATCCCGGCCCGCGAGAAGGGCTGGCTCGTGCTGCGGCAGCACACCCGCATGTCCTATGTGGGGCTGGCCCGCGCCCTGGCCTTCAACACGCGCCGCGAGAAGCTTGCGGACCGGCGCGTGCGGCGGGCGCTCAGCATGGCGTTCGACTACGAGTGGGCCAACCGCGCCCTGAATCACGGCCTGTACGAGCGGCCGATGAGCTACTTCCCGGGCTCCTACCTCGCGGCGACCGGTCTGCCCACGGAGGCGGAGCGACGGCTGCTCGAGCCGTTCCGCGCGTCGCTGCCGGGGCGTCTTTTCACCGACCCGTTCGACCTGCCGCGGTCGACCGGCTTCGGCGCCAACCGGGCGGCCCTGCTCGCGGCGGTCGAGCTGCTCGCCGAGGCGGGCTGGCGCCTCCGCGACGGCGTGCTCCGCGACGCCCGGGGAGAGCCGTTCACGCTGCGTTTCGTGATCCGCACCCCGGACGAACGGCGCACGCTGCTGCCCTACGTGCGCCACCTGGAGCGCCTCGGCATCGCATGGACGATCCGCCTGGTAGAGACCTCCCAGTACGTGAACATCCTGACCGAGGGGAACTTCGACCTGGCGTTCAGTCGTTTCGGGGCCGCCATCACCCCGGAGTTCGGGCTGCGGGGCTGGCTGCACTCGGCAGCGGCGTCGTCCGCCCTGACGAACACGGCTGGCGTCGCCCATCCCGCCGTGGACAAGATGCTGGAGAAGGTGCTCGGGGCGCGCACGATGGACGACCTCACGACCGCCGCCCATGCCCTCGACCGGGTCCTCCTCTGGCACCACTACCACATCCCGCTGGTCGCCGTTGCCGGGCCGCGGGTCGTGTACTGGGACAAGTTCGGCCGGCCGGAAGACCCGCCGTTCCGCACCGGCTTCCCGGACGCCTGGTGGTGGGACGAGGCGAAGGCGCAGCGGATCGCGGCGGGTTCGGCCGCGCAGTAACGCCAGTCAG
>JAJDTI010000121.1 GCA_022827245.1 Pseudomonadales bacterium | reverse complement strand
GCGGTCGTGGTGTACACGCTGGCGCTCCGGCTGTTCGGCGTCGAGGCGTCTTTCTTCGACATGCTGGGCGTCCTGCCGGTGATCTTCTTCGCGGCCGCGATCCCGACCCCGATGCGCGCCGCGGCCATCACGATCTGGGTGGTGCTCTACTCGGACAACGCGGCCCAGCTCTCGGCTTTCGGGCTCGTGATGCACAACTTCTTCATCTTCTTCAACGCGGCGATCGGCCTGATGTTCCTGCGGCGCGCCAACCGCGAACTGTTCGGATAGCCGTCGATGCGTAGCGTAGTCTGCGAAGCGTTCGGCCCGCCGGCCTCCCTCCGGGAGGTCGACATCGAACGCCCCGTGCCCGGCCGGCGCGAAGTGCTCGTGCGTGTCGAGGCCACCGGTATCGGGTTCGTCGACGGGCTGACGATCCAGGGGAAGTACCAGGTCAAGCCCTCGCTGCCCCACCATCCCGGCAGCGAGTTCGCGGGCACGGTAGAAGCCATCGGCGACGACGTCACCGAGTTCGCGCCCGGCGACGCGGTGTTCGGCACCGCGAGCGGCGCGCTCTCGGACTACGTCTGCACGGAGACCGGCCGTTGCTACCGGAACCCGGCCGGGCTCGCGGCCGCACAGGCGGCGAGCCTGTACACCAACTACCTCACCGCCGTGTTCGGCCTGCGCGACCGCGCACACCTGCGTTCCAACGAGACCCTGTTGGTGCTGGGGGCCGCCGGCGGCGTCGGCACCGCAGCCATCGCGGTCGCGAAGGCCATGGGCGCACGCGTCATCGGCGCGGCGTCCACTCCGGACAAGCGCGCCACGGCCGAGGCCGCCGGGGCGGACGCCACGGTCGACTATTCCCGGGACGACTGGCGGGACGCCTTGCGGGCGCTGACGCCGGAGGGCCTGAACGTCGTCTACGACCCCGTCGGCGGCGATGTCGCGGAGCCGGCGTTCCGCTCCCTCGCGCCCGGCGGCCGGTTCCTGGTAGTCGGATTCGCGAGCGGCACCATTCCGCGGCTGCCGCTGAACCTGGCCCTGCTCAAGCGTTCCGCCGTCGTGGGCGTGGACTGGGGCGGCGAGGTCCGCGCGCGTCCCGGGATGAACGCCGAACTCGCCGCCACCCTGATCGACTGGATCGAGCAGGACAGGCTCCGGGTCGCGCCGGTCACCGAACGCCCGGCGGGCGAGTACGTACGGGCACTCGAAGATCAGCTTGCCGGCCGCGTCCTCGGCAAGCTGGTGCTCACCCGCTGACTCCGCGGGCGCGTATAGTGCTTCCCGTGTCCCTGTCGGCCCATGGCATGACCTACCTCAGAACGCTCCCCTGGCTGCTGACCATCGGCCTCGGTTGTGCGGCGGGCGCGGCGGACCCCGCCCGCATGAACGTCCTGTTCATCATCGCCGACGACCTGAACGTCGCCCTCGGCGCCTATGCAGAATCCCCGCCGCGCCCGAACTACGCCACGGTGAAGACGCCCAACCTCGACCGGCTCGCCGCCGAGGGCGTCCGCTTCGACCGCGCATACGTGCAGAACCCGCTCTGCAACCCGTCGCGCACCTCCTTCCTGAGCGGGCTGCGGCCCGCGTCCACGGACGTCTACGACGGCCAGACCTGGCCGCGGCACAAGATCGGCGATATCGCGACGCTGCCCGAACACTTCAGCGCGCACGGCTACTTCACGGCACGCGTCGGCAAGATCGGCCACAACAGCTTCGAGCACGCTTTCCGTTGGGACGTCTCCCGCTACGCCCTGTCGCGCGAGCCGGCGCGCCGCCATCACGGTCCGGGCTACCTGCCGGGCGTCGACCTCTCCGACGTGCGCGACAACACCTGGACCGAGGGTTCCGAGCACGGCATGTCGCGCGCGGAGGTGCTCGCCCCGCTGGGGCGGCCCACCGGCCTGCCCCTTTCCTGGCGAGCCACGCACGAGTCCCCGCGCATGACGCCCGACGGGACGACGGCCACGCGCATCATCGAACTCCTGGCCGACCACCGCGACGAGCCGTTCCTGATCGCCGCGGGCTTCCACAAGCCGCACCAGCCATGGGTCGGGCCCGTCGAGTTCTTCGAGCAGCATCCCGTCGACGAGATCGAGTTGCCGCCCGCGCGGGACGGGGACCTGGACGATGTCCCCGCGGCGGGCTGGGAGATACGGCCGGACGACGCCGCGCACGACGACCGGCAGCGGCGGCAGGCGATCGCGGCCTACCACGCCATGGTGACCATGGTGGACTCGTACGTCGGCCAGGTCCTGGAAGCGCTGGCCGAACTCGACCTCGCGGACTCGACGGTCGTCGTGTTCACGAGCGATCACGGTTTCCTGCTGAACGAGCACACGGGGCTCTGGCGCAAGACGCAGCAGTTCGAGGAATCGACGCGGGTCCCGCTCATCGTGCGCGTGCCCGGCACGCCGCACGGGGGGCAGGTGGCGGCCGGCTTCGTCGAACTCGTGGACCTCTATCCCACGCTGCTGGATCTCTGCGGGCTGCCGGCCCCGGAGCACGCCCTGGAGGGCACGAGCTTCCGGCCGGTGCTCGAAGCCCCCGGACGTTCGTGGAAGACGGCGGCGTTCTCCGAGTCGAAACGCGAGGGGTATCACGGCCGCACCATCCGTACGGACGCCTATCGCTACACCGAGTGGTCGCCCCTGGACGGTGCAGGCGAGGTCCTGCGAGAGTTCTACGACATGCGGACCGATCCCGGCGAGTTCGAGAACCTCGCCCGGGACCCGGCCAACACCGCCGCCGTCGAGGCCGCCGCGGCACGTCTGCGCGCCGGCTGGCGCGGGGCACTCCCGCAACCCATCACGTAACCAAGGAAGAAAGCCAAGGACGATGACCAGGAAGATGAACAGGACGAACAAGACGACGATGGCCCTGGCAGCATCCGTGCTGACGCTGGGTCTTGCCGCGGAAGGCCCGGAGCGCAATGCCTACTTTGGGGACACCCACATCCACACGGCGTTCTCGATGGACGCGTTCATGGCCATGGGGGTGCGGACCACCCCGGACGACGCCTACGACTACGCCAAGGGCAAGGCGATCCCGCACACGGACGGCACGATGCTCCAGCTCTCCGACGCGCCCCTCGACTTCCTGATGGTGAGCGACCATGCCGAATACCTCGGCGTCAACCGCTCGCAGCTCGATCCGACGAGCCCCACCCACGGCCATCCCGATGCGGAGCTCCTCACGCCCGCTTCGTCGTCGCTCGCCGACGTGCTCGTGAGCATCCGGAACCTGGCAACGCAGGATCACGAGCTGACGGGGCCCGAGGTGATCACGGATGCCTGGCAGAAGATCGTCGCCAGCGCGGAGCGTCACAACGACCCGGGCACGTTCACCACCTTCAGCGGTTACGAGTACACGCTGTCCGTAGGGGGGCGCCATCTGCACCGCAACGTGGTGTTCCGGGGCCCGGTACCCGACCGCCCCTTCAGCGCCCGCGACTCCGACGACCCGGAAGACCTGTGGACCTGGCTCGACAGCCAGCGCGAGCAAGGCATCGAGGCCCTCGCCATCCCGCACAACATGAACCAGAGCGACGGCCTCGCCTTCATGGAAACCACCTGGAAGGGCATTCCCATCGACGCCGCGTGGGCCGAGAAACGCATGCGCAACGAACCCATCGCGGAGATGACGCAGCAGAAAGGCACTTCGGAGACACATCCGTCGCTCTCTCCCAACGACGAGTGGGCCGACTTCCAGATCGTGCAGTACTACCTGAACCGGCGCGACAACACGGACCCGATCTCGGTGTTCAAGGGCGGCTACTGGCGCGACGCGCTGCTGACGGGCCTCGAGATGCAGGCGAGCAGCGGCTTCAACCCCTTCCAGCTCGGGGCCATCGGCGCTTCCGACAGCCATTCCACCGGCGCCCCGTACAGGGAGGACAGCCACTTCTCCGGCCGCCCGAACACCCCCGTCTCCAGGGGCTCGGCATACCCCGACCACGCCGACCCGAACGCGAGCTGGGAGGGCTTCTGGACGCCCCGCCAGGCGACCCACGGCACCGGCGGACTGGCCGGCGTGTGGGCCGAGGAGAACACGCGCGAGTCGCTCTACGACGCCATGCGCCGGCGCGAGACCTTCGGGACCTCCGGGCCCAGGATCCGCGTGCGGTTCTTCGGCGGGTTCGGCCTGCCGGAGGACATCGCGGAGGCTTCGGACTCGATAGCGCAGGCCTACGCCCACGGCGTCCCGATGGGCGGCATGCTGCCGGATGTCACCGAAGGCGCCCCGAGCTTCCTGGTCTGGGCGGCGCGTGACCCCCACGAAGGCTGGCTGCAGCGCACGCAGGTGATCAAGGGTTGGGTCGAGGACGGCGAAGCGCACGAGGCGGTCTATGACGTCGCGTGTTCGGACGGCCTGAGCCCGGATCCGGCGACCCACCGCTGCCCCGACAACGGCGCACGGGTGAACCTCGCCGACTGCAGCATCAGCCGGGGCAAGGGCGCCGTCGAACTGACGAGCCACTGGCACGACCCGGACTTCGACCCCGGCAAGCACGCGTTCTACTACGTCCGCGTGCTCGAGAACCCGAGCTGCCGCTGGTCGACATGGGATACCCTGCGGCTCGGCATCCCGCCCAACCCGGACCTCCAGGCGACCCACCAGGAACGCGCCTGGAGTTCGCCGATCTGGTACGAGCCGGGACCGTAATGCTCGGCTCGATGGGGCGCCCACTCGGGACGGTGGGGTAGGGGCGACTTGCCGTCGTACCCGGGCGGGTACGTTGATGGGGCGAAACACGTTCTACCCGCCCGAAGGCGCACCCGCCGAGATCGCCACTCGCCGGCTCGATGTGACGAGTGCCGAAGCAAACTTGCAAAACGTCGACTGAGAAAAGAGGGCTGATGGTATGGATTTCATGAAGATGATCGCCCATTGGCGACTGGTCGTGGCGCGTTCAGTGCTGGTGTTCCACGTGGCGTGCGCGGCGATCGGTCTGGCCGCGATGCTCGGCGTGATCGCCGCGCCCTACATGGTGGACACGGCTCCGAGTGGCGCTACGCTCACTACGGCTGCCGTAACCGGGCTGCTCTGCATGCTGGCGTTGTGCGCGCTCGGGGGTGGAGTCCGCTACGCGGTCTACGGCGACTTCAAGCTGCTGCCGGGCCGGAGTTTCCGCCACTACTTCTCCGCGGAGGACGACACTGACTCCGCAGCATATGTCGCGCCGCCGCTTCCCGAGCGCACCCAGCGCGCAAGCGACGACGAAATGATCGATCAGGCGGGCGAACTCCTGCTGACGAGTCCAGGGAAATTCGGCGACCTCTTCGATCGGCTCCAGGGACGCCAATGTACTCCCCCCGGGGAGATCGCCGAGGAACTTGCTCCCCGTATCCGTGAGCTCGGCCTCGAGGAAAAGTGCCGCGAGTTGTGGGAGGAGGGCTACACCGTCCTCGAAGATGTCGCTTCGCCCGAGTTCCTGCGCGAACTGCGCGCCCAGGCCATGGCCGCAGATCCGGCCGGCCTTCATGTTCTGCCGAAACACGCGGTGTTCGCCCAGGCGGCGCTCAACGAGAAGCTGATGGCTATCGCGGAGTTCTCGGTCGGGGCCGGATTCATCTTGAGCAACATGGCTACGTCCCTGAAACGGAAAGGCGATCCGGACCTCGGAATACACGCCGACCAGACCTGGATGCCGGCCCCCTTTCCGGAGCACAACCTCATGCTGACAGCCTGTTGGGCTCTGGACGATTACACCGCCGAATCCGGGGCGACGACCATCGTTCCGGGGAGCGCCGCACTTCGGCGGTATCCCACCCATGAGGAGATCAACTCGACACCGAGCGAGCCGATTCTCTGC
>JAJDTI010000159.1 GCA_022827245.1 Pseudomonadales bacterium | reverse complement strand
GGGCGCGCCGCGCCTCCCCGTCCGTCGCCTCCAGGGCGAACGAGTATCCGTTCACGCCGCGGGACCGGCCCGTTCGAGCAGCATCGCGTCGCCGTAGCTGAAAAAGCGGTACCGCCGGGTCACCGCCTCGCGGTAGGCCCCGAGCACCGCGCCGGTGCCGCCGAACGCGCACACCAGCAGCAGCAGCGACGAGCGGGGGAGGTGGAAGTTGGTGAGCAGCACGTCCACGCAGCGGAACTCGTACCCCGGGTAGATGAACAGCTCCGTCTCGCCGCGCATCGGCCGCACCTCGCCCCCGGCCGCGGCGCTCTCCAGCGCCCGCAGCGTCGTGGTTCCGACGCTCACCACCCTGCCCCCCCGCGCCCGGGTGCGCGCGATCGCCTCGCACACCGCGGCCGAGACCTCCACCCATTCGCAGTGCAGGGCGTGCGACTGCACCGACTCCCCCCGGAGGGGCGCGAAGGTCCCCGCGCCGACGTGCAGGGTGACGTGCGCGATCTCGACGCCGCGTCGCGCGAGCGCGGCGAGGAGCGTCTCGTCGAAGTGCAGGCCGGCGGTGGGCGCCGCCACCGCCCCCGGCCGGCGCGCGTACACGGTCTGGTAGCGCTCGGTGTCGCCGTCGTCGGCCGCGCGGCGGATGTAGGGGGGAAGCGGCACCGCGCCGGCCCGCTCGATCAGCCGCTCCACGCCGTCGGTGCCCGCGATCTCCAGCTCGAACAGCTCCTCGCGCCGGGACCGCACCACGAACCCGCCGCCCCCGTCCGCCGAACCGTCCACCGAACCGTCCACCGACAGGAGCGTGCCGGGCTTCGGCTTGCGGCTCGAGCGCAGCCATGCGAGCACGCGGTCGGGGGCGAGAACGCGCTCGATCAGGATCTCGACGCGGCCCCCGGTCGGCTTCGTCGCGAAGAACCGGCCCCGAATGACCCGCGTGTCGTTGGCGACCACGAGGTCGCCGGGAACGAGGGACTCGCAGATATCGGGGAACGTCCGGTGGGCGACGCCTCCCGACCCGGGGTCGACGACCAGCAGTCGGCTGTCGCGGCGCCGCGGTGTCGGGAACTGCGCAATCAGCTCCTGCGGCAGGTCGTAGTCGAAATCGGAGACGCGCACGGGGCGCGATGGTAGCAGAGCACCGTTCCCGCCCGACCCGGCTGCGGCCCTGATTTGGCGTATACTTTCGGCGTTCGCGGCAGGGCCTCGCTACCCGCGCCGCGGGCGCCGTCGCGGCCGGGATGGCGGAATTGGCAGACGCGCTGGACTCAAAATCCAGTACTGACAACAGTGTGCGAGTTCGAGTCTCGCTCCCGGCACCACCACCCGCGCGGTGCTCCCGGTCGAGGGGTCCGTCGAGTCGGGCCGAGGCAGGCATCCGGGAGGGCCAGCTCCCCCCCTCGGCGACGATCCGCCGGCCACCGGTTTCATGACCGGCGATCATGGTGGCCGTCGCGTCAGTTTGCGAACGCGGAGAGCAATCCCATGGACAGCCACACCGTGCGCGCCGCCGATGAGTTCGCCGACGTCCGGGGAGCGAGTGGGTCCGCGCCCCCGGGACCACGCTCCGGTTCCTTCCGGCGCCGGCATCGGGGCACGCCGGTCCGAGCCCGGGCGGTCGCGTCGCTCCTCGCCGCCGCCTTCGTCCTCCTGCCGGGGTGCGCCCGCCACGACTGCATCTACACCGTGGAGGGGTGCGTGGGTCCGTTCACGTACAAGCACATGGCGGCGAGCGTCGCCGCAAGCCTCGGTTCGAGTCCGGAGTTCGAAGACCGCTGGGCCCTGGATGCCGTCAACGTCGCGGATGCCTGGTCCCACCTCCAGGCCGTCCATGGGGACGAGCGTCCCGGGCGCGGAGTCACGGTTGGAGTACTCGACACCGGCATCGACCTCGGCCACCCCACGTTCACGGAGGGCGCCGCGGCCGGCGAGATCACCGAGGAGCTTCTGCCGGGCGCCGAGGACGAAACCGGGGTGGAACTCTCGCACGGGACCGGTGTCGCCGGCGTCATCGCAGGGCGGGTGAACCCCCGATACCCCTATCCGTACACCGGCATCGCTCCCTACGCCTCGCTCAGGATGTTCGCGATTCCGCTCGGCCAGCCGCCGCCACGGGATACGCCGTACGCACCGGTCCCGCTCTCCATCATGGCAACGTACGACGAGGAAGAAGCGGCTCTCTACCGGGAGGTCCTGTCGCACGATCTGGACATCCTGAACCTGAGCTTCGGGGTGACGGGACTCATCGAGAACTACGACGACGTGCCGGCGGTGCGCGCGGCGATGGGCGGCCAGATCGAGGCGCTGGCTCAGCCCGATCGGGACGACCCCACGATTCTCGTCTGGGCGGCCGGCAATGCCCACGGGAGGCTCTGCCGCCCGGGCACCGCCAACTGCGCCGGCGACGGCGAGACGGACTACCTCGGACGGCCGGCGGGCATCCTGGACGCCAGCTCGCCCAGCCTGCTCGCGGGCCTGATGACTCACGCGGAGGAGCTCCGCGGTCACTCCATCGCCGTGGTGGCGATCGGAGAGCCCCCGGTGACCGAGGAGGGCGGCAAGACCATGTCGACCAGCGAGGACGGCAAGACCACGACCGGC
Source organism: Pseudomonadales bacterium (assembly GCA_022827245.1). Classification (GTDB taxonomy): domain Bacteria; phylum Pseudomonadota; class Gammaproteobacteria; order Pseudomonadales; family Azotimanducaceae; genus VXNE01. The sequence goes on along the minus strand of JAJDTI010000159.1, from coordinate 9,598 downwards.
GCCAGGAAAGACCCGGTGACGACCGAGGAGGTCGGGGAGATCGCGTTCTTCTCCAACCGCTGCGGAATCGCGGCGGACTGGTGCATCGCGGCGCCGGGGCTCGGTGTCCTCGGCGCCTACTTCGGGCCCTACCAGGGCGAAGTGGTCCGGGGCTACGCATCCATGAGCGGAACCTCGTTCGCGGCGCCGGTGGTCACCGGAGGCATCGCGCTGATGAAGCAGATGTTCCGCGATCAGCTCCGGAACGAGGAGCTGGTGACAAGGCTCTTCCGGACCGCCGACAAGAGCGGCCCCTACGGCGAGCGCGCGATCTACGGACAGGGCCTGATGGATCTCGATGCGGCGCTGTCGCCGGTGGGCGAGCCGCAATTCGCGCGCAAAAGGACGGTGACGGGCGACGGGACTCCGGTGCGGCGGAGTCGGCTCCGCCTCGGCGGGGCGTTCGGCGGCGGCTCCGCGGGCGGATTCTCCGGTCACGAGATCGCCGGCTTCGACGCGCTGGGCGCACCGTTCTGGTTCGACCTCGGCGACTTCGTCCTGTCGCCGGCGCCGCCGTCCGCGGGCGCGCGTCTGCGCGACTTCATGGCCGCGCCGTCGATCGACCGGCCGGAAGCCGAACCCGACGCGGACGTGGCGCCGGCCCCGCTGCAAGTCGGGATCCGGCAGGCCCCGGGCGATACCGGCACCGGCCATGCGCGGCTCGCCCCGAACGCGCTGACCCTCACCTTCGCCCGACCCGGCGGCCTCGTCACCACCGCGTTCACCACCGAGGGCGACGAGGATCGCGATGCCCGGCCGGCATCGGGCGCCCTGGTGTCGTGGCGTTCGGCGCATGCGCCGCTCGGCCTGCGGGCGGGCTGGCTCGGCGAGCGCCACAGCATGCTGTCGGCGACCGCCGAGGGCGCATTCGGCGACCTCGCCGCCGACTCCCTGTTCATCGGTCTGGATCTCCACCACCGCGCGGGCGGCTGGCGATTCGGCGGCGGTCCCGAGCTCGGGCTCGCCCGGCCCCGCGCGCAGGGAGGAATCATCGCTGGCGTGGAGCCGCTGGCAACCAGCGCGTTCGCGCTCCACGCCTCTCGCCCGACCGCCGCGAGCGGGATGCTTCAGGTCTCGCTCGTCCAGCCGCTTCGAGTCGAGGACGGCGATGCGGTGCTGTCCGTCCCCGTCGGCCGCACTCCGCAGCGCGAGGTCGTGCGCCGGCGGCTCGCAGCCGATCTGACCCCCGCGGGCCGGCAGCTCGACCTGTCGGTACGGTGGGAACGGCCGCTCGCCGACGGGGAGCTCCGCCTGGGGGCCGTCGCGACCCGCCACGCGGGTCACGACGCCGAAGCCCGGCCGCAGTTCTCGGTCCTCGCCGGATGGCGCACGTCGTTCTGAGCCGCGGAGGCGGCAACCGGACCGGCGCAACCTCGTGATGACGGCTTCGGCGTACAATCGCCGGGACGCGAGTCGCTTGTCACTGTCCGGGCGGTGCGATTCGATACGGGTCGCGGGCGCGAGGGGCCGCGCAGTTGCGGAGTGAGGGAGGCATGAAGACGCTGGAGCTGTTGGGCATCATCGGCTCGGTGGTCACGGTGGGGATTGCACTCGGCGCCGTGATCATCGGCAGCAACGACAATCTGCACGCGGAGCTGCGCACCGAGATGCAGGAGTTGCGCGCGGAAGTGCGTACCGAGGTGCGGGAGCTGCGGGCGGACGTGCACACCGAGGTGCAGGAGCTGCGCACGGAAGTGAGCACTGACATGCACGCCCTGGAGATGCGACTCTCCTCGGTGGAGCGACGCCTGGCGAAATTCGAAGGCCTGCTCGAGGGGTTGCGTGACGCGATCGCGGCCCAGGGACGTGCGGACCCGCGCGCGGAGAGTCCCGCATGACGGCGCTCGACTGGACATCGGTACAGACGCGCCTTCACGAGCTCGGGTTCGATCCGGGGCCGATCGACGGCATTCGGGGACGGCGCACCATCGCGGCGGTGAGACGCCTCCAGGAGAGCCGGGGCCTCGCCTGCGACGGCCTCATCGGTCCGGACACCGCTCTCGCGCTGTACGGGCCGAATCGCAACGGCGAGCCTCCGGGGCTCGACCGCATGCCGTGGTACCGGGAGGCGCTGCGCCTGGTCGGAACGAAGGAGATCGAGGGGCCCGCCTCGAACCCGGGCATTCTCGACATGGCCGACAGGCTCGACCTCGCCTACGAGGACGACGACATCCCCTGGTGCGGACTGTTCGCGGGGCATTGCGTGGGTGCATCGCTGCCCGACGAGGTCCTGCCGACGGTGGTGCTGCGCGCCCGCGCCTGGGAGGCGTTCGGAGTGGCGACGACCCCACAGCTCGGCGCGGTCATGGTGTTCTGGCGAGGATCTCCGACCAGCGGCCTGGGTCACGTCGGCTTCTACTTCGCCGAGGACGAGGCGAGCTACCACATCCTGGGCGGCAACCAGTCGAACATGGTCAACGTCGCGCGGTTGCGCAAGGACCGCCTGCTCTGCGCACGCTGGCCGACCACCGCGCTGGTGCCGGAGGACACCCTGGTGATGGCGCACGCCGCCACAGGCGCCCTCTCCACCAACGAACGCTGATCGCGACTGCAAAGGAGGTCGATGTGAAATACCCGGGTACACGAGCCATCATGGCTTTGCTGGTGGTGGCGTTGACGATGAGCGCCTGCATGAACCGCCACGACGTCCCTCCGGCCGACGAAGGGATCGACTTCGTGAGGAACACGGAATTCTCCGGGCCTTATCTGCGGGTGTTCATCACCACGGAGGACGGAACGGAACTTTCGGTCAACACGGCCGACGACGCCATCGAGACACGCCGGGGCTCCACTCCCATCCCCGGCCATGACGCGCGGAGCTGGACGTTCGTCAAGGACAAGGACGAGGGGACATCGGTGGCCTACGCGCTGGTGAGCTGGGATGGCGACAACCCGCAGGACTACCTGATGGCCGGCTGGTGGGCGGAGTTCCCGGACCAGCACCTGCCGTATCTGTCGTTCGGTGATTCCCTCCAGTACTCCATCGTGGACGGCCCCGAGACCGATCCGTCGTCCCCTCCCCGGCTGCCGGCCACCGGTCAGGCCACCTACGTCGGCCAGGTCGGCGGACTCTATGTGTACACCCCCGGGAGCGACTGGGGAGAAGACGAAGGCGCCTACCTGCTCGAGGAATGGGAAGGCACGATGACGCTCACGGCGAATTTCGCCGACAGCACGCTGCACGGCTGCGTGGGGTGCGTGGGCGAGATCACCACCGGTCGCGCGCACTTCGGCGTTTTCCTCGGTGCCGAGGCGAGAGATATCGAGTTCCTCGGCGCCGACTACGAGATGCATCTCGGCACGACACCCATCAACCCGGACGGAACCTTCGAACATACCGATGTCACGGTCAGGCACCCCGAGCGCACGATCACGCAGTCGGAAGGGAGCTGGGGGGGAACGTTGTCCAACATTCCCGACCAGGCCGGAGACCCGCGCATCGCGGCGGGATTCGTCGACGCGGAATTCGAGGAAAGCGACGACAGCGCCGGACTTTTCGTCGGGACATTCGTCACTCTGAGCGATTCCTTCAGAGCGGCACAGTGACACCGCCGCGAACACGCGGCTTCTCCAATCAGCGCCGGGGGGGACGCAAGGCAGGATCCATGAGCCTGCAGGCGGAAGGTCCGCCTCGGTCTCGCAATCGGAGCATGGTATCGTCGTTCGGGACATGGTCCGACGTCCGACTCGGGCGCGGGGAGCGGGCATGACTCGGGCTCCGCCATGATTTCTTCAACTCGGCGTTCGCGCCGCCGCGCGCTGCCGCTCGTCCTCGCGGTCATGCTCCCGCTCGTGGCCTGTCAGCGAGAGGGCATGATTCAGCGCGTGGACGGCTGGGAACGCCCCGAACCCTTGGGCGCCGCGAGCGCCGCCGGCGCACAGCACGACGCCGACCTTCCGGTTCGTCTCCCACTCGGGATCGACGGCGGCGCGCCACCGTCATCGCGCGGTTCGTTCGCACGGACACGGGACGTTTCGTTCGAAGACGGGGCGGCTGGTCACTCCGGCGGCAGCGCGACCGGTCCGACCGGACGGTTCGACATCCCGGAGCCTCGCGGCGCCGATACCGCGGTCACGGTCGGACTCCTCGGCATCTCCGAGCCTCGCGGCGGCGAGCACCGCGAGGACGCGTCCGCAGCCCCCGCTGCCCCGGTACCCGAAGCGGCCACGACCGGCGGCGGCCCGACCGGGCACGCCCGCGACAACACCACCGCCGCCGACCTGCTCGACCACTGGGGACACCGGCGCGTGCAGGGCCTGGTGGAGGGCCTCTCGCTGCGCTCGCCCGACCCCGACGCCGATGCGGCCGACTTCAAGGCGCTTCACGCAGCGGCATCGGCGACCCCGGACCTGCCCGTCGGCGACGAGGTGCGGATCCTCGGCACGCGGCGCGGCGTCACGTATGGACGCTGGACGGCCGGCCCCGCGGACACGCTGTCGATCACCTTCGACCTGTCCGCAGCCGGGCCGGTGATATGGCGCTACCCGGACTTCCGCGCCACGGTGGAGCGGGCCGGCAAGGCATGGAGCCACCGGATCGCCGACACCTGGGCCGCCTGGTATCGGCACGAGGGTGACCTCAAGGGCTGGCTGATCGACGGAGACGATTTCCACACCCGGGTCTACGTCGGGGCGGGAGGGGAGGTCAGCACCGGTCTCCGGATCGACATCCGGGACGACGACATCCCCCGGGACTTCGCGGGCTGGGCGCAACTGGGCCACGGGCCGACGGGCGCGTCGCCGGAGCCCCGCTTCGCGCCGCTGGAGATCGACAGGGACTACCTGCGGAACTATCCCAGGCGGGCCGGCGACTCCAGCCTGTTCGCCACAATCGCCCACGAGATCGGCCATACCCTGGGCGCATGGCAGGGTGAGGAGTGGACGCACTCCAACGCCCCGTTCACCGACACCGACGCGGGCACATGGACGGGACCCCACGTCGTCGCCCTCCATGGCGGACCCGCGCCGTTCCAGGACGCAGCCGATCCGCATGCCTGGGTCGACGGCGAGCGGAGTCCGCTGGCGACACAGTTCGACTTCCACCACAGCGGCGTCTGCGTCTCGCTCATGGCCTACTGCAGGGACAACGCCCCGCGGCCGGCGTACCGGCCCCACGACATCGACTTCGCCTTCCTCGCCGATCTCGGCATGACCATACGGGAGGACACCGGCGACCCCGAGACCTACGGGCTTGCGGGCTGGACCAGGCACGCCGGATTCACGCTGGCGGTGTCCCGCGACCTTCGAATCGGCCTGGGTGCGGAATCGGGCTCCGGGCGCAGGTACCGCAACCAGCGACCGCTGGACGTGACCGACCGCTTCCAGGTGGAGGCGAACGCGTTCGGACTCCGCAGCACCGGGAGCCTGGTCCGGTCGTATCCCGCGACGGATTCACCGGGTACGGCGCGCTTTGCCGGCGGACTGATCGGCGCGGCCATCGATCGCGCCTCGATGCCGCCGGTCACCGGAGACGCGGCGCTGGCGGTCAATCTCGGCACCCTGGACGGCACCGCGAGCTTCACCTCGCTCGCGGTCCACACCCGCGGCGTGTCCAGGACCTTCGCCGGCGGTGCGCTTCACTATCCGTTCGCGCTGGACGGCAACGCGATCGTCGGAACGCACACGAGCGCGACGCTGCGGGGGGACTTCTACGGAACGGGCCACCAGGACGCGGCGGGAACGCTCCACGACCCGGACGCCGGTCTGCTGGCGAGCTTCGGCGCCACCTACGACGACCGGCCCGGCCGCGAGGCGGTGGACCCGACGGACCCGGAACCGCGGGTGTCAGGCGCCTCCGACGCGGCGCGGGCGCCCACCGCCAGCCTCGAAGGCATCCGGCACATCGGCACCGGCGTCGCGCCGGAGGCCGGCACGCTCGCCTCCGCGGGCGAGCGCAACGGCATCGCCGCCTCGTCCGGCGAGGTACGCGACGGCGCGAGCGCCGAGCGGGTCATCGAGTACCTGGAGGCGCAGACGGGCAGCGACGGGTCCGGAAGGGGCACCACGGGCCTCCCGACCTTCGCGGAGCCGCCGACGCTACGCTTCGCGGCCGGCACGGGCAAGGAAGCGATCGCGTACGTGACGCGTGCCGTCGACGTCGTCAACGCCGCCCTTCCCGCCGACCGGCGCATCGTGATCAGCCCCGCCCGGCTGCCGCCGCGCACCGCGATCGGCAACGTGCCCGACGGACAGATATTCGTCGACTTCGCCCCGACCGCCGATGCCTCGAACCCGGAAGGCGATGGCGGGCGCTTCGCGGTGTCGTCCCAGGTCGATCCGAACTCTGAATTCGACTCCGGCACGCAACGACGGGAATTCAGGAGCATGCGAGCCGCACGCGTGTGGGCGGACGGCCGCGACTTCATGGCCATGCTGCGCACCGCGTGGGTGCGGAACCCCGACACGGGGGACTGGGAGAAGGAGGTGCTGGATTCGCCCGTGGTCGAGACCGGCGTGGTCAGAAAGTACTATTCCGAGGAGAGTCTCAACGCGGTCATGGTCGGGCGCCTCCTCTACGCAATGGGATTCCTGAGACGCCTCGATTCGGATCGGTTCCCGGATTCGTTCCTCGCGCAGGCCCGCACCGTCGACACCCATCTTCTGCCGACCATCGACGGCGACGCCCTGCTGGCGGCGTACGGGCGGCTGGAGCCGGGCACCGAGCCGGAGGCCCTCTCGCCCGACTCCCTGGGTCCCTGGAGCGACAGCTCGTTCCACCTGCGCGGGGACATGGCGGCCCCGGGGGGGCCGGCGAGCTTCGGGGTGGCGCTCCGCAACGGGCTGGCGCGGCCCTGGGCGTTCGGCCCGGAGCCGCTCGCCAGCCTCGCGGACAACACGGCATTGTACGGAACCGCCACCTGGGACGGCGCGCTCGCGGGCATCACACCGGAGCGGCAGACGGTCGCCGGAGACGCGCGCCTCGCGGTCGAGATCGCCACCCTGGAAGGGCACCTGGACTTCACCGACCTGGAGCGGTGGGGCGAGAGGGCGGCGCCCGGAGCGCCCGGCACGGGCACGACGTGGGGCGACGGCGATCTCGGCTACTCGGTCCGGGTCGAGGACAACGCCTTCGTGGCGACCGGCGGCGACGAGGGCGAGGTCACCGGCGCGTTCTTCGGCCGCGCGCACGAGGCGATGGGCGGGGTGCTCCAGCGCAGCGACCTGAGCGCGGGGTTCGGAGGGGTGCGGTAGGGCGAACCCGAGGGCCCGCGCCGGCATGCGGGCCGGCGTCCGAGGGTCCATCCGCAAGAACGAATCTGCGCTGAGGCAAACCGCTCGGTCAAAGCAGCCTAGCCGCGACAATCGCGAAGGTCGCGAGTGTGACGGCCGACTGGATGCCGACCACCCATTGCAACATGTTGAGGCGGCTGTCGAGCTGCTTGATGCGGCTGTCGAGCTGCGCGATATCGATTTTGGTCGCGAGATCGCCTTGCCCACTGCGAATGGCAGCGGCGAGCGCTTCGGCCTGGACACGGTCGAACCCTGCGGCTTCAAGGTCGCGGGCGGCGCTGAGTGTGTCGAAGGTGGTCCCGTTCACGGTACGTCAAGTACGTTTCTGTTGCGCCATTCAGTGTACTCCTGGACACGCGTCGGGGTCACCGGACCGGTCGGTGTGCCAGACAAGCTCCGTGCGCGCGACCTCCCCGTCATCGGCGCCGCGCCCGAGGCGGTTTCGGCCGTCGAAGGGCGGCTACCGCCCGGCGCCGAAGGCGCCCGCGAGATGGGCGCCGGGGAAGTGGAGGTCGAAGCGGCCCGTGACATGGCTCGGCCGCGCGTTGGTCTCGGCGCCGTCGGTCCCGTGGAACCGCCCTTCCCAGTGTCCCGCCCCGCTCGTGCCGGAACCGACCGCTCCCCCGGTGCTGCCGGCAAAGGATGCTTCGCCCACCGCCAGCGACGCCGCCTCCAGCGTCACGCGCCAGCCATCCAGCAATTCGCCGGCCCCGTCGCTGAACGAACCGATCTCGCCGCTCACCGCCCCGGCGTCCAGGGCGCCGAAGAAATTGGCCGTCAGCACCGCCTCCGCCGTGAACTCGCCGCGGCTGGCCTCCGTGACCTGGCCCCCGGAGATCACCGTCTGCGTCCACACGCCGGCCGCCGCGCCACGGTAGGTCGCCGTTCCTTCCATGCCGGCCGCCACATTGCCCACGCCGGCCGGAAACCCCACGCCATCGGCGAACGTCTGGAAGCCGTAGGTGGCGTCCTCTTCTTCGTTCAGCCACCACCCGAAGTACAGATGGTCGTAGTCCGGGATATTCACCATCGCGCCACTGTCGGGCGCGAACGCCCAGGTCCCGCCCATTGCCGTCGGCGTGCCCTCGTCGTCCAGCGTGACCGAACAGTCGCTGCCCGAGCAGAGGAACCGGCCCGCTCCGCCCGCGAACGTGCCGGTGAACTCGCGGCCTTCGTCCGCGCCGGTCCCTTCCGACGTGTGGGTGATCGAGCCGCCGGAGGGGGCGGCCGCGAGCGATACCGAACGGATGACCGGCCACCAGGCGTCCTGGATGTCCAGCCCGGATGCCGGAACCGTCTCTCCGGACAATCCGCTCACCTCGTTCAACCGGTTGAGGTGCTCCGGGGTGAAGGCCGCCTCCTCCGGCGCGCCGGGGTCGGCATAGACGACGAGATGCTCCGCCGTCGTGCCGCGCCGGAACCGGGCCCCCGACCAGCCGTCGATTGCCGCGGGGCTGTCCTCCTGCTCGGCAAAGCCGCCGGTGCGCGCGCTTCCGCCCCGCGGCGTGCCGCTCTCCGTCACGCCGATCGCGACCGTCGTCCCGTCATTCGCCGCCGCGACCACGGGGGCGACCATGTACGGGGTGTCGTCGAAAGCGCCGTCCGTGCCGACGGCTCTCGCGGCATCGAGCGCCGCGGCGACCGCTTCGCTCCTGGCCTTCGCCGCGGCGATTTCCTCCGGGGTGGGACCGTTGTCGTCCTCGACGACCCGGTTGCCTCCGCTTCCGCCTCCGCCACAGGCGGTCAGCGCGAGCGCCGCCGCGCAAACGACCATCGTCAGGTTCCGGTGTACGAGCATGTCGTCGAGCCCTCCCATCGCGTCCTCGGAGCAGCCACGCGAACCGCAGATCGCCTGAATTACGCTTGTTAGTCGTGCAATTGCACGTTGGAGATCCGCCGCTCGTGCGCCAGCGGAATCCGCGGGGCTGAACCCCGCGATGGCGAAGCCGCGGCGGTATGCGTCGAACCGCAGGTTCCGCGTCGGGTCGCGGCGAGATTCGTCGCCGGAAGTATAAAACAACTGGTCGCCCTGGTAACCGGTCCAGCAAAGCGTGCAGCAATTCCCGCTGGGCCGGATGTTCGATGCGTGAGGCGGTGAGGAGCCGCGGTGTGCTCGCGGGATACGACGCAGGGCGAGCCTGACTGTCGCACGGTGTGGTGCGCGGTGTCGATGGCGGCTACGTTGTTGTCCAGGGTGATTTCACGCTGGATTTTAGCCCGGATAGCGAGAGTAGCCGGAGGACGGGTCTGACTGGCAGAAGGAGGTGCCCGGGAGTTGCGCTCAACACCCGGGGTGAGGAGGAGTGTCAGCGACTGGAGAGTGGGAGGG